>JADZDL010000456.1 GCA_020851075.1 Planctomycetota bacterium | reverse complement strand
GCTCAGCCATGAGTCACCCGGTTTCCCGATCACCGCCAGCATCTCATCACGGGTCAGGTAGCCGAACATCGGACGTAAGCGTTAACTGACCGGCATTCTTCTCGTGCCGCTGCTGTCGGAGAACAATCCTTGTCGTGTTGAACGACGATGAAGGGTAGCGACGATGGCAGAGAATCTGAAAGGCAAGAGGCGCAGCCGCGAGGAGTGGCGAGCGGTGTTTGATCGCTTCGCGGCGAGCGGTCTTGGGGTCGGGGCGTTCTGCGCGCGCGAAGGGATCAGCGACTCGAGTTTTGGGCGCTGGCGGAGTTTGCTGGGCGATGCGGGGCAGGTAACGGGCACGGCCACGGCGGTTGAGCGTACCGGCTTTGTCGACGCCGGGCGCATTGGCCTAAGCGGTGACGAACGGATTGAAGTCAAGCTTGAGCTGGGTGGGGGCGTGGTTCTGCATGTGGTGCGCGGCTGATGTTCTTCCCGGAAGGCGTGGTGCGCGTCCAGGTCTACGGCCAGCCGGTCGACATGCGTTGTTCCTTCGACGGGCTGTATGCGCTGACGCGCAACCGACTCGGTGCCGATCCGCTGTCGGGCGAGCTGTACGTGTTCATCAACCGGCGCGGCACGCAGATGAAGGTGCTCTACTGGGATCGCAGCGGTTTCTGCGTCTGGGCCAAGCGGCTCGAGCAAGGGCGTTTCGTGTCGGACTGGTCGGCGGTGACGACCCGGACGATGGACTGGACCGGGCTCAAGCTGCTGCTCGAAGGCATCGAGCCGGGGCGGCAAAAACGCCGCTTCAAATCGCCGGAATGTGCCCGCAAAGCCTGATGAATACAGGGTTCTGCGGTAAAATGACGGGCATGGCCGCCACGCATTTGACGAGCATTCCGACCCCCGCCGAAGCCACCTCTTGGACGCCCGGGCAGATCGTCGAACTGGCGCAGGCGCATGCGGCCGCCAAGCAGCAACTTGAGTGGTTCAAGCGGCAGATCTTCGGGCAGAAGAGCGAGAAGCGCGTTGCGCCCCCGCCGCCAGGCCAGATGCACCTGGGCGAATTGCCGATTCCCGAAGCGCACCCCGACGCGCCCGGCCAGAAGGTCGCCGGCCACACCCGTCGCCTGCCGCGTACCGACTTCGCGCAGGACAAGGACGAATCGTCGTTGTTCTTCGACGAAGCCCGCGTGCCGGTCGAAACCATCGCCGTCGCCAACCCCGAGGTCGAGGGGCTGGCGACGGACGCGTACGAGGTGATCGGCGAGAAGGTCAGCCACCGTCTGGCGCAACGCCCGGGCAGCTACGTCATCCTCAAGTACGTGCGACCGGTGATCAAACGCCGCGACACGCAGACGATCCACTGTCCGGCGGCGCCGGCCGGCGTCATCGAAGGGAGCCGGGCCGACGTGAGCTTCATCGCCGGGCTATTGCTCGACAAGTTCGCGTGGCATCTACCGCTGTACCGGCAGCATCAGCGTCTGGAGGATGCCGGCATCCGGGTCAGCCGGGCGTGGCTGACGCAGTTGGGCGCCAAGGGCTGTGCGCTGCTCGATCCGATCTACGAGGCGCAGTTGGCGTCGATTCGTGCCTCGCGCATCAAGGCGATGGACGAGACCCCGATCAAGGCCGGCCGGTCCGGTACGGGCAAGATGAAGGGCGGTTACTTCTGGCCGGTCTACGGCGAACGCGATGAAGTTTGCTTCCCCTTCTTCGCAAGCCGTGCGCACGCGCACGTGGAAACCGTGCTCGGGCTCGATCCCGTCGAGCGTGGCGTGCTGCTTTCGGACGGCTATGGCGCTTACGACGCGTACGCAAAAAAGACCGGCATCATTCATGCACACTGCTGGACGCACTGCCGGCGCGAATTCATCAATGCCGAGAACGTCGAGCCGGTGCTGGCGGCCGAGGCCCTTGACCGGATCGGCGCGCTCTATGCGGTCGAAGCGCAAATCCGACAGAAGAAACTGCGCGGCGAAGCCAAGCGCGAATACCGGCACGACCATGCGCGGCCGATCGTCGACGCCTTCTTCCGTTGGGTTCAACGCAAGTTCGAGGAACAGGGTCTGTTGCCGAGCAACCCGCTCACGCAGGCGCTGGCCTACGCCCGAAACCGACGCGTGTCGCTTGAGGTCTTCCTCGCCGATCCCGATGTCCCGATCGACACCAACCATCTCGAACGGGCGCTCCGTCCGATTCCCCAGGGTCGAAAAAACTGGATGTTCTGCTGGACAGAGCTCGGCGCCCGGCATGTCGGCATCGTCCAGAGTCTGATCACTACCTGCCGTCTTCACGATGTTGATCCCTACGACTATCTCGTCGACGTCCTGCAACGCGTCGACCGGCACCCGGCGGCCGATGTCGCGCAACTCACACCGCGCCTGTGGAAGCAGCACTTCGGCGAAAACCCCCTGTGCTCCGATATCTCATCGCTGACCATCCGGCAATAACGCCGATAGATAAACGCTTACTCTGCGCGCGCAAAGAAATCACCGACTCGAGTTTTGGGCGCTGGCGGAGTTTGCTGGGCGAT
>JADZDL010000455.1 GCA_020851075.1 Planctomycetota bacterium | reverse complement strand
TGCTGCGCGTTCTCATCATGACTCACGATTTCATCGCCGACCTCGAAGCACGCGGTCTCGTCCAGCAAGTCTCGCAGCCATCGCACGAGGCGTGGCCAACCCTCGGCAAGCGCCTCGCCCAGGGCCCAATCACGGCCTACATCGGTTTTGATCCCACCGCGGCGAGCCTGCACGTCGGTAGCCTGCTGCCCGTCATGAACCTCGTGCGTCTGCAGCGCGCGGGACATCGTCCGATCGCGATCGTCGGCGGCGGTACGGGTCTGATCGGCGATCCGAGCGGCAAGGCGAGCGAGCGCTCGATGTTGACCAAGGAGCAGCTCGATCAAAATGTCGCGGGTCTGCGCAGCCAGCTCGAGCGCTTCCTCGACTTCTCGGGTGAGCGCGGCGCGATGCTCGTGAACAACGCCGATTGGCTCTGCGAACTGCGCCTCGTCGACTTCCTGCGCGACATCGGCAAGCTGTTCTCGGTCAACCAGATGGTGGTGCGCGATTCGGTGAAGCAGCGGCTCGATGGCCGCGAACAGGGCATCAGCTTCACGGAGTTCAGCTACTCGCTGCTGCAGGGTTACGACTTCCTGGTCTTGCACGAACGCTACGGCTGCGAGCTGCAGATGGGTGGCAGCGACCAGTGGGGCAACATCACGGACGGCATCGATCTGATCCGCCGCCTGCGCAGCAAGCCTGCCTACGGTCGCACGTCGCCGCTGGTGACCAAGTCCGATGGCGCCAAGTTCGGCAAGTCCGAAAAGGGCAACGTCTGGCTCGATGCGGGCCTGACGCGGCCATTCTCGTTCCACCAGTTCTGGCTCAACCAGGGTGACGCCGACGCGGTGCGCTACTTGCGCTACTTCACGTTCGTGCCAGTCGAGGAGATCGCGGCGATCGAGCAGAAGATGGCCACCGAAGCGCAGCATCGCCACGCCCAGAAGCGCCTCGCCGACGAGATCACGCGCTTCGTGCACGGCGAGAAGGCCCTCGCTTCGGCATTGCGCGCCGGCGCGGTCCTGTTTGAAGGCGGCGACCTGCGCGCGCTGTCGGCCGAAGAGCTCGGCGATGCGTTTGCTGAGACGCCGCGCACGAAATTGGATCCCGCGACCTTGGGCACGCCCGAGGCATCATTGGCCGCCGTGCTCGCGGCAACCAAGCTCGAACCGTCGCGCGGGCGCGCGCGCACGGCGATCGAGAGTGGTGCCGTCAGCGTGAATGGCACGCAGGAGAAGGATGCCAATCGGGTGCTCACGAGCGCGGATCTGCTCACGGGTGGGTTCCTCGTGTTGCGCCGCGGCAAGAAGAGCTACCACGTCATCGAAACGGCATAAGAGCCCCATGCTGCTCCTTTTGCTGGGTCTGCTGCTTCCCCAGGAGCCCGCCGCAGCGCCTGCCCCACGCGATCTTGCGGCGTTGCTGCGGTCGGAGCCCAAGCTCGCGGCGGTGCTCGACGATGCCCGCAGGTTTCGGTTGCAGGTCCTGCTCGCCGAGCCCGTGGCGACCGCAAAGGGCCGATTGGAGCTCGTTCGCAGCAGTTTGGGTGATGAGCGGCAGTACTTCTACCCGGCGAGTTCGATCAAGCTGTGTGCTGGCATCGCGGCGCTGTTGCAACTCAACCAGGAGAATCGGGCGCGGGGTACTGGGCTTGGTTTGGCGACTAGCGTCTCGATCGAACCTACCTTCCCCGGGGATGTGCGCATCGTGGGGGACACGAGCAACGTCGTCGACGGCTCGCTTTCGGTTGGCCACCTGCTGCGCAAGATGCTGCTCGTCAGCGACAACGCGGCGTTCAATCACTGCTACGAATTGTGCGGCCAGAAGGGGCTCAACGAGGCGATGTGGAGCGGCGGCTTCGCATCCGTGCGTCTCTGGCATCGACTCGCCGAATCGCGCACGCTGGCCGAGAACCAGAAGACGCGCGCTCTGGTGCTGCGCAATGGCGACCACGAGCAGGTGGTTGCTTCTCGCGATGCGGGCATCGAGCTCGAAAATGGCCTTTGGCACGAGCTGGACGTCGGCAGCGCGTACTTGCAAGGTGGCAAGAAGGTCGACACGCCGATGTCGTTTGCGCAGAAGAACGCGATCCTGCTGCAGGATCTACAGGACGTACTGGTCGAGACCGTTCGCCCCGAGATTGACACCGGCAAGCTCGGCTTTCCCGGGCTGTCCACCGAACAACGTGCCTTTGTCGTGAAGGCGCTCGGCGAATTGCCGCGCGAATCGACCAATCCGCGCTACGACGCGGCCAAGGTGCCTGACCACTCGTGCAAGTTCATCCTGCGCGGCGTGCGCAAGGTGATCCCCGCCGAACACGTTCGCATCTACGAGAAGATCGGGCGTGCGTACGGGTTCTCGGTCGAAAACGCCTACGTCGAGGACACGCGGACTGGCCGCGGCTTCTTCCTCGCGATCGTGATCTACACCAATCCGGACGGGGTGTTGAACGACGACCAGTATGCGTACGCAGAACTCGCCGACCCGTTCCTGGACGGGGTCGGCGAGTTGATCACGCGCGCAGTGATGCGCGGTCCGTGATCGCGCGGGCGATCACAGCAGCGTGAAGTCGACCGTGTCGCTGACCGACACACTGCCGAGGCACGGGCCGCTCGCGAACGTGAAACCCTGCGCGGACAGCGTGAGGCCGACGTAGGCGGCGTTGGCCGGGATCTGCAGCGAGTAGGGGTTGGCGATCACGGTCATGCCATTCACGCCGAGGATGCAGCCGGGGCAGGCGGGAGTCTGCTGGCTCTGCGGGAAGCCGACGAGGAAGCCCGACAGCGGGTGGCTGGTGTTCAGCGCGAAGCTCACGAGCTCGCCGAGGCCCACGGTGCCGGACGGCGTGATCGAGACGCTGCCACAGCCGGTGGCGCGCGTCGTGAAGCTGCCCACGCCGTAACCAGCGTAACGGAAGGCCTGGATCGCGTAGTTGGGAGCGATGCCTAGTTCGCTGGTGATCAGGTAGCCGAGGTTGTGTTGGCCATTGCTGCTGTAGAGCGAGGCGATCTTGCACGAGAACTCGGGCGTGCTCGAGGCTGCGATCCAGGCTTCGTCGCGGATGGTCAGGTTGCTCGGCGTCGCCGACACGAGCATGTTGCGGATGTCGAGGTCGGTGCCTACGCCACCAAAGAGGCTCTCGTAGGCGATCGAGAAGCGCACCCCGTCGCAATCGACGCTGGGGTTCTTCTGCGGCCAGGTCGAAGGCGTGGCCGTGCTGGCAACCGACAGGTCGCTGGAGGCGATGACCGAGCCGGCGGAGTTGAAGGCCGAGGCGTAGATGTGACCGTTCTGGGCGCTCGTGCGGCTCGTTGCGACGAGGAAGTTGCGTACGCCGAGGTCCTGCGTTGGTGAGCTGACCGAGGGGCGGGTGTCGTTGGCGGTGGAAGTGTTGATCGCGAACGTGTTCGCAGAGTTCACCTGCACGAAGTCACCGTCCCACTCGATGAGCGCGCCGTAGATGTCCTCATCCGTGGCCGAGAACGTGCGTTGCCACACGACGGCCCAATGCTGGAAGTCCGTGCTGCTGAGGGTTGGCGAGGCGCCATCCGACTTGGAGATCGAAGGCCAGCTCGCGTTCTCGATCCCGTTGGCAATGGAGGTCGGCGCCGCGCTGCGCAGCGTTCCGTCCCACAACACTTGCTTCATCTGGATATCGTGATCGGTCGCGGAGAACACGCGTTCCCAGACCACCGTGAAGTAGACCGGTGAGATGTGTGAAGGATCACCGCCGACGTCAGGCCGCAGCTTGTCGCCGGAGAAGTGACTTGGCAGACCTGCTTTCTCGATGTCGAGTTGCGCGCTCAGCGTGGCGCCCGACGATTCGAGCGAGCGGCCGCCGATCCAGAACGGGGCGATGTCGTCGACGCTGACCTGCGCCACGACGAGGTTGCGGTTGTAGTGGTTCAGATTGGCGATCGAAGGCAGTTGCCACACGAGCGAGGAAGCATCGATGGTAATCGCGCTGCCGACGAGCTGGTTTGCGCCACTAAGGCGCTGCGCGAACATGTCGGTGTCGTTCAGGGCGAAGCGCGATTCGTAGACGATCATCCACGTGCCGTCGTGTTCGTCCCAGACGCTGTCGGGATTGCTGAGGTCGAGTGTGTTGGAGGCGACGGTCCGCGACGAGATCAGCGGGTCGATGACCAGCGGCATGGCGGCGTGCTCGACGAACGAAGCGGGCACGCGGATCGTGATCACGCCGTTCGCGAATTGCGTGGCGGCGGCGATGCGGTTGCCGTTGGCGTCAATGGCCACGGCCTCCGAATAGCGGATTGCACCGCCCGCGAACGCGATGCCGTCACCGAGGTCCTCACTCAGCTCCGCGTCCACGGCGAGCGAAAGCACGAGTTCGCCGCGCTGGGGCAGCGAAGCGAGCGTGAAGGTCTGCTCGATACCAGCGGGACGGATATCGACGTTCTCGACCACGCTACCGTGCTGCCACGACACGCGACTGCCCTCGCGCCGCGGGGCTTCGGAGGCAATGTTGAGCGGCTTGCCGGCGACCGTGGCCGTGTTCAGGCGAAGGCTGGCGCGCGGAGCCGCTTGCGAACGATCCGCTGGGGCCGCGAAGAACTCGATGCCCGAAGCGGTGAAACCAGCCTTCCAGTTGTTGCCGCGTGCCCAGTGTTCGCCACCGCGCGGGGTGTCGATCACGAGGAAGTCCGGGTTTGACATCGCGGCCTTGACGGCGGCCACACCGAGTTCGTTTGCCGAGCTGACGGGCTTCTGCGGAGCGGCCACGGGGCCTTGCACCTGCGGCACGTCCACGGTCTTCGGCGCGGTTGGCGTCACCACCTTGGCGTCGTCGCCGGTCACGGGCGAGCGCGGGGTCTTGGTCTGGGGAACACTCTGGGCGAACAAACTCGCACCGAGCACGACAACGGAGATAGCAGTCTTCACGGGGATTCTGAGCTGGAAGGCGCGCGAGCGAGTCGCGCTGGAGATTGATGCCTTCCAAGGGAGTGAACCGCTGCGCTGTCACACCCTGTTCTCGATTTCCTTTGCCTGCCGGCGCCCTGGGGCGCGTGCCGCCCTACAGCCGTGGGCTGCCCGTGCGCGCTACACGGTCCATGGCACCGACGAGTTGCTTCGCGATGCCGGGTTCGTGCGAGCTGTGACCCGCGTCGTCGACGATCACATAACTTGCCTCCGGCCACGCGCGGTGCAGGTCATCTGCGCCAATGAGCGGGCAGACCAGGTCGTAGCGGCCGTGCACGATAAAGCTGGGAATCTGGCGAATGCGCGCCACGTCCAGCAGCAACCGGTCGTCAGGCGTGAAGCGCTGATTGCGCAAATAATGCGCTTCGAGCCGCGCCAGGGCCCAACTGGTCGTGTCGTTCGTCAGCAGCGACAAGAACTCGGGATTGGGCAGCAGCGTGCAAGCCGAGCCTTCGTAGGTGGCCCAAGCACGCGCCGCATCGCGGGCGATCTTGGGGTCCTTGCTGTGGAACAGCTCCCAATAACCTTCGAGCAGGTCACTGCGCTTTGCCTCGGGCAGGTGTTCGGCGAACGTGCGCCACAACTCCGGCGCCAGCGCGCGCAGGCCGTAGAGCCACCAGTCGATCTCGACCTGACGCAGCAGCCAGATGCCGCGCAGGCACAGCGACAGCACGCGTTCTGGATGGCGCTGCGCGTAGTAGAGGCCGAGTGTGCTGCCCCACGAGCCGCCGAACACGTGCCACTTTTCGATGCCGAGTTGTGCGCGGATGCGTTCGAAGTCGGCAACGAGATCGTCGATCGTATTCTCATCGAGCTCGCCGAGCGGCACGCTGCGACCGGCGCCACGTTGGTCGACGAGCACCCCGCGGAACACGTTCGGATCGAAGAAGCGACGATCGGTCGTCGAGCAGCCAGCACCAGGACCACCGTGCACAAACAGCACCGGCACGCCATCGCGCTTGCCGCACTGTTCGAAGTAGAGCGTGTGTTTGCTGGAGACGGCGAGGCGTTCGCTGTGGAACGGCTCGATCACGGGATAGAGGCCAGGTGGTGCCATCGCGAGAGAGTATCATCCTGACCATGGTGCCCGTCTCCCGTCGTTCGTTCCTCGCCGCCGGCGCGGCCGTTCTCGCTACGCCTCGCGGCCTCTTCGCCAGATCCGACGAGTTGGTCTGGACCGACGTCGTGGATTGGACGATCGAAGGGCGAGCCTTCGGCGAACGTGCGGCGCCCTACGATCGCCTGCCGGCGCGCGCCGAAGGGGTCGTGCGCAAGGCGGTCTGGGATCTCTCGCGCGATAGTGCTGGCATGGTGGTTCGGTTGCAGACGGCGAGCCCGGAACTGCACGTTCGCTATCGTCTCACGAAGTCGCAGATTGACATGGGCCACATGCCCGCGACGGGCGTCAGTGGTGTCGATCTCTACGGGCAGGATGGTTCGCGATGGCGGTGGATCCAGGTCTCGCGCCCCGCCAAACAGGACGTGCAGGCGAAGTTGTTCGGGGATGCAACAAAGGTCGGTGAGCCGCGACAGTTCCTGCTCTACTTGCCGCTCTACAACGGCATCGAGAAGCTCGAAATCGGGGTGGCTGCGGGTCACAAGATCGAGCCGTTGGCGCCTCGCCCCGCTGCGCACAAGCCGATTGTCGCCTATGGCACTTCGATCCTGCACGGCGCCTGCGCATCGCGCCCCGGCATGGCTTGGTCCGCGATCGTCGGCCGCGCGCTCGACCGCGAAGTCATCAACCTTGGTTTCTCGGGCAATGGCAGAATGGAGAAGGAGGTTGGGCAGTTCCTCGTCGAACTCGATCCCGCCGTGTACTTGATCGATTGCCTGCCCAACATGTCCGCGGCTCAGGTCACAGAACGCACGGCGCCGTTGGTGCGCCAGTTGCGTGAGAAGCGAGCGAACACGCCGATCCTGCTCGTCGAGGACCGCACGTTTGGCAATGCCTGGTTTGACGCGAAGCGTGCCGCCGACCACCAGGAGCGACGCCAGGCCCTGCGAGACGCGTTCGCAGCGCTGCAGAAGGAAGGGGTTGCAGGCCTGCATCTGCTGCGGGGCGAGGCGCTGCTCGGTGACGATGACGAAGGCACTACCGATGGGTCGCACCCAAACGATCTCGGCATGTTCCGCCAGGCGCAGCAGGTGATCGCGGCATTGCGCCCGATTCTCGGCGCGTGATGGGCTTGCGCACAGGCCCGTGAAGCGGTCCGCTGCGCGCATGCTGCAGCGCCCAGGCCCGGATGAGTTCGCCCCGTTCTACCAAGGTTACATCGAGAAGGTCCCAGCCGGTGATGTGCTCGAGCACCTGCGCCGACAAGGGGAACGTACGAGTGCGCTGCTCGCGGCGATCCCCGAAGCGAAAGGCCTGTTCGCGTACGCGCCGGGCAAGTGGACGGTGAAGCGCCTCGTGCAGCACCTCGTCGATGGCGAACGTCTATTCTGCTACCGCGCGATGTGCATTGCGCGCGGCGAACAGGGCTCGTTGCCGGGTTTTGACGAGAATGCGTATGCCGACCAGGATGGCAGTGACGCGCGACCGCTTGCCCAGATCGCCGCAGAATACGCGGCGGTGCGCGCGGCGACGTTGACGCTCTATGCCGGCATGACGGACGCCGTGTCGCAGCGGCGCGGCACGGCGAACGGCAAGTCGGTGAGCGTTCGCGCGCTGTTGTGGATGACGGCAGGCCACGAACTGCATCACCTCACGATCCTGCGCGAACGTTACGGCATCGGCTGAGCATCAACCGCGAAAGCCATCGGGCTCGGGCCGAGTGGAGCCTACTCCGTGACGATGAGGCCGGACCCGAACAGCGCCTTCTTGTCCTTCATGCTGCGCCAGCCTTCGCGCAGCACGCAGTGACCGACCGGCGCGCGCAGCGAATTGCCGGGGCCCGCGCATAGCAGCACGTCCGGCTGGAACTCGCGCATCGCCGTTCGCACGCAGGCGGAGAAGTCAAACGTCTGCGTGACCTGCTGCGTCGTCGTGTAGGTCAGCAGTTCGCGCGGGTCCGCACTCCACGGCGAATGCACGTTGCCGAAACCATCGATGAGATGGCAATCGGGTGCTTTCATCGGCAGATCGGCCAGCATCTGCGTGGCCTGCTCAGACACACCGGCGCACAGCCTGGTGTGGAACGGACCGTGCCCGGCGAGGCGGAAGGGGAACTCGCGTTCGCCGACCTTGACCTTGGGCAAATGCGTGAGCAGCGCCGTCATCGCGGTTTCCGTGCCGGCGATCACTTCGTGACCGCCGAGACGGATGCTGTAGTCGCAGAAGGTCTCTTCGCCGCGGTCCTGCAGCGCGTGGATGACCGCCATCACGGCAACCTGCAGTTGCACGTTGGTCTGCCAATCGTCTTCGACGGTGGTCATGAGCACTTGACCACCCTTCGCCTGTTTCTGCAGCGCGGCCATCGTTGCGACGAGGCGCCAGCCACTCGTTGCATCGAGTGCGCCACTCGCGGGCAGTGCGGTGTACCAACCAAGCGAGTTGCCGGCGATCGCGACGATGCGGTAGCGCTCGCGCAATTGATCGAGCTGCGCCATCGTGCCGAAGTAGATGAGTTCGGCGGCATTCTCGCCCTCGAGATGAAGGCCGGGCCGGAACTTCTCGGCGCCATCGATCTCGCTCAGGGTGGGGCGTTCTTGCGAACGACGCCAGTCGTTGCACGCGGCGAGTGCATCGCTGACCGGGCCTGGGCGGATGGTGCGGCCGACGAAGCCGAGTTCGTCCTTCGTGTAGGAACCGCGACCGGGGCAGAACAACACGGCGGTGGGTTTGGTCACCGGACTTCCTCCGCGCAGAGTTTGAGGGCCGCGGCTTCGATGTCATCCTGTTGGATGAGCACGAGGTTGGCTGCCGCGGCGAGTGGCACAAAGCTGTCCTGGGCGGCGATGCGGCGCAGGCGACAACCGGCCAGTTCGGGGTCCTGACACAGTTCGGTGAGGATCATCGGGCTTGGGCCGGCGTGTGTGGCGCGGCATTCATCGACGACGAGCACGCGCTTCGTCGCTCTCGCGTGCGCCTTGATCTGGTCGATCGGCATCGGCGACAGCCAGCGCAGGTCGAACACGCGCACCTTGATGCCGCGTTCGCGCAGCTTCTCTTGCACGCGAAG
Organism: Planctomycetota bacterium; assembly: GCA_020851075.1. Lineage (GTDB taxonomy): Bacteria > Planctomycetota > UBA1135 > UBA1135 > UBA2386 > JADZDL01. The sequence goes on along the minus strand of JADZDL010000455.1, from coordinate 27,369 downwards.
GCTCATCCACAGGCCGTTGGCGTAGCTGACGATCGTGAGCACGTCCTCGTCACTCGCGCCGTAGGTGTGCCCTTCACCGAGCGGCATCAACTCGTCGGGTGGCGGGTAGCCAAACTGCCATTTGCCGTCGTTCTGCGCATGCAGGTCCTTCTGCATGTAGAGCGCGATCGGCTCCAAGAACACGCAAACCTTGCCGTGCTGCGCGGCCGCCGCGGCCATCGTGCGCAGCATGGTGACAGCGTCGTCGGCGCGCGACGGCACGCCGAAGATGAGCCCCGGAATCTCGAGCAGTGCGCCAAACGAGTTGTCGTTGTGGAAGTGGCCGCCGAAACCCTTCTGGTAGGCGAGACCCGCGATGCGCACCACCATCGGGTTGCTGCAGCGCCCGTTGCTGAAGAACTGCAACGAAGCCGCTTCACCACGGATCTGGTCGATCGCGTTGTGCAGGTAGGCGAGATACTGGATCTCGGGGAATGGCAGGCAGCCGGCCTGCGCCATGCCCTGCGCAAGGCCGAGAATCGTCGTTTCGTCGAGGATCGTGTTGAACACGCGCCCCGCGCCAAACGTGTCGAACAGGCCCGTTGTCGCGTGGTAGACGCCGCCCTTCCTGGCCACGTCCTCGCCAAACAGCATCGCATTGGGATGCGCGGCAAACAGGTCCGTGAGGGCCTGCGGAATGCGGAACGCGAGGTGGCGAGGGCGTGCGTCCTGCTCCGGCAGCTTGCCGCCAAACACGGCGAGGCGCTGCTCGTGACCGGCGACCACCGGCTGCAGGTCCTCGGTGCGCGGCAGTTGCAGCGGGGCGATGATCTCGGCGACCGTCGTCAGCTTGCGGCGCGCATTCGCTTCGGTCGCCGCGCGACGCAGCCGTTCGTCGGTGTCCTGGTACAGCGCCAACATCGCCTCTTTGCCAATCGCGCCCGTGCGCAGCAGCAGATCGGCGAACGCGAGCATCGGATCGCGCGCTTCGTTGCGTTCGATTTCATCGAGCGACTTGTAGTTGGCTTCGACGTCGCTGCCGGCGTGGCCCATGAGGCGCACGGTGCGCAGATGGAAGAACGCGGGGCGACGGCGCTGACGCACGTATTCGATGGCCTCGAGCGCTGCTGCATGCACGCCAGGAAGGTCCTGGCTGTCCGCGGTGAAGTACTTCACGCCGCAGCGCTGGTGCATCATCTGATGCACGTAGCCATCGGGGGTCTTCACCGAAATGCCAATGCCGTTGTCCTCACACAAGAACAGGATCGGGCAAGGCTGCGCATGCAGGGTCGCCGCGCCGGCGGCGTGAATGCCGGCCTGCGCGCTGCAGTGGTTCATCGACGCGTCGCCGAAGTTGCAGAACACGATGCTGTCGAACGGCACCGGTGCGGGCAGATGCAACCGTTCCATGCGTTGCAGCGCGCGCGCATAACCGACGGCCTTCGGCAGGTGGCTCGCGATCGTGCTCGTCTGCGGTGGCACAAACGTGCTGTGCGAGCCGAGCACCTTGTGGCGCCCGCCGCTGACCGGATCCTCGGCCGAGGCCATGAACGACAGCATCGCGTCGAAGAACGGCGTCTCGCCGTGGCCGTTGCGCAGGCGCGCGGCCATGAAGGCGCCGCTGCGATAGTGCAGGAACGCAGGGTCGGTCGGCCGCAGCAGCGCGCCAAACACGGCGTTCGCTTCGTGGCCGCTGCTGCCGATCGTGTAGTAGGTGAGGCCCTTGTCCTTCAGCTCGCGCGACAGCAGGTCCTGCAATCGCGATTGGATCGCCGATTCAAAGATCGCGACGGCCTCCCGTCGGGTCAGCGGCGAATGTGCCGCGATGGGCTCAAAGGGGCCGCCGGCGAGCGCCGGGTCGGTGCCCGGGTGTTCGCGCAGCAGTGTGAGCAGACGTTCGGTGACGGGACCTTCGCGGCGGATCGACATGCTGGGAGGGGCAGAGGGGGCGCGGATCTTACGTCGCGCGCCTCGCGAGACCATGGTCCGCAAGGCGGTGCCTGCCGATAGCCAGCAAAACCCCCATCCCAATGCCGTTTTGGGCGCGTTTCTGCGTCAGCGACCCACGGGCGCGATCTTCGCCTTCACGCGCTGCAGCATGCGCAATACCCGCACCGCGGCGGTCGTTCGCGCTTGCGCCATGGTCGCTCCACCGAGCAGGCGAAGGGGTGTACGTTGTGGGACCATGTCTTCGAAGTAGGCGGCATTGGCGCGGGCATAACCGTGCGCCGCGAGCGCAAACTTGGGGTCGAGGCGAACGTCCGGGCTTTCTTCGAGTTGTTCGACTGACAACCAGCGGTCGAGGCCGAGGCCAGGTTCGGCCAACAACTGGAACATCGGGCCAAGGTGCCGCGGCAACTGCACGACCGTCGCGAGTGGTTGGGTCAGCAGCAGACGTGGCGCTTTCGTATCGGTGAAGTAGTAGGTCGTATTGGCGCCCGGCACGCGCATCGACATATCGCCGGGTTCGTCGCGCAGCAGCGAGGCAAATCGCTCCGCGTAGGCCGCCAACAGCGAACGCAGCACCGTGCCGGCATCGTCCCAGAGCTCACACAGCTGGGTTTCGCGCAGCAGGCGTGGTGTCTGAAACCAGCCGGACCGCAGTCGCTCCGCGCGCAAGCAGAACTCGGCAGCACCGTTGCAGTGAAGGCGATCGCGCGTGGCGAGTTCGATGTTCTCCGCGAGTCGGCGCAGCGTGTGCAAGGCCGCGCGCGTGGTGAGGCGATGATGGGAGGTGACTTCGACGAGCAGGCTCGCACACGATTCGACGTTCCACAGCGTGCACTGCGCCCCGGTCTGCAATGGGAACCGCGATGGGCCGCCGAGCAGGTCCTGCAGTTGCATGCCGGGCGACGCAGCCGGGATCAGACTCGACAGCAGGTCGAGGTGGCGCTCGCGCATGGCGGCTGGCGCCTGCAAGAACGTGTCCGCGCAGTTGCGCAGTTGCGCCTGCAGGCTGGCCGCGGCTTTGCCCAGGTCGGCATCGTCCGCAAAGCACGCAATCAACTCCGTGTTGCGCACGCCGGGGACCCCAGGCGCCTCCGCGTGATAGACCGCGGTCGCGCCCGCCTCGCGCAGCGTGGCCGTCATGGCCTCACGCTGGGCGCTGTAGAGGTCGGGGCTGAGAGGCTGAATGGTGTCCGCGGCGATCGTGATTGGCGGCATGGGGGAGTTCTGAGCGAGAAGGTCCGGGGGCGAGCCCGAATGTGGTCTTCTTCGACGCTCGGCGGCGACGCCTTGAGTCCCATGGCATGGAATCTTCCCGCCGGTTCTTGGTCCGATCGGGGCCCGCGCTTGCAACCCCCGACCCCGGCCGGTCGCATGGGCGGGTGAGCGAACTCTCTCCAGAACTGGCGCCCGACCACCCTCCAGGGTCCCTGGCCCAGGACCTGGCGACGTTCGCCCAGTTTGGAGCCAGATCGTTGCTCGGCACTCTGGCGATCGACGGCCAGGCGCCGGTGCCGACCTTCACAAACGAGTTCTGGACCTCGGCGCAGCGCGAAGGCCACAGCCTGCACGAAGTCAGCTACCGCGCGTGCTTCAAGCCGTCGCTGCCGGCGTTCTTCCTCGAGCGGTTGTCGAAGCCCGGCGACGCGGTGCTCGACCCGTTCATGGGGCGCGGCACGACCCCACTCGAAGCTGCGCTGCGTGGGCGCTTCCCGTGCGGCAACGACGTGAACCCGCTGTCGGCGATGCTGGTGAGGCCGCGTCTCGCGCCGCCAGAGTTGCCAGCGATCCTCGCGCGACTCGCCGAACTCGAGCTGCGTTACGACGGTCCGCTCGACGACGAACTGCTCGTGTTCTTTCACCCCGACACGCTGCGTTCGATCTGCGCGCTGCGCGAGTACCTGCTGCAGCGCACTGCAAACGGCACGTTCGATGCCGTCGACGATTGGATCCGCATGGTGGCCGTAAACCGCCTCACGGGCCATTCGACGGGCTTTTTCTCGGTCTACACGCTGCCGCCCAACCAGGCCACGTCGGTCGCTGCGCAGCGCAAGATCAACAGCAAACGCAATCAGGTGCCTGAGCCGCGCGACGTGAAGGCGATTCTCGCGAAGAAGTCGAAGGCGCTGCTGCAGGACGTGGCGCCGCTGTGGCGCAAGCAGACGATGGGGCTCGCGAATCGGGCCGCGTTGACCACGGGTCCGGCCGCCAAGATCGCCCTCCCGAGCGCGAGCGTGCAGCTCGTCGTGACCTCACCGCCGTTTCTCGACATCGTGCAATACGCGGCCGACAACTGGCTGCGCTGCTGGTTCTGCGGGATCAACGCTGCCGCAGTGCCGATAAAGATGGCGCGCACGGTGCCCGCCTGGCAGCAGGCGATGGGCGAGGTGTTCGTCGAGTTGTTCCGCATCGTGCGACCCGGCGGCTACGTCGCGTTCGAAGTCGGCGAAGTGCGCGGCGGCAAGGTGCGGCTCGAAGAGGCCGTGGTGCCCGTGGCGGCGGCGGCGGGGTTTGTGCCCGAACTCGTGATGATCAACGCGCAGGAGTTCACCAAGACGGCGAACTGCTGGGGCATCGACAACAACAAGGTCGGCACGAATACGAACCGGATCGTGGTGCTGCGGCGCTGAGGGCGGCGCGATTCAGGCGTGCTGAACGGCAAAGTCACGCTCTGCGCTGCGCGGGTGATTGGCTACGCTGCGCCAGATGAGTGAATCGCGCGTTCTGCTGGATGCCGCAGCGTTCCTGGGTTCAGCCCAAGCGCTGCGCATCGACGTTGCTACCACGGCCGACATTCGCGCCATCGCGCAGCGTTTCCTGCAGGTCAGCTACCAGGAACTCGGCAAGCCGCCGCAATTCCTGGATGGCGACGAGATGCGAACCGCGCTGTGCGAACTGCTGCCGCGGCACTTTGGCGTGAAGGACCCGCTCGCCGAGGCGGTGCCCGCGGTGCTGGCGGCATTCCTGCAGTGGCTGGACGAGAGCGCCGTGGTGACCAATCGCTTCGAACTTCGGCTGGCGCTCGATACCCACGGCGATGCATTCCTTGCCGCCGTGAAGAGTGGCGTGGCGCACCGCGATGGGGTGGCGATCACCGAGAAGGGTAGGACCTTCGTGCACCGCGCGGACAAGACCGGACGCAACGATCCGTGCCCGTGCGGCTCGGGGAAGAAGTTCAAGAAGTGCTGCGGTAGCGCGGAATGAGGAGAAACCTCCGTTCTGGGCCAACCGCACTCACCCAGCACTCTCGCGCAGCGCCTTCTTCGTGATCTTGCCCGACCCCGTGCGCGGCAGCGCGGTGAGGAACCGCACCTCCTTCGGCGCCTTGTAGTGCGCGATGCGGTCGCGGCAGAACGAGATGAGCTCCTGCGTCGTCGCCGCGCAGCCGGGCCGCAGCACGATGGCCGCCGTGACGCGTTCGCCCCACATCGCGTCGGGCATGCCGTACACGGCGCATTCGAGCACGGCGGGATGTGCGTAGAGCACGTTCTCGACTTCGACCGAATAGACCGCCTCGCCACCCGTCTTGATGACGTCCTTCTTGCGATCGACGATGTCGATGTAGCCGTGTTCGTCGATCGTCGCGAGGTCGCCCGTGCGCAGGAACCCCTGCGCGTCGAAGGCGGCGGCGGTGGCTTCGGGGTTCTGCCAATAACCGCGCGTGACCGTGGCGCCTTTGACGCGGATTTCGCCAACCGTGCGCGCATCGGCGGGAATCGCCTTGCCTGCATCATCGACGACTTCGAGCTGCACGCCAGAGAACGGTCGCCCCGTCTTGCACTTCCAATGCAGTTGCTGCTCAAACGGCAATTGCTGCAGCGCTGGCGTGAGCAGGCTCAGCGTGAGGTAGGGGCTCGTTTCGGTCATGCCGTACGTCTGCACGTAGTCGCAGCGGAAGACATCGAGGATGCGCCGTACGACGTCGGGTGCGATCGGCGCACCGCCGCTCAGCATCACGCGCAGCGTGAAGGGCCGATTCGCGGCGCCGGGCTCCTTCACCATGAGGTTGAGCATCACTGGCACGAGGTTGGTGATCGTGATGCGTTCGGCGGCGAGCAGGTCGAGCGCAGCGTTGGCCGTGAAGTGCGGCAGGAAGGCGTGCGTGCCAGCGACGTGCGTGATCGCAAACGTCGCCCAGGCGTCGGCGAGATGGAACATCGGCGCGATGTGGGCCCAGCGATCCGTGGCGCAAAGGCCGAGTTCTTGCACGGCGGCGAGGGCGTGCGTGCAGACGTTGCGATGCGTGAGGACCACACCCTTCGGGGAGCCGGTCGTGCCGCTCGTGTAGTACAGATGTGCCGGTTCGTCGGCTGCGGCGAGCGTTGGGGAAAACGTGCTCGCGTCGCCGGCGGCGATGGCGTCGGCGACCGACACGCTGCCGCCGCGGAGGTCGTAACGAAGTTCGGTCGCGCGCGCCGCGTGCGCGTCGTCGTGCAGCAGCAACACCGACTCACTGTGCGCGAGGATGTTCTGTTGCTCGCCGGTCGCGAGCCGCGTGTTCAGCGAGACGAGGATCGCACCGGTGGCGGCTGCGGCGAAGTACGCGAGGTAGTGGTCGATGTGGTTGTGCATCAGGCAGCCGATGCGATCGCCGCGCTTCACGCCGCGTTCATGAAGGGTCGCCGCGAGCTGCGTCGCGAGCTGGAGCGCCTCGGCGTACGTGTGCACGCGCGGTCCTTGGCGGAGCGCCTCGTGGTGAGGGTGGTTGGCGGCGGCGGTGGTTAGGAAGTCCCAGACGTTCACGGGAACGGTGTACTGCGGCGGGGAGGAGGATTCCTGCTCGCGCTGTTTCCCGGGGCGCATAGAATGCGCGACTTGGATGCCGCGCGTGGGTTCGACGCCGGCGCAGCTGGTGCTAGCTGCGCGACAGGAGCCGGCGGCAGACGGGCGTTTGCGATTGTTCACGATTGTGCCGCGCTGAATCGGTTGCGAGTCAGGTTTCCGTCACGCGCAGGCTCGTCGTTCGTTCTCGCTAATCACGGAGTGCCTCATGAAGATCTCATCGATAGCGTTCGCTCTCGGCAGTGTCGCGGTAACTACGCTTCCTGCGCAGGGAGTCATCAATGCGCAGCTGGTTGCGAATACTCAGCTCGAGGCGACCTGGCTCAATGCACCGGCGAACACGCCGGGCGCGTCGATGACCCAGGCGCCGGGCCCGTTCTCAGCGTGTTCGCTCCAAGTCTCGCAGGGAGGTACGGCGAGTTACTATGCGAACTTTGGTGCGTCTGGCGCAAACTGGTCTATGAATACCGGGTGCTATTCTTGGCCTGGAACGGGCAACCTAATGCGCGTTGCGGGGGACATCAGCCTTCTCTTGACCGCTCCTCCGACCGTGACGGCTGACATTTCTGTGCGCCTGAACTCAGGCGGTGATGGCGCCGGATCCAACGCCCTCTTCGTGCAACTCAATGGCTCGCCCATCGTGGGTTATTTCCATGGATTCAACGTCATGCAGCGCGCGGTGACCTGGGACTTCGCAGCGGGGCCAGCCGACATCGGTGCGGTAGTGAGCAATGTGTTTGCTCAATATCCACAGGGCCTGTCGGCAAACGTCAGCGTACGCCCCTGGGCGGACGGCGCGACGGACCTCGGCGATCCTTGCGGGCTGTCCGGTGTGGACGGCGATACTCACGTGTGGGCGCACCTTGCCGCGCTGCGGCCCACCACCCCGCAGAGCATCGCACGCCTCGAGGCCACAGGCCTCGGCCAGTTCGCGGCCTTCCTGATCAGCGATCAGCCCACCACATCGCCGACGCTACCGAACGGCATTGTCCTGAGCTGTCCGATCCTCAGCAGCATCATCGCTTCGGTCCCGGGTGTCGTCACCGGCGTGTCCACCCCGAGGCCGTGGGTGACGGATGTGCCCACCTTGCCGCCGGGGCTCGAGTTCTACGTGCAGCACGCCTGCATGACCTTGCCGACCTCCTGGAACCCGCGGAACCTCGCCAACCTGGGCCTGACGCTGAGCAATCGCGTCCGCATTCGCACCTGAGCTCCAGAACCCGCGTGGTCGTTGTGCTCGGTGGCGGGGACCGCTCCAATCCTCGCCCCGATGACTGCACCGCTGCCCGACCCGACGCCCACTGAGCCGCTTGCGGACTCCCCGCTCCCGGCACCCGCTGTGGCACCGGATACGCCGGCGCCCCAGCCACAGCCGCCCCTGCGCGTGATCCACCAGGAAGAAGACTTCGTGGCGGTCAGCAAGCCCAGTGGCCTGCTTGTGCACCGCGACAAGCATCATCCGGACGAGGCGGCAGCGCTGCAGGTCGTGCGCGACCAGCTCGGCAAGTTCCTGTACCCGTTCCATCGCCTCGACCGCGCGACGTCGGGCATCCTGCTGTTTGGGTTCTCGTCCGACGCCGCGGCGGCGCTGCAGGCCTCCTTGTCGGCGGAGGATGCGCACAAGGACTATCTGGCTCTGATGCGGTGGCCGGGCAGCAACCGCGAACTCGGCGACAGCTGGCTCTGCGATCGGCCGCTGCAGGACGAGAAGGACATTCCGCGCGAGGCGCGCACGCAGTTCACGCTGGTTGAGCAGTTTCGTCTGTGCGCGGTCGTGCGGTGCCGCATCTTCACGGGGCGGTACCATCAGATCCGACGTCACGCCAACCACAGCGGTCGCCACATCCTTGGCGATAGCACCCATGGCAAGGGTAGGATCAACGCCGCGTTCCGCGACAAGTTTGGCCTGCCGCGCCTGTTCCTGCACCTGGAGCGGGTCTCAATGCGGCACCCGACCCTTGGCACGCATCTAGAACTCTTCGACCCTTTGCCGATGGACCTCACGTCGGTTCTCGATCGGTTACGCGCCGATCCATCGTTCGGTTGCCCTCCTTCGCCCTCGTAACCCTGGTCAACGACCGCGCCCAGTTCGATGCCTGCCAGGCATCGTTGCGGGCCGATGCGGCGGCATTCCCGCAGTGGCTCGCGGTCGAGCCCAACGTGAAGGGCTGGAACGCCGCGCAGGGGCTCAACCACGGCATCGAGCAGGTTGATGCCGATTGGGTGCTCTGTGTGCATCAGGACGTCGTGTTCCCAAAGGGCTTCTGGGCGCGAATCACCGCCGCGCTGGCGGCTTTGCCGCCCGAGGTCGCGCTGGCGGGGCTTGTTGGTTGCGAGCGTTCCGGGCGGTTTCACGGGCACATCGTCGATCCCAACGGCCACTGTTTCTGGGGCGACCTGCCGCACGATGTGGTGGCGCTCGACGAAGTGCTGATCGCGGTGCGGAAGTCGTCGGGCCTGCGGTTCTGCGTCGAGGTGCCGGGTTTCCACTGCTACGGCGCGGATCTGTGTTTTGAAGCGGATCGCCGCGGTCTGCGCATCGTGGCGATCGATGCACCGTTGCTGCACCTGTCTACCGGCAAGCTCGATGCCAGTTACGACCGCGCTTCGAAGTGGCTGCTGGAGAAGTGGGGCGCGCGGTATGGGCATGTGCTGCCGATGCCGACGATCGTCGTGCAGGATGAACAGCGCGCCAGCTGGTTCCGCCGGTTGTCGATCCGTTTGCGGCGCCGCAAGGATCGCCTGCGCCGCAACACCAACGTCTGTGCCGATGCGGGTTGCGCGGCTCGCGAACTCGGCCACAACCATGCAGCAGGTCGAGGTTCGCCGTGACGCGCGTGCTCGTGGTCGCCTACTACTTTCCGCCCAAAGGTGGGGCGGGAACGCAGCGGTTTGCCAAGTTCTGCAAGTATCTGCCCGAGCACGGCATCGACCCGATCGTGTTGAGTGTCGGTGCCAACCTGCGCAATCCCAGCGCGCCGCATGACGATCCGACGCTGCTGGCGGACCTGCCAGAACACGTCGAACGCGTCTGTGATCCCGAGCACGTTTCGTGGCGGTTGCGGCTACTGCGCAAACTGCGTCTGCATATCGACGAAGATGAATGGGCGGCCGCGGCCTCGCAGCGCGCCGTAGCGATGGTTCGGGAGCACAAGCCCGAAGCCGTCGTGACGACGTTGTCGCCGTATGCGTGTTATCGAATTGGCGAACGCCTCAAGCGCGAATTCGATCTGCCTTGGATTCTCGATCTGCGCGATCCGTGGGCGCTGGATGGTTGGCGTCGATATCGCACCTTCCTGCACGCGCGGCACGATCTGGCGCACATGAAGCGAGCGCTGCGCGCGGCGGACTTCGTGATTGCGAACGTGCCGGAGGCCGCGGCCGCGTACGTGGCCTTGGGGGCGGATCCGGCCCGAACGGTGGTCATCCCCAATGGTTTTGATGAAGAGGATTTTGCCCGCGAGCAGGCGAAGGTGTTGCCAGACGATGGCCGCTTCCAGCTCGTGCACATGGGCACCTTCCACGCTGCGAATGCGGCGCCGGGCCTGACCAGGAACACGCTGTCGTGGTGTCGCCACCGGCAGCTCGAGCCGTTGGGGCGCACAGGGTTCTATCTGCTGCAGGCGATGTCGATGCTGAAGAAGCGTTCGCCGGCCACCTATCGGCGGCTGTGCGTGCACTTGTTTGGCAACGTCGACGCGACCCATCGCGAAGTGATCGACGCGCTCGGGCTGAACGATGGGCTATCGATGCACGGCTACATTTCGCATCGTGACTCGATTGCGGCGTTGTGCGGCGCGGACGGGGTGTTTGTGCCGCTGCATGGCGTGCCTGCGGGCGAGCGCGCGCTGGTGGTTCCCGGCAAACTCTATGAGGCGCTGGCGAGTGAGCGGGCCGTGCTTTGCGCGCTGCCGCCGGGCGATGGTGCGGATCTCGTGCGCGGCCTGGGGGCCGGCATCGTTGTGCCAGCCACCGATGCCGAGGCGCTGTGCGATGCGTTGGCGACGATGATCGAGAGGCATGCGCGCGGCGAGCCGGTGCGAGGTTGTTCGCGCGAGGCGGTGGCGGCCTTTACGCGGCGACATCTGACCGGGTTGCTCGCGCAGGTGCTGCGGGCCGCGGTGCAGCGGCAGAGTGGTGTGACGGTTGAGAATCCGTGGCATTCGCTGCCGGCGGTGCGCGCCTGACGCGTTTTGACCGCTGTTTTGCAGTCGGTACTGGGCCCTCGTGCCAACCTCCCGTCGTGGCGGTGCCGGAAAGCGCTTGACTAGGATTCGCAAGCGATCAAGATGCCTCGCAAGGCCCATGCAAAGTCCGGTGGCACCGGACTTTGGAGCGCCAAGCCGCAGCTGCGACAATCGTTGTAAGTTCTCTGAATAGAAGATCTTAGACTAGGGTTCCTCTGCGACTCGGAGTTTCTATAGGGCGTAATATCGATCCCCAGCCCCAGAGGGTCTCGCGCCCTCCTCAAGGGTCTTCGGAATGAATCAGAAGAAAAAGTTTGCGCTCGCCGGGGGTGGCTACTGCCTCTATGCGCCCCGCTTCCCTCGCTTCCTCGAAGCGCCAGGGTTTCCGGACGAAGCGCACATCGGCAACGCCCTGGTTCCCTCGGTCTTCTTCCTCTCCTTCCTGGAGAACGGTAAGCCGCTCGCCCTGCAGTGCAAGCAGGTCGTGCACGAGCATGGCCGGGCGTTGTTCACGTTCGAAGAGGCGGGTGGTCTGAAGATCACCGAGCGCCGGCTGGTGGCGCAGGACGATCGCTTCGTCTCCGAGATCGAGCTCACGAACACTGCCAAGGTCGATCGTGAGATCACGGTCGTGCAGTGGACGACGACGGATCCCGAAGGGGAGCCGGTGTCGCTCGAAGGCGACAGTTTCCGGATCCGCCGCATGCTGAAGACTGGCGACACGGCCGACGTGCCCGCCGACATCCACTACAGCAGCCCTGACAGCAAGGGCGCGCGTTGTCTGCAGGGTTACTTCGCCGAAGGTGGCAGCGATCGCCCCGACTTCGAGGAGACGCCTTGGTTTGAGATGGACGGGCTGCCGACGCCGCGCGCCAAGCGCCCGATGGAGAAGCCGAGTCCGATCATCGCGGGTTCGCGCGTCTACGCCGGTTTGTTCCGCCCGGTCAGTCTGAAGGCCGGCGGCAAGGCGCAGCATCGCTTCGAAGCCAACGTCGTGTTCAAGGGCAAGGGCGTCAACTTCCGCGCGCGCCGTCCGGACACCAAGGACGAGAACGGCTACCAGGCGTTCTGGGACAAGGTCCCGCGCTTCAGCTGCGATAACAAGGAGCTGGAGCGGGTGGTTCGCCATCGCTTCGAGTTGCTGTGCCTGCTGCGCCAACCGCACGGTGCTGGCAACTTCTCGTCGGCCTCGGTGTGCGAAGGCAACGGGCCGTTCCACCAGCCGACGGCATTCAGCACGCCGTCGATCATGCGCGAGGCGCGCTGGCTGCAGGATCCGACCCTGGCGCGCGGCTGCTTGAAGGTGTTCTTCGAGAACATCCATCACAACGGGCAGGTGCCTGGCCGCGTGTTCATGAGTGGCCTCAACGCCAACGACTTCTACCACGCCGACTGGGGTGGTGGTTTCGAGGCGCTCGACGCGATGCATCCCGACAAGGCCACCAAGAAGGCCGTGTTGATGTCGATGCAGCGCTACGTGAAGTGGCTCGCCAACAACCGCGATCCGGAAGGCAGCGGCCTCACGGATATCGTCAACCACTTCGAAGCCGGTCAGGAGTTCTCGCGCCGTTACACGGTGATCGACGACAAGGCCGACCGCGCCATCGAGTTCACCGAGCAGTTCCGGCTCAAGGGCATCGACGCGTCGGTGTTCCGCTACCGGATGGTGAAGTGGCTGCACAAGGTTGCGGAGGAGATCCAGGAGAAGGCCATGGCCAATCGGTTCCAGGCCGAGGCCGAGGTCATCCTCGACATGATCCGCAAGAAGATGTGGGACGAGAAGGCCGGCTTGTTCATGGATCTCGATCCTGACAACCGCCGCAAGACCAACGTCAAGGCGGCCGTCGGCTTCTACCCACTGGCCACGGACATCCCGAATCCAAAGCAGGTTGAGCGCATGCTCGACACGCTGTCCGATCGCGAGGAGTTCTGGACCAAGTATCCGGTGCCGAGCATCTCGATGAGCGATTCGACCTTCGACGCCACGGGGCGCTGGAAGGGCACGCGCAAGGGTTGCCCGTGGAACGGCCGCGTCTGGCCGATGCTCAACAGCCACATCCTCGAAGGCCTCACCTATTGGGCCGAGCGCGGCAATAAGCGCGCGCAGAAGCTCGCCGGCGAGTTGCTGAAGAAGACGATCTCGATGCTGAGCGGCCAGGCCGAAGGCACCGAACTGCCAAACTCGTTTGAGCACTACCACCCGGAGACGGGCATCGGTTCGCGCTATCGCGGCATCGACCTCTACACGAACGCGTTCGTGCTCGACAACGTGTTCCGCATCGCCTGCGGCTTTGCGATTCGCTACGGCGAGGTGCAGGACGATCCGATCGGCGAGGCGATCGACTTCAAGTTGCAGGGCATGCCGCTCGGCAACAAGGTCTTCGACGTCGAGCGCAAGAACGGTCGCCTGCGCGTGCAGCCAGGCTGATCGGCGGATCGAGTCGGGATAGAGGAAGATGGTCGCGGCGCCGGTAACATTCGCGCCGTGACCACTCTGGCCGACATCCAGGCTGCCGCTCTGCGCATTCGCGACTTCGTGCACCGCACCCCGGTGCTGACTTCGGCGACGCTCGACCGCGAGTTTGGCGCGTCGTTGTTTGCGAAGTGTGAGAACCTGCAGAAGTGCGGCGCCTTCAAGGCGCGCGGTGCCTGCAATGCCGTCTTTGCGCTCGATGCGGCGACCGCACAGCGCGGCGTGATCACCCACAGCAGCGGCAACCATGGGGCGGCTCTTGCCTACGCAGCGCGTGCGCGCGGCGTGCCATGCACGGTCGTGATGCCCGACACCGCGCCGGAAGTGAAGATCGCCGCCGTGAAGAGCTACGGCGCCAGCGTGCACTTCTGCAAGGCGAGCGAACGCGATGCGGTGTGCGCGCGGCTGCAGCAGGAGACCGGCGCGGAGATGGTGCATCCCTTCGAGAATGCGCACGTGATCGCGGGCCAGGGCACCGCCGCGCTGGAGCTGCTCGAGGCCGTTCCCGACCTCGATGCGCTCATCACGCCCGTTGGCGGCGGGGGACTCTGTGCTGGCACCGCCGTGGTCATGCGGTCGCTGCGGCCTCAGGCGATGATGCTCGGCGCCGAGCCCGAAGCCGTCGATGACGCAGCGCGCTCCATGGCGACCGGTGTGCGCCAGCCGCGCGTCGATGGCGCGAAGAGTTGGGCCGATGGCCTGATGACGGGACTCGGCGAACCCAACTTCCGACTCCTCAAACAACACGCCGTGCGGGTCCTCACGTGCTCCGAATCGGCGATGCTCGACGCCGCGAAGTTCTTCCTGCAGCGCATGAAGATCGTCGTCGAGCCAAGTGCGGCCACGGTGCTAGCCTGCCTGCGCGCGATTGCCCCCGAACTGCGCGGCAAGCGCGTCGGCATGATCCTCAGTGGTGGCAACACAGATTTCCGGTGGATGCAATGAACGGTCTCGTCAAGGTCTCTCTCGTGTTCGCCACGTTGCTCGCGGGCTGTGCGTTGCCGGGCAGTCGGGCCCTGGTCGCTCCGCTCGCGAGCGCAGCCGAACAGCCGCGCCTGGAGTTCACCGACGTCACCGCGTGGCAGTGGTCCACCGAGGACGGCGTCGGTTGCCTCGAATTGCTCGGCCCGAGCCACTACCAGCCCCCATTCCGGTCGCCGCTGGCTCTGGCGCTCGTGCGCGACGCCGACTTTGAGGACTTCACGATGCGCGTGAGGGCGCGGCAGACCGGCCGCGAATACGCGCACCGCGACCTCGTGTTTGTGTTTGCCTACCGCGATGCAGCCCATTTTGCCTATGCGCACCTCGCCACCAAGGGTGACGACAATGCCCACCACGTGATGCTCGTCGACGGCGCCGACCGCCGGCCCGTGACGACGGCGCGCACCGAAGGTGTGGCCTGGGGCGATGGTTGGCACGACATCGAGGTGCGGCGCGAAGGAACGCACGTGAAGGTGTTCTTTGACGGCGGGGCGCCGGTCCTGACGGCGGAGGTTCCCGAAGGGGCTGGCCGCGTTGGTATCGGGTCGTTTGACGACACCGGGCGCTTCCGCAGCCTGCGCGTGGTCCGGCCCTGATCGCTCGGATTGCGCCGCCGCTTGCCCGCGCGCCATCGCCGTTCATACTGCTGGTATGGACGTAGCGAAGGTTCTCGATCTGACGCGTCGGTTTCTCGTAAGGGCGCTTACCGCGAACTTTCAGCGCGAGCACGCTTCGGAAGAGGAGCGCGTACAGCTCGCTACGTTCACAACGCCGATCACCGATCCGCTGGCGCAGGATTACCTGGCGTGGCGGCGGGCGGCGCTCTGGGTGGCGGCGACGGTGCTCACGATTGGCCTGATCCTTGCCATTGTGGATCACCGGCCGATCGCCGAGGGGCTCGCGGAGAATTGGGGGCAGCAAGGGCAACAGGCGACCCCAGAACAGGTGACGGAGATCGTTGGCAAGACGAACATCGAGATGCTCGATGACCTGCAGTACTTCATGCTGCTGCTGAAGGGCTGCATCGCCGCCATGGTCTACTACGCGGCGAAGAGCTGGCGCGTGGTGAAGCGCACGCGCACAGTGGCTCGCTACGCCTGGCTCGTGGCGTTGGTCGTGCCGATCGCCGTGATGGCATGGCCGTGGTCGAAGACGCTCGACTTCACACACTTCGACAAGGTCAACGAGTGGGGGCAGCGCGTGGTGCCGGAGGGCACTGGCGCGATGCTGCGCACGGCCTTCGCGACGATGTTTGCGGTCATGTCCCTGGCGACGATCGCGCCGAAGATCTTCGCCTTGTTCCCAGGCATCATGCGTTCGTCGCTGATCCTGAAGACGCTGCTACCCGAGGCTGTGGCGCCGGGTTGGTTCACGGTGGTCTTCGCGCCGTTCATGTCCGGCTTCCTCCTGCTCGTGCTGTGCTTGCTGAGTCAGGCCGAAGGTTCGTACCTCGCGATCGCCGGCATCATCCTGCTCGCGATGGGGCCGGTGGTCTACGTGCGGCGCGCGCGCGATCTCGTGCGGCCGCACACCGCCGAGGAGATTCACACGGTGCTGCATGGCATGCGCCGGCAGGCACTCGCGTTCACCGGCGCAGGCCTGGTGCTGCTGCTCATCTATCTGTTCTGGGAGTCGCCGCTCTCCACGCTGACCATCGCGCACCTGCTCGTGGAAGCGGCCGGCAGCATCCTGCTCACGATGGTTGCGATCAGCGATATCACGCTCGCGCTACTGTCCTTCAGCCAGCAGCAAGGCGTGAAGTTCCAGACCTCCGAACTGCGCGAGGGTTACGAGAAGCGGCTGCAGTCCCTCGGCACCGCCGGCCTCACCGATGTGGAGGCCGCGCTGGGCGTCAACGACCTCGCCGAGCTGCGCAACCGGTAGCGTCAGTTCGCCAGTGCGCGCAGCACGTCGAGTGTGGTGATGAGGCCGACCACGCGGCCGCACTCGACGACGAGAACGCGATGCACCTGATGGTTG
The DNA here is from genome assembly GCA_020851075.1 of Planctomycetota bacterium. Lineage (GTDB taxonomy): Bacteria > Planctomycetota > UBA1135 > UBA1135 > UBA2386 > JADZDL01. The sequence continues at coordinate 11,040 of JADZDL010000455.1, read as the reverse complement.
ACCATCGTGCGCGCTACTTCGCGCAGGCCGGCGGTGGGCATGACCGTGCTGATCTCCGTCGTCATCAGGTCGCCGGCGCAGAGCGCGTCACCCGGCATGCGGCGATAGGCCACGACTTCGGTCGGGTCCGCGTCCTCTTCGAGATCGCGATAGTCCGCGCCGACGGGCAGGTCGTCGTCTTCGGCGTAGTTGTTGACGAGGTCGGTCATCGACAGCACGCCGATGATCGAGTCGTTGTCGTCGAGCACGGGTACCCCGCTGATGTGCGCATCCGACAGGGTGCGTTCGACTTCCTCCAGGGGGTCCGACGCGCGAACGGTGATCAAGTTGGTCTGCATGATGTCGCTCGCGCACAACGTCGCAAAGTCAGCGGGGAGCTCGCGCAGCACACTTCTCGTCAGCGTCTTCATCGGTTTACCTCTGCTTCTAGAACCTCCCCTGGGGTGCCAAGTTTCATGAATAGGCTCCGGGTAGACCATGTGCGGATGGCGTGTGCGGACCTGGTAGCGCATGCTCTACGCAGATGCGTTGAGGTGTCGCCGCGATGGTCGTGTCGAACCTCGCGCCTGGGCCGCAAGGAGCACAATCATGCCTGGCATCGTTCTCACCACGGATCTCTCGTCCGAATCGAAGCGGGCCTTTGCCCCGGTGCGCGAACTGGCTCAGAAGCTCGGCATGAAAGTGCACTTGCTCGCCGTCCTCGAAGACATGCCGTTTGAGCCCACGGGTGGCGGTCTGATGGCCGTCTATCCCGATCGCCGGCAGATCAAGGTGGACTGGGAGAAGTCGATGGCCGCTCTCGCCGATGAGTTTGGTCGCGAACTCTGTGCGCAGGCGGTGGTGATCGATGCGGTCGATGTGTCGCGCGCGATCGTCGACTTTGCGCAGCAGGAGAAGGCCGACTTCGTGGCGATGGCGACGCACGGTCGTTCGGGACTGCGGCGCCTCTTGCTTGGCTCGGTCGCCGAAGTCGTGATCCGCCACTCGCACGTGCCGGTGATCGTCTATCCGCCGCCAGCCTGAGTTCGCGCCGCTTCGAAGCGGTGCACCATCGCCGCGGTGAGCACGACTGGCGCGATCAGGTTGACGAGCGGCACCATGGCCAGTCCGGCGCCGATCGCGCCCATCACGAACACATCGATCCCGCATCGTCTGCGCAGGGTCTTCGCAGTGGTTGGATCCACGCGACGCAGGGCGATGAGGTCGAAGTACTCACGCCCGATCAGCATTCCGTTCACCACGACATACCCGACCGGGTAGAGCGGCGGCACGAACAGGAGCAGCAACAGCAGCACGTTCATCACGATCACGAGGCCGAGGAAACGTGCGCTGCACCAGAGGCCTTGCCACCACGGCAGGCCCTTGGCGGCTGGTAGGCGTGGGTAGTGCCTTGCTTCGATAGCGTTGGCGACGCGGTCGAGAAAGAGGCCGAGGAGCGTGCTCACGAGCAGCGGAAACAGCAACCACGACAGGATCAGGGTGGCGAATCCACCGAGCACGGCGATGGCGGTGTCGAGACCGGGAACGTCCCACAGGTGGATGGAAGTGAGCAACCAGCCGATGCCAAACCACGCGGCGGCGAAGCACGCGGCACTGAGCATGACGCTGCCGCCGAGCACGCGCAGGATCGGTGGATCGGTGAGTTGGCCAATGGCGCGCATGAAGGCGGTGAACATCGTTTCAGGCCTTGCCGAGATTGCTGAGCAGAGCCAGTCGGCGCCGCAGCTCGTCGTCGTTGTCGAGTGAGAACGAATGGCCGTGGCCGAGTTCGTCGGTCAAGAAGGCACTGAGGCTTTCGGCCGCCGCCGCCAGCGCCGCACGGGTAGCCTTGCTCGGCGCATCAAACAGGTGCGTCACCACACACTTCGCATCGGGGTCGTACTCCCAGAACCCGCGCACGCGTCCTTCGGCCAGGATGGCGCGCAACATCACGTGCTTGGCCGTGCCCAGAGGCTCGCGCGCGTTCTTCTGCTTCATGTTGCCCCACGTGGGCACTTGCAGGTCGTGGGCACTCTCGTGCACGAGCGCACCGATGCCGCCGGCGTGATGCGCCAGATTGTCTTCAAACGGCAACAGCGCGACAGCTTCTGCGGCTTGCTCGAGTTTGCGCAGTCGCGCGCCGAGTGTCGGTGCCGCGAGCGCTTCGTCGTCCACACCTTCGGCCCGCACGAGTTCGTGCGGCGTGTGGGCAAGTGCTAGCTTCGCATCGCGCTGCGTGAGCCCGGACCAGTCGCAAAAGCCCTTCAGGGTGCTGATGCCGGCGCGTTCGAGGAAGTGCGAGAACAGGCGCGCGTGCAGTTGTGCCGTGTCAGCGGGCAGGTCGGCGTTCGCGAACGGATCCTTGTCCGTGACCGCCCAGAGGTACTTTTCGTGGTCGAGATGGCCATCGACCGGCGTGCGTTCGATGCGCCCCGCAAATTCCATCTGCCGCAGCGCGGGTGGCAACGTGGAGCTGACGCCGACCTTCTTGCCGCGGTCGCCGAGGCTGCGCACGACGCCCTTCGGCAGCACGCGCCGCAGGCCGTCGGTGGTCTGTGGGCCTTGTGCGCGCAACACAGCAACGATCGCATCGCCAACGTCGGCGAGTTCGCCCTTCTTGATGCCCGACTTCTCGGCGTCGCGTTCGTCGCGCGCGCGGCTCTGTTCTTTGGCGATCGAGAGGCACAGCGCGGCGTCTTCGTGCGGCACGAGGTAGATGCAGCCGCGAACGGCCGGTGTTACACGCAGTTCGTGCTCGACCACCAACGCTTCGAGGTCGCCGCGATGCATCTTCGGGAAGCGCGCGCGAGCCGCGAGGTAGACATCGGCGCCGCCCAGCGTGCGCAGATAGCCGCTCTGCGCAAGTTGGGTCGGGAGTTTCGCCGCGCGCGGTATGGGCAGGCCCTGGCTCAGGATGCGCACAGCGCGAACCTGATCTCGGTCGAGGGAACGAATCGACATTGGCGCGCAGTCTACGTCGTGGCGGCGTTCCGGGTAGGATGATGCGTGCATGGGATATTTGCTCGCACCTGTTCTCGCTGTCTTGTGTTCGTCGTTGGTGTTGGCCCAGGCGCAGGAGGAGTCCGTTGACAAGCGGCCCTTCATGCGTTTTGCCGAGCAACCCGATGGCGGGCATCTCGACGTGATGGCCGCGACCTATCGTAAAGGCGACGTCACGGTGACCTTGCACGGGGCCGTGCACATTGCCGATGCCGAGCACTACGCGGCGCTGCAGAAGCGCTTCGAAGCGTTTGAAGTGCTGCTCTACGAATTGATCGCCGACACGGATCTGAAGCCGTATCCGGGCATGGAACGCGACACCGATGACTGGTTCTCGGCGTTCCAGGTCGGCATGGGCAAGGGCATGCAGCTTGCGCATCAGGTCGACAGCGTGGACTACCGGAAGCCGAACTTCGTGCACGCTGACATGACGCCCGAAGAATGGGAGGAAGCGCTCGACAAGCTCGGCAAGAGCCTCATCGGTGAGTTGATCTCGGGCGGTACGCCGGAGCCAGATCGTGAGGCCGAAGCGAAGAAGCGGCAACTCGACATCGTTGGCGCCTTCCGCACCGGGCGTGGCGCCCACGAGGTGCGCATCATGGGCGCGCGCATGATCGCGGAGCCCGACAAGAGCAATGCGGAGCCGACGGTGCTCATCGAAGGCCGCAACAAGAAGTGCCTTGCTGTGCTCGAGAAGCAGCTGGCGCTCGGCAAGAAGAAGATCGGCATCTACTACGGCGCGGCTCACATGGCGGACATGGAGCGGCGGCTCACGAAGGAGATGGGGTTCACGAAGGTGAGCGAGGAGTGGATCGTGGCGTGGGATTGCAGCGCGAGCCGTTTCCCCACCGTCGAGAAGGGCCTTGGCCAGAAGCGTTATCGTGCCAAACAGGACGCGCAGGAACTGCTGGACGCAGTGACGGCATGGCGCAAGGCGAACGTTGGTGGGCAACCGACTTGGGCCTTGCTGCGGGCGGCGCAGAAGGACGGCAAACTGCCAGGGCGCGCGGATGGCAAGGATCCGTGGGGGCGCGAGTATGTGCTACGCAGCGGCGACGCTGGGTTGGAAGTGCGGTGCCTCGGCAGCGATGGGGTGATCGATACCGAGGATGATGTGTTCGTGGCGGCCGAATTGAACGACGGGGGCCCGCCGCTCGGCGGCATTTCCAAGATGCAGCGCAAGGGCTATTGGGGCGCGGTAGAGGAGGCGAGAGTGATGACGGCGCAGACCTCGTTGAAAAGCCTGCATGAAGCGGTCAGTCTCTACTACCTCAACATCGGCAAGCTGCCAAAGCTGACAGATCTGGTCGATCCAGGTGTGCGCGGGGGGCCGTTTCTGGAGTCGCTGCCGAAGGACCCGTGGGGCAACGACTACGTGATGCGGGGCACGGACCGCCACGACTTCGCCATCCTCAGCGCCGGTCGCGATGGCGAACTGGACACCGAGGACGACATCTCCTTGGCGAAGAAGAAGCGCTGAGCGAGAACCCTACGCGCCCGCGCTGCCGACCAGCGCTTCCACCGCGACCCGTTCCTTCGGTACCGCCGCCGTGAGCACATCGTGCCCGCCGTCGGTGCACAACACGTCATCTTCGATGCGGATGCCGCCGAAGCCGCGCAGCGAGTTCATCGTCAAGAACTGCTCGGCCTTGGCGAAGTTGACCTGGCCCTTGAACTGCTTCTTGAACTTCGGATCGCGCAGGATCGCCGGCACGAAGTAGATGCCGGGTTCGATCGTGCAGCACATGCCTGGTTGCATGTCGAGGTCGAGGCGCAGGTAGCCAGTGCCAAACTGCGGGCTGCGCGTGCGGCCTGGCGCGTAGGAGATCAGATCGCCAAACGCTTCCATGTCGTGCACGTCGAGGCCGATCAGGTGGCCGACGCCGTGGGGGAAGAACAGTGCGTGCGCGCCGCTTTCGACGAGAGCATCGGTGCTGCCCTTCATGACGCCGATCTGCACGAGGCCGTCGGTGATCACGCGGCAGGCAAGCGTGTGGATGTCGCGATAACGCGCGCCGGGCTTCACGGCTTCGATCGCGGCCTTCTCCGCGGCGAGCACGATGTCGTAGACGTCGCGCGCTTCGGGCGAGAAGCGCCCGCCGACTGGCCAGGTGCGCGTCACGTCGGCGCAGTAGCCACTGGCGCGTTCGGCGCCGGCATCGAGCAGCACGAGGTCGGTCTCGAGCAGCATGTTGTCGTGCGCGTGGTTGTGCAGCACTTCGCCGCGGACCGAGAGGATCGTGCCGTAGGCGGGCACGCAGCCGTTGCGCGCGAACGTGCCTTCGACGTGGCCGACGAGTTCTTGTTCGTAGATGCCGGCGCGCGTGCGCGCCATCGCCACCGTGTGCGCTTCGCGCGTCACCGAGGCCGCGATGCGCATCTCGGCGACTTCGTCGGGCGCGCGATGGTTGCGCAGTTTGGCGATGGCGAGCAGCAGGTCGCGGTCGCCGACGTTGGCGGACTTGTAGAAGTCGAGCGGCTCGCCGGTGATCGCGGCCGCTTCAGCCGAAGCGCGCGGATCCGCGATGGCGATCGTGCGCAGCTTGCGCTTGCCGAGCTTCTTCGCCACTTCCTTGGCGAGCTGCGCGCGGTCGGCGACGGCGGTGACGCCGTGCGCCTTCTTCATGTCGGCGAAGCTCGGCACCGGGCCGTGCCAGAGCGCGTCTTCGGGCGTGCGCGCGTCGAGGAACAGCGTCACCGAGCCATCCTTTGGATCAAACAGCGCGGCGGCGTTCGGTTCGGGATGGGCAAAGAAGAACAGGAACGTGCTGTCGGCCCGGAACGGACTCCAGTTGGCCGGGTAGTTGCGCGAGATCCACCCGCCAGCCATGAGTAGGACCGGCGTGTCGATGGCGGACAGGAACTCCTTGCGGCGGGACTTGAAGTGCTGGAGGTTCGGCATGACGGGGGAAGCCTAAGGGGTGGTCAGGGTCTGTCCCACTGCGCTGGTGTGCGGCTAGAGCCCTGTTTCGGGGGGTAGATGCGGCGGATCCGGGCGAGCTTCCCCGATCTTCGCAGGTTTGATGCCCTGGCGGCATTGCATTGGGAGGTTCTGGGTGCCAGCTTCGTCATTGCGCGCCACTCCGTCGGAAGCTCCACATGCCTGCAAAAGCCGTAGCAATCGCCTGTCTCGTCATCGCCCTGGTCGTCGCCGCCTGGTTTGGATTGCGTGGAGGGGCGGACACGGGGCCTGGGCCCGACGTCCCGCCGACGCCTCCGGTGGCCGAAAAGCCCGTCGGGGCGGCGTCGGATCTCGCGCAGGGGGCGGTGGGACGTGATCAGGCGGCCCAGCCGAACGCCGAACGAACGGCCGTTGCCGTAGCGGATCCCGCCAAGGCGGCGTTGGCGGGTGGCGGTGTCGCCAAGGTCCGTGGCCGCATCGTCGATGGCAAGAAGGCCCCGCGCGCTGGCGTGAAGCTCGCGATCGACTCGTGGCAGAACCCGGACGGCATGGAGTTCAACATGGGGCCGGCGGTTCGCGGCGAAGGCAGCCAAACGCGCCCCAAGGTCAGCACGGCGGCCGATGGCACCTTTGAGTTCACGTTGGAGCGCGATCGCGGCGCCAGCCTGGACCTCATCGAGCAGGCCCTGGTGTTTGCCGACGTTCCTCCCTATGCGCAGGCGTCCAAGGGCGACCAGGACCTTGGCGACATCGTCGTGGTCGGCGCGGCCAGCATCTCGGGGGTCGTGCAGGACGAACGTGGTCAGCCGGTCGCCAATGTGAAGGTGCAATCGCAGGTTGGCGAGCTCGGAATCGGGTTTGGTGGCGACCGCACGAGCACCACGGATGCGGCCGGCAAGTTCCTGATCGGCCAGCTGCGCCCGGGCAAGTGGATGTTGCGCACGGCGTCGGGGCAGTTCTTGCCGACGGTGGAAGAGGTGGCGCTGAAGGCCGAAGAGCAGCGCGGCGACGTCGTGCTGGTCGTGAAGCCCGGGCAGGCGGTCGTCGGCCAGGTGCTTGATGATCGCGGCGTGCCGGTGGCCGGTTGCAAGGTCGGCAGCAAGCGCAAGGAAGCGCGCGGGGTAGTCAGCATCGAGCGCTTTACGCCCGACGAAGCGACCACCACGGACGCCGGCGGCTTCTTCACGCTGGCAGGGTTGTCCGGCGATGCGGTGACCGTGCGCGCCTTCGGCGATGGGTACACGTCGGCCGTGGCCCTCGATGTTGCGATCGGTACGGGTGACCTGCTGTTGCGCGTCGAACGACTGGCGGTCCTGGAAGGCGTGCTGCAAGGCGCCGATGGCGCGCCGATCGCGGACAGCCTGGTTCGCGCGGTGCCGGACCGCGTCGCGCCAGCGAGCGGGGAAGGGAACTTCTTCACGATGGATGAGATCGATGGCCTGCCAATGGGCGACGGCGGGGCGGTGGCCGTGACGGCCGCCGATGGCACTTTCCGGATCAAGAACGTGCGGCCCGGCATGATTGCGGTGGTCGCGAGCGGCAAGGCGCACCGCCCCGTTCGCCAGGGTGGTTTGAAGGTCTTGCCGGCGCAGACCATCCAGGGCATTCGGTTGCTCGCCGACCTTGGCGCCGTGGCGAAGGTCCTGGTCGTGGATGGTGACGGCAAGCCGGTGGCCGGCGCGAAGGTGCGCGCCGAACGGCCCAAGCCGGCGGGCGCCGATCGTGGCAACGGCATGTTCACCGCGCGGCGGGTGGCGGTGGCGGCCGATGAAGACAGCGAGCCGCACTTTGTCGGTTTCGACGAAGCGCTCGGCACGGCGCAGTCCGACGCCGAGGGCATCGCCCTCATCACGGGTTTGCCCGAAGGCCCAGCGGAGGTGCGGGCCCAACACGCGGAGTTTGCTGAGTCGGAGCCGGTGCTCGTCACGTTGCCAAAGGTTGGCACGGTCGAAGCTCGCACGACGCTGCGCACGCCCGGCTTTGTCGATGTCACCGTCGTCGGTGTCGATGGGGCCCCGGTTTCGGGCAGCAACTTCCGCCTGGAAGGTCCGACGGGCGCCTCGAAGAGCATTCAGGGCACCAGTGACGCCAACGGCCTCGCTCACATGGGGCCGCTGACGCCGGGGGAATACACCGGTTCGTTGGTGCGCGCGGTTGGCGTTACCACGGTCGGCAATGCCACCTTCTCCTTTGGCGGTGACGAAGGCACGGCGATTGCGGGATCCGAACGGCAGTTCTCGGTCGTCGCTGGCAAGACGGTGGCGCTCGAATTGCGGCGTCCGTTGCTCACCAAGGTCTTTGGTGCGGTGACGGGTGTGGATGGCGCGGTTGCCGGTTGCCAAGTGGAGTTGAGCAAGGCGAGCCGGGACCGTGACTATGGCATGCCCATGCCCGGCGAACGATCGGTCACCGCGGACGCGGAGGGCAACTACGCCATCGAAGACGTCGAAGCCGGTGACTACGTGCTGAAGTTCGGCAAGCCCGATCAGGTCGTGAAGGCCAAAGCCAGCATCCATGTGCAAGGGGATGTCGCCGAGCAGCGTCAGGATCTGGTGCTGCGCACGGGCAAGGTGCGCGTCCAGGTCTGGAATGCGGCGGCCGGCGAGCCCGTGGAGGGTGCCGAAGTGGAGTTGAGCGAGGCCAGCCCGGAGAGTGGAGCGCGGCCGCAGCGTCGTGTGATGATGATGGCGATCAGCACGACAGACAGCGGCGGCGGGGAAGCGACGACGATGACGATCGGTGGCCAGCATGCGCGCAGCGGTGCGGATGGTTGGGCCGAGATCGAGGACGTGCCGGCGGGCAACTACGACCTGTCGATCAAGCACGACAAGTACGCTCCGGCCGAGAAGAAGGCCCAGCTCGTCGTCGAGCGGCAGACCACCGATTGTGGTCGCGTGTCGATGGCGCAGGCGGGTCGCATTCGCGGCACGGTGGTCGGCGCCGATGGCAAGCAGGTGCGCATGGCGCTCGTGTTCTGCCGGCAGGCTGGTAGCGAGCAGCCGGCGGGCGAGCCGAAGCCGGCCATGAACGGCAACTTCAAGGTCGATGCGCTCGCCCCGGGTCGCTACCTGCTCAAGGCCCAGCCGGTAAGCATGGGGCCGGCCACTTCTGCTGGCCCGGGCACCGCTGGTCCCGAAGTCGAAGTCGAGGTCAAGGCCGGCGAGACGGCGACCGCTGAGCTGCACCTGCCCGCGAAGTGATCCACGCGGTCAGGCAAGGACGCGGCACTCCCAGCGGGCTCACTTGAGCGGGTTCTTGTCGAGCCAGGCTTTGGCTTCGGCCGCGGTGCTGAAGCGCTGGCCCGTGAGGGAGAACAGCGCTGACTTGACCTTGTCGCGCCAGATCGCCCACGACTTCCACCGCGCTTCCCAATACTCGGCCGGTGGGTTCTCGCCGGCGTGCACATCCTTCGGCGACGGTTCGTCGAGGTTGCGCAGCAGCAGGTCGATGGCCTGCTTCTCCTTGTGCGTCTCGATGAGTTGCAGCATCGCTTCCTGCACCGGCACACGATCGACGTGGTATTCGGCCTCAAACAGGTCGTCGATCTCCTTCCACTGGGCGGGCTGGTAACCGCAGCGCGTGAGCGCGCGCACGAGTTCGGCCGTGACCGCGTACTGCGTCCTGACCTTGGGGCTCTTCAGCAGCTTGCGGATCGTTGCGTTGGCTTCGGCCGCGGGTTGGTTGGCGATCAGCTCGGCGGCGCGTTTGCGGATCAGCACCGACTTGTCGGTCTCGACGATCGTCGCCAGGGGCTTGAGCAGGAGCTTGTGCGAGCCCGTCGAGAGAGCCTCCAGCGCCTTGTTCTTCACGTTCATCGAAGGGGTGCCCTTGACCGCTTTCGAGAACTCTTCGATGGCCGCTTTGGCGGTGCGGTCGTCCCAGGCTTCGACCGGTTTGGGTGGATCCGCCGGCACCTCGACCTTGGGGCCTTGCTCGGCCGCCGGTGGGGGCGGCGTGGGCTTGGGATCCTGGATGGCCATCAGGCTCGTGAGCAAGGCGGCGAGCATGGCGCCCATGGTAACCCGAAAGGCCGGGGAAGGGCTCGAAAGCCCCGTTCAGCCCTTCGAGAGCATGACTTCGACGGCCAGGAAGCCGCCGTAGGCGAGCAGGAACAGGATGCCGATGAGCCGGGGCACGCCGGCTTTCGCCCGCAGCACGAAGGCCAGGGCCAGTGCCGAGAGCGCCGTCACGGCCATCAGGCGCCAGAGACCCTCGCGATCGACGGGGAACGGCTCCAGCAGGCCCGCAATGCCGAGCACCGCGCCGACGTTGAAGATGTTGCTGCCGACGACGTTGCCGATCGCGATCTCGGGCTGGCCCTTGCGCGCGGCTACGGCGGAAGTGGCGAGTTCGGGCAGGCTTGTGCCGATGGCGACGATGGTCATGCCGATGACCGCTTCACTCATGCCGAGTGAGGACGCGACCGTCACCGCGCCACCGACGAGCCAATCGGCGCCGTAGGCCAGCATCGCGAGGCCGCTGCCAAGTGCCAACACATGCAGCAGCCAGCCCTTCAGGCTCGACTTCGGATGGTCGTGGCCGGGGTGTTCGACCTGGGTGCGTTCGCGGCGCAGCAGCTGCCAGCAGAACACCACCAGCATGCCCACCATCGCCCCGGACAGGCCGCGACTGACCCCGCCGGCGACCAGGAACGGAACTCCAGCGAGGGCCGTCGCTACCAGCATGTAGGCGAGTTCGAGTTTGCGGACCTTGAGGTGGATGGCGCGGATTGCCGCCGCGCAGCCAACGATGAGCAGCACGTTGGCGGTGTTGCTGCCGATCACGTTGGCCATCGCGATGGCGCTGTGGCCGCTGTTGGCGGCGGTGAGGCTCACCATGAGCTCTGGCATCGAGGTGCCCATCGCGACCAGCGTCAGTCCTACAGCCATGCGGCTCATGCCGATCACGAGCGCGATCCAGACGGCGCCGCGGACCAGCAGATCGGCGCCGAAAACCAGCAATACGAGGCCGGCGACGATTGCTGGCAGCGGGTAGTTGCCGATCCAGCCGGGGGTTTCCAACAGGGCGAACATCGAATCGATCCTACGGAATGGCAGGAGGTTGGCGAGGTATTCTGTGGGCTCTTCGAGACGGACAGGTCGCTGACTACAGCCGGCCCATGCCAACGGCCGATCCGTAGGCCATGAACCCCTTGCGCA
>JADZDL010000454.1 GCA_020851075.1 Planctomycetota bacterium | reverse complement strand
TTGGGGCGCGGCAAGAAGGGCGGCACCTAGCCGCTCACCACCACGGTTCAACCGAGCGGTCCAAGGGCCCCAGGCGCGTCGACGACCTCGACCTATTGCCAGCCGGGCTAACGACCGACCGCCATCGGAAGAAAAACAGCAGGAGGATTCTCGAACATGGCGACCAGCTACCTCTCTCCAGGCGTTTACGTCGAAGAAGTCGATCGCGGCTCCAAGCCGATCGAGGCCGTGGGCACCAACACCGTGGGCTTCCTCGGTGAGTCCACCAAGGGCCCGGTCAACGAGGCCGTCCTCATCACCAACTGGTCGCAGTTCGTGAAGACCTTCGGTGACTTCAAGGAGTGCTCGCAGGCGTTCGTCCACGGCGTCTACGGCTTCTTCAACAACGGCGGCTCGCGCTGCTTCGTCGTCAACGTCGGCGCCCCCGCCGACGCCGCGCCGGCCAAGGTGGCCGCGGGTGGCAAGGACGACAAAGACGCGGCCAAGGCCGCGGCCCCGGCCACCGGCGGTGGCGGCCGCGACGGCCTGTTCATCGGCAAGGACGGCGGCCCCGGCGCCCGCACCGGCCTGAAGTGCTTCGAGGAGATCGACGAGATCGCCCTCGTCGCGGCCCCGGGCCAGACCTCGCCGGCGATCCAGGACGCGATCCTGTCGCACTGCGAGACCCGCAAGGACCGCTTCGCGATCCTCGACTCGCCCGAGACCATCCAGGGCGGCGTCGACAAGCTGCCCAAGCCGCGCGACTCGAAGTACGGCGCGTACTACTTCCCGTGGATCCAGGTCTACGATCCGGAGCAGGGCAACGTGTTCGTGCCGCCGTCGGGCCACATCGCCGGCGTCTACTCGCGCGTCGACTCGGAGCGCGGCGTCCACAAGGCGCCGGCCAACGAGATCGTCCGCGGCGCCCTGGGCCTGAAGTACAACGTGTCGAAGGGTGAGCAGGACCTGCTGAACCCGAAGGGCATCAACGCGATCCGCTTCATGAACGGCGCGATCCGCATCTGGGGCGCTCGCACCCTGTCGACCGACCCGAGCTGGCGCTACATCAACGTCCGCCGCCTGTTCATCATGGTGGAGACGTCGATCGAGCGCGCCACCCAGTGGGTGGTCTTCGAGCCCAACGACCACCGCCTGTGGAAGCGCGTCCAGCGGACGATCTCGTCGTTCCTGACGCTGCTCTGGCGGACCGGCGCCCTCATGGGCACCGCCCCGGAGCAGAGCTTCTACGTCAAGTGCGACGCCGAGACCAACCCGCCCGAGGTCATCGACGCGGGCCAGCTGGTCTGCGAGATCGGCCTGGCGCCGGTCAAGCCCGCGGAATTCGTCATCTTCCGTATCGGCCAGATGGCCGCGGGCGGCGGCGTCGAGGAGTGATCCCGTAGCCACGTGGAGGCAGGGAAGGTTTTCCCCCGCCCCCCCGTACTAGTGCGCGAAACAAGGCACCAACTGCTCCCAGGCAGGGGGGGTGCCGCGAGCGCTCAGGCATCGGTCTGAGAGTTCTCGGCAGCCTCCGTGGGGTGGAGCCCCAACCCGTCTACAGGAGAACACGATGGCTCTCGCTAAAGGTATTGCAGGCTCAAATTTCTACGCGATGATCAACGGCCAGGCCGGCGGCTACCTCAAGTCGGCGCAGACGCCGAGCCTCGAGGTCGACAAGATCGCGTTGCCCCTCGGTCCCGACGGCATCACCAAGCAGGCTGGCGGCCGCATGAAGCTCGGCGACTGCAAGGTGGTGATGAACGTCTCCGAAGCGAACGGCATGTGGCAGCTGATCGAGTCGGTGATGAAGAAGAACTGCCAGGAGTTCGAGTCGGTCATCGGCGTCGCCGACCACAACTACAAGTCGGTCCGCGAGATCGAGATGATGACCTGCCTCATGAAGGAGGTCTCCTTCCCCACGCTCAAGGCCGAGTCGGGCAAGGAGCTGTTCGAGGTCACCGCGACCTGGATGTGCCAGGACATCAAGTACAGCAACGGTTCGGGCTCGGTCATCAAGGGCAACCTGTCGAACAAGGCCAAGGGCTGGCACACCTGCTACTTCGATCCGATCGGCGTTCAGGGTGGCATCGCCCCGCAGGCCATCTCATCGATCACGCTGTGCAAGCACACGGCCAAGATCGTGCAAGAGCACCTGGGCATGCAGCGCCGCCCGACCCTGAACTACGCGGCTTGGACGGTTGAAGGCCTCGCGATCGAGGGTAGCGCCGCCTACGGTGGCTACGAGGCGGCCCGCGACCTGGCCGTGAAGCTGATGTACGACGGCGTGCTGCAGGAGTCGGAGTTCCACGACTGGTCGGTCAACATCAAGGACCCGAGCCACAAGAACACCGTCGGTGAGGTCGCGTTCATCCAGACCGCACCCTACAAGTTCACCACGGGTGCGGAGAGCAAGGGTGGCGAGGACAAGCCGATCCAGTGGAAGCTGGACCTCCTGTGCGAAGGCCAGCAGGTCACGATCAGCCAGAAGGCCTAGTCGCTCCGTCACCTCGACGGCTCGACTGTGATACCCTGCGGCCCACCCATCATCTGGGTGGGCCGTGCTCGTTTCGGGGAGCGCACGGCTAGCCACGGCTTCGCCTTCCGTCCCC
>JADZDL010000453.1 GCA_020851075.1 Planctomycetota bacterium | reverse complement strand
TTTGGGCCAACCGATAGACTTCCTCCTGGAGCCTGCCCGCCAGCCGGCGCAGAAGTTGCTCCTGGTTGCCGTCACGCGCCAGCGAGAAGAGGCTCGTGGTCGCATCTCTGAGCGCGACCGTCGCACGGCGTGCCCGATCCAGCGCATTCCGCCTAGCGGCGGCGGTCTCGTCATGCTGCATCGGCGCAGGGCGAGTCTGGGGGCTCTGGCCCTTCAGTTTGGCTTCCTCAAGGTCCTCAAGCGAGTCTTCAAACTCCGGTTGGGTGGCAATGCGTTCAACACCCTTGCGCAGAGCAGTTGTCCCGAACCATTCCTTCGATTCCGCACGCCACAGTGAAATTGGGTCAGGCCCTTTCGCGGTCTTCGCCGCAGCCACACTTTCGGGGGCGGATTGAGGCAACTCTCCGGCTACTGCGTGGATCACTTGAACGCCGGTAGTGGAATCCACGGAAACCAATTCTGGTGCTAGATCGGCAAGCAATAGTCGACGGTGTTCGGCGGCTCTGGTGGCGAGCTGTGTTTGCAGTTTGCGGATGCTTGCGCCATTCGTGCTGCAGGCGTCGACTCTTCTTTCGATCTCAGTTCTGTTATCAGGGACTGGCTCAGGTGGAGGAGGGACGGGTTTGCCCACCATGAGATACGTGATGACCTCGAAGACGCGGTGGGCTTCCTCGACGCCAAAATCAGAAAGAGCGCGAACGTGAGCATTGCGATCCCATAGCACACGTTCGATGCGCTCCATGTCAGGGGCGATCGGCCTTGCTGCTACGGACGGAGATTGTGTGAGTTGCCCCTGTAGGAGAACGTCCCGAAGAATCGCTGGGCACGCATCCGAATTGGCGTGGGCGGTGATGGCGCGGAGGAGGTGTACCCGTGCGTCATCTGGGTAGGTGGCCAAGTCCCCTTGACCTTCAGGCAGCGCGATATGGTAGTAGAGGTCCTTCAGTACCTTTTTTCGGAGCAGGTAGTTGAGCAGCGGCTCCATTACGTCCGCAGGCAAGGCGTGACAAAACATGGGCGTGAGCATTTCCAAGACGTATGCGCGGGAGACCCGATCGGGTCTCCCTTGGATCAGGCGCTCTGCTGTGTCTGTTCGCGCCATGAACGACTTTTCGACATTGGGCTTCGGCGAAGAATCCTGTGCAGAGACCATGGGTGCCTTGGAATTGGTTCTGAGACCGGCCCATTGTAGGAATCCCGGCGTCAGGGAACGACATTGAAAGCCGCCCCAATGCGTCGATGCCGGTGGGCAGCCAGGAACTGCTCCATCAGTGCATTGGTCGGGGCCGAGGCGACTGGAGGTCAGGCACCAACCGCCGCCCTCAGCCTAGCCTTGTCGACTTGCGCGTAGACCACCGTGCTGGCAATGCTGGCATGCCCCAGCGCCGCCTGGGTGATCTGGAGGTCGCCGGACGCCTGGTAGATTCGGCAGGCGAACGTGTGCCTTAGAGCGTGAGCCGATTTCCCGGTAACACCGGCCTTTTGCATCCACCCGGCCAGACGGCGCTGGGTGTGCCGCATGCAGATGCGTCGGTCGGCGGCGAGGAAGACTGGCCCGGTCGTCCGTCCGTCGAGGAAAGCTCTCAGCTTCTCGACCAAGGCGACGGGGACCATTGCGATCGTCGGCCGGTTGTTCTTGGTAGTGCGCAACGTCAACTCACCGTGGGCGAAGTCGATGTCCTCGATGTCGAGGCCCAGGGCGCTGCCGATGCGGATGCCGGTGCCGAGTAGCAGCTCCACGAGCATGCTGTCGCGAGTCGCTTCGGCGCCTGTTGCCTTGGCCAGAACGTTCAGGAGGCGTTCTTGTTCGTCGAGATGAAGGGCGCGTGGCGGTGGGGGCGCGCACCGTGCGCGGCGTAGCAGCCGTGCCGGATTTGTCGGGACCAACCCGCTTTGGTGCAGGTGCACCGCGAAGCACCGGATGGAGGTTCGCATCGCGTTCAGCGAGACCGCCTTCTTCGGCCCGCCTCGGCAGCTGGTGCGGGCGGCGCTGTCGGCGAAGAACCGGGCCAACACGTCAGGCGTGAGGTCGGCCACGTCGTTGCTGATGTCGGCGGTAACGAGCCAGTTGGCGAGGGCGGTGCCGTGGCGGCGGTACTGACCGATGGTGTGCGGCGACCGGCCGTCGGCCGCCAACTGGCGGAGGAACGCTTGGAGTGCAGCTTGGAGGTCCACGGCCACATGGAGCCATGCGCTCCGCGAACAGGGCAAGGGCCGATTCGCGCAGCATCGCGCCACCTTCGGGTTCGCAGGCGATGTGCTCCGTTCCTGCTACACGGCGTGTTCGGTGGGCCGCTGATGCAGGGTCACAGGCTTGAAGGAATGCGCCCCGATGGGACGGAACCGCGGGAAGGCCCGGCGGCAAGCCCCCCGCGCACCCGGCTCAGCCCAGCTTCCCTGCCTTCGCCATCTCGCATAACTTCTTCAGCGCCGCCTCCATCGCGTCGCCCTTGCGCCATGCCAAGTCGTTGAACAGTCCCATGGCCTTGGCCACGTTCTTCCCGGCCTTGTGCGCGACGAGTTGATCCATCTCGACGTTCACGAGCACCAGCTCGGCTTGCAGGTCATCCGCCGGCAGCTCGCCGGTCTGCAGGAACCGGACGACAGCCTCCGCCTGCACATCGAGCCACCGCGAATCGTCGGTGGGGATCCTGCCGCTCAGGTTGTCGAGCCGCACAAACAACCGTTCCGCCTGGAACTCGTAGGGGGGCCGCACGAGCTTCTGCCGCCACCCGCTCATGTGCAGCGCGACGCTGCCGCAACGAGGCATCCCATGCCGCGCGCCAAAGCCTGGACTCTCGACATCTCCGCCATAGGCCACCTCGACCGCGATCTGCGCCCGCGCGAGG
>JADZDL010000452.1 GCA_020851075.1 Planctomycetota bacterium | reverse complement strand
GCGCCTATCGCACCGACGGCACGCTCGCCGGCACGCAGTCCCTGGTGCCGTTCGCCACGGTCTCCGGCACAGTGAGTCCGCTGTTCGCCGGCCGGCGGTTCTTCGTCGCCACGCAGGGCAACACGCAGCTTCGCTCCACCGACGGCACCGTCGCCGGCACCACGTCGCTCGGCGTCGTCGTCGCCGGCGCGACTTGCACGTGGGCGATCCACGGCCAGAAGCTGCTGCTGTTCCTCGGTTCGACCCTGTACGCGACGGACGGCACGAGCGCGCCACAGGTGCTCGCCACCGGTGTGGCATCCTTCCCCATGCCGCAGGGCGTGGGCAACGTCGTCGTCTTCCGCGGCAGCACCGTCAGCACTGGTGTCGAGCTGTGGTCGACCGATGGTACTGCGGCCGGAACGGGCCAGATCGCCGAGATCCAGGCCGGCAGTGGCTCCGGGGTGCCGGACTTCGGCAATCGCTTCTGCGCAGTCGCCAGCGGGCACGCGTTGTTCGCGGGCTTCGACGGCAGCACCTACGGCCTCTGGCGAACCGACGGCACCAGCATCGGAACAGCGTTCGTCAGCACGGTCTCCTTGGACGTCACGATGCTCGGCAGTGCCATCGGCCGCGCCTGGTTCAAGTCGGGGTTCTCTGCGTGGAGCAGCAACGGTACTACCTCCGGAACCGCGAACCTCGGCGTGTCTGCCCTGTCCTTGGAGCTGCATGGCGAAATGCTCGGGAAGGCGATCCTGACCGCCAGCACCATAGGGCCATCCGGCGCATACGCGTCCTCGGGGACCGCTGCAACCACGACGTTGCTCGACAGTACGTTGCTCAGCCGTGCCGTGCCAATGACGAACTACTTGACGACTCCAGCCGAGCAGTTGTTCGTCGGCGGTTACGAGCCCCTGGCACGGACCGACGGTACGGCATTGGGAACCTACTCCATCGGTCCGACCGGGGGCACCGACTTCTTCAGCGCTCCCGGTGCGGACATCGCCTTCTTTCGTGGACACGTCGGCCTTCAGGACGACGAACCGTGGCGAACCAACGGCACAGCGTTCGGAACCTACGCGATCGCCGACCTCCACCCGGGCACGCGCTCGTCGAGCCCGAGCGACTTCACGGCGGCCGGCGGCCTGATCTACTTCGCGGCAACGGATGGCCTGCACGGCCGCGAACTGTGGGCGATGACGGCGCCGGCGAGTGCGAGCCTCTACGGCAGCGGTTGCCCAGGCACGCTGGCCCGCACGCCCGGTATCCACGTCGCCGCACTGCCCCGCCTTGGCAGCACGTTCACGGTGGCCTTCGACCAGGCGCTCGCCAACACGTTCGCGATCCAGGTGCTCGGCCTCGGCGCGACCAACCTGCCGCTCGGCGGCGGTTGCACGCTGCTGGCCAATCCAGATTCCACACTGACCACGCTCACCGGACCGACGGGTGCAGGCCAGATCCACACGGCGATCCCCAACTCGCTGCCGCTGGTTGGGCTGTCGCTGTTTGCACAATTCGCGGTGCTCGACCCAGCCGGTGCATACAGCGGGCTGGTGGCTTTCAGCGGCGGACTGCAGGGCATCGTCGGCTTGTGAGGGGATAGGCGGTGCAACCACGGTCCCGGACTGCCCGGAACCCACCAGACCACGTAGAGATCGGCCTCTCGGCTGCGGTTCATCTGCTCCGTGGAGAGGAAGGTCGGCGCCGACTTCACGGCTTCGCGGCTCATCGCCACGGCCACGGTCTGCGCCGAGGCGGTTGGCACTTGCCGCGACCGAAGCGCCACCCCACCAGGGCGGCCTGCCGACGTTGGAGCCGGGGCCGGATTGCTCAGCGATCCTCCTGCTTCTGCAATGAAGCCACCGCCTGCTGCGCCGCCTGCAGTCGGGGCGCGCAGGCCTCGGCATCGATCCTCGCGGCCTGCTGCACGATATGCAGTGCAGCGCGCAGATGCCCGGCGGCGGCATACCGGTCGGCAACACCGACGAGTGCTCGCACGCCCTCCTGACCGACCTTCTTGCAGCGAGCGTCCAAAGGATCGGCTCTGACCAGCATCTCCTCGATCGACTTGATCAGGTTGTCGCGAAGAACTCCTGGCAACAGCCGCGCGGCATCATTCCGCGCAACCCTGAGCCGAAGGGCGGCCGCTTCGTTCTCCTTCCTCGCAATCAGCAGACTGGCGCCATCGATCGCTTCCGCGATTCGCTTCTGAGCCTCGGCGTGGCGGTTGGCGCGCTGCTCTTCCTCGGTCGGGAGCGGCCATGGTCGCAACTGGAAGTTCCGGATCGTGATCGGGGCCGAGTCCTGGTTGTCGATGCCGACGGCGATCGCGAACCGGCCACGCGGCGCGGCCGGCACCGTGACCTCGACGGGCGGCGCTGCGTCGAGTTGGGCTCTGAGTGAGGTGCCGTTGACGCGCAACGACAGGCGATGGAATCCGTCTCCCGCCGGCAGGGAACCCACGAGAGCGGAGCCCAGCAATCGAGCCTGCTTGTCCTTGTGTTCGTACAGAACGAGATCGTATCGGCCACTTTCTGCGTAGTACGCTGCGATGAACTGGTAGGACGCGCCGCCGCTGTCGACGCCGACCAACAAGGAGCAGTCGTGTCCCACTTTGGGATCGCTGCTGCAGAACTCCAACGCGAGTTCACAGTCGGCATGCCGTGCATCGACGGTCCATTCGTACCAGGGGGTTCTGGCGGGATGGGAACCGCATTCGAGTGTGTCGCCAACTTCCCGCCACGGGCCTTCGGCCCGCACGGTTTCGAGTCGCTTCAGGAGTGAGTAGCCCCGGGGTTCTGATATCGAAGGTTCGACATAGGTAGGATTCGCGCGGGCCAGTTGAGCGCGCTCCTTCTGCCCTGCCTTGGCATCGAGCTGGTCAGCAAGGTCGAGGTGCTCCGTGGCGGAACGGAACCACTTCTTGCCGCGGTAGACCATTGCAAGATCGGTCTGCGCACGAGCCTGCGCCAGGAGTGTCGCCAACCGCTCCTCGTGCAACGAGTCGTTGGCGCGAAGGAGACCGAGGGCGGCCTTCAGCCCCGCCGCACTCGCCGGTTGTTCCGTTCGCGAACCCAACTGCTCGACGGCATCCCATAGCATCAGGATGGCATCCTCCTTCGCCCCCTTGGCGAAGAATCCCTCGGCACGCGCGACGAGGTCGATCGGATCGGTGCCCTGCGTTGCCCCTTGGCCCACGACCAAGGCGACACTCGAGAACAATGCAAGTGCGGCGTAGAGGGGATGCAACGTGGGCATTGAGCACTGAGGAAGCTGTCCTGGCAACCAGCGGCAATGGAAGCGACGCGGAGTGAGCATACGCAACCTTCCGTTCTGGGGATAAGCGGTTCAAGCTGCGTCCCGGACCACCCGGAACCCACCTCGCCACCAAGCAGGCACGCGACACCAAAGGACGTCGCCGCGCGTGCGGCACGCATCACCCAACACCCAACTGCAGACTCCTGGTGATTCCCATGCTCTCGAGATGGATGCCCGGGCTCCCGGCCCTGATCGCCGTCCTCGCTCTCAGCGCCACCGCCATCGCTCAACGGCAACCCGACGATCCCTGCTCCCGCATTTGGCTCGTCGAGCTGGACGGCGTACTCAACCACAACGAGCTCTACATCTTCGAGCCGGATCCCTCGGGAGACGGTACCTGGGGCACCTGGCACAACTTCGAGGGCAATCGGACCTACGGCTGGGGCATCTACTTCTGGGACCCGGCGAGCGGCACGATCGAGTACATCAACTTGAGCGAGGACGGCGGCGGCAACCAGACCGGTGTGCACACCTGGGACGGCAGGAAGTACGTCCGCACCAAGGCGTCGCATCCCGAAGCGCCGCCGATGGCCTTGCTCTAGCAGCGCTTTCGAAGAACGGCTCCGGTGCCGAGGGCTCGGGATCAAGTTCGAGACCAGGGAGCGGGGCGCTCCGCCGGCCAACGCTTCTTCAGCGAGTACCCGATCCTGCCCCCCCCACCGAGCTCCACCCGCCGCGACTCGGCCACCTCCGGACGGCCGGCGTAACGGCACAGGTTCTCGAGACGTTCTCGATCCCGTGCCGCCAGGAGGGGCGGACGCTGCTCGGCGGGGTGGTCGACCGATCGAACATGGTGGCCTTCGTTCGTGCGATCGGAGCTGGTCGGTGATTTCCGGGATGGCGCGCCGTGGCCCGTGGCCCGTGCCCCTCGATAAGATGACTCTCGATCGACTGCCGGACGCTCACCGACCCCAAGCTACCCACGAGATTCCACGCATGATGGCTCGCCACCTGGCCGGTTTCGCGCTGTTCTCCGTGTTGTCCTGGCCCCAGTTGTCGGCGCAACAAACCGGGGGCCGACCCGATCCGACGATCTTCCTCCTGACCTCACAGGTGCCGGAGCTCGATCCCAAGGTGCTGGGTGCGGCGGCCGGCAGGGCGTATCCGAACAAGCCGACGGTGGCCGTCGACGGCGACCGCGCCACGTTGTCCTTCGGGAACAGCTCGATCGTGGTGCGCTGCGTGCGGCAGGCGATCGGCATCGATGCCGGTGCCACTGCGGACATCGACGATCGAGACAGCATCACGCGGATCCAGCAGCATCGCGGCGCCTGGTTGCTCAGCGTCCCTGGTGTCTCGCAGGAGATGCGCGAGCGGATCGAAGCGCACCAAGTGCTCGGACTGCTGGCAGCGGAAATGATCGGTCCGGATACCGTCGGAGTCGGATGCCTCGACTTCCATCGCGTCGAGCCTGTGCACGAGGGAACCTCGCGCGAGCTTCGCGAGGAGACGATGGAGGCTCTGGGGCCAACCAAGTGGAGCCGCGTGGAGGTCCTGCTCGCGGCGCCCCGGAAGTGGACGGCAGCAGAACTGCGTGCCGCGGTCACCAAGCAGTTCGGTGGCCTGATCCCGAAGGATGCCGGCGAAGATGCTGCCAACTCCGTGTCCGTGCAGGGGGATCACGTACGCATCGTCGTCCAGGGCGTTCCGATGATCCTGAAGTGGAACGAACAGCCCCACCCGGGCCTGGAGACGCTGATTCTCGACGAACGCGCAAGGAACCGCGTCGAACAGCACCATGCCTGGTTGTTGGTCGCTGCATACGGCAAGTCCGGAGCTGCCAATGTGCTCGCTCGCGAGCAGGCGATCGCCCGCATGCTCGCCAGCCTCTGGGGCGACGACTGCCTCGCCTACTCCTGGAAGACCGACCGGCGCCTGATCGTCAGCGATCTCTGGACGTCGACACTGCTCGGCACCGAGGATCCGGTCGCCACCACGCTGGCTGCGGGGTTCGCGGTCCGGGATGTCGACGAGGCCGCGCTGCAGGAGGCCGCCTCGAAGGCGCGGACGAGTTGGGCCGAGGCCGCTGCGTTCGTCGCGGCGGGCAGCAAGGTGTTCGCGCGCTTGCGGACGAAGCACGAGGATGCTCGCGAGCGCGAGATGTTGTGGACCATGATCGCGGAAGTCGGCGGAGAGGGAACCGCGAGCGCTTCGGTGGCCGAGGTCCAGAAGGTCGGCGATGCACTCACCAACGACTCCACCGAGATGGTCGATTGGGTCTGCATCCACGAAGGCAAGCTGCGCGGCGGCTTCCTGCTGCAGCTGCAGATTGCAGCAATGCGCAAGCCGGCGGCGACGGCGAGCAAGTAGCGGCTCGACCAGGACGACTCGCGGGCTTCTTCCATGTCCAGCCCCTTCTTGCTGCGGGGGGAGATCACTGCTTGGTCTCCAGGGGCCACGCTATCCTGATGCAGTCATCGTTCACTCCGAGCCAATCCCTACCCAAGGCCAGCATGTCAGTATCCCGTGTCGCCCTCCCTCTGCTGCGCTTTCTTTCAGCAGTTTCTTGCACCTGTCTTGTCCTGCATTTTGTCCAGGATCCCGCTGGTCCCCAAAGCCTTGACTGCAAGTCCATTCGTGTCGTTAAGGATGGTCAAGTTCTCTGGAAAGTTGACGCTGATGACGCAGGAACGTCTATGGTGTTCTATGTTGCCGGCAAACCGACTTTGGGTTTGGGTGTTGGCCCCACCGCTTGCGGCGTGACGCTCACTAGCCCCGACGGGGCTCTAGTGCAGTCCCTCGTAGTCACAAACTCGGGTGCCTCTCACTGCATTGCTACATCCGACGTTAGCGCAATCCTGGCAAGTGAACTTCGCAAATCCGGGGATTCGTGGGCTCTTCGGCGCTCTATGGAGCAGGGAGAGTGTCAAATAGACTCAAAGATTAATCACGCAACGGCAAAGTCCGGTGCAACGGCGGGGATTGAACTCAAGTCTTCTGGGGGTGGGGCTCGATGCGAAATGTCCCCAAATGGGTTTAAGTGTACGGCTAATATCAATGGAATGGACACGTGTGTGGGGGAGATCACTATAGGCCGCGGGTTGTTGCTTCATGTTGACAGAGAGGGGAAGGCGATTAGTGAGTGGCCGGTCTCGCTTTACAAGTAAGGGGAGTCGGTGAAACAAGCCGCGTCCCGGACCGCCCGGAACCCACCAGACCGCCATCCCCGCCCCCGCCAGCGCCGTCAACGCCCCTGCCGAACCTCCCTCCAGCACGCCATCACGCCCGGTTTGCCGGGACCGCATTCGGCGCGGTGTGTGCCCCCGGGAGGCGGCGACGGCACGATCTGGCAATACTCCGGCCGGGATAGCGCAGCTCGCACCATGTCTCGAACACAAGCAAGCGGCGAGGTCTCGATCCTTCGTTCCCTGGCGTGGGCGGCGCTGGCCGCGCTCGCGCTGTTGGTCGCGGTGGCGCTAGCGTTCGGTGTATCCGGGGCACCTACGCCGTCCTGAGACCATAGGTCGAGTCGCCGCACCGCCTCCACCGGCAACGCGACCCCGAACCCGGTGGCGCGGTCACCGCGGAATGCCGGCGAGGCGACGTCGACGTGGCCCCAACGCGCCTTGGTCCCGTCGAGGTGCCAGCGGATGAACTCGCCCGGGCCGCACCGCGAGTCGGCCACCGGCCGACCCGATCCGCAAGTAATTGTCGGTCGCCATCGCTGCCCCATTGCCTGCTCCGGCCCCGGGCGTCAGCATGCTGCGCCCCATCGCCACCATGTCCCGTTTGCAGGAGCTCTTCGCTGCGGCCAGCGCCCTAGTCGGCAAGGAGCGCGACCGCTTCCTCCGCGAACACTGCGCGAATGCGCCGGCACTGCGCGAACAGGTCGAGGAGCTGCTGCGGTGCGACCACGACGGCGGCTACCTGGCCGAGGAGCGGCTCATGGCGCTGCGCGCCGGGCTCGCCGGTGAGGCGGAGGTGCTGCCCGAGCGCATCGGCCCGTTCCGCATCCTTGGCGTTCTCGGTCACGGCGGCATGGGCGTGGTCTACCGCGCCGAACAGCAGGAGCCGCGGCGCGAGGTGGCGCTGAAGGTCCTGGCCGCAGGCGGGCACGACGCGAGTGCGCGCGCGCGGTTCGCGCTCGAGGTCGAGGCGCTCGGCCGCCTGCAGCACCCCGGCATCGCCCAGATCTTCGCCGCCGACGTGTTGCAGTCACCTGCCGGCGCGCGGCCGTTCCTGGCCATGGAGCTGGTGCGCGGCGAGCCGCTGCAGGTGTGGGCGCAGCGGGTGAAGCCACCGTTGGTCGAGCAACTGCGCGTGCTGCTGGAGATCGCCGACGCGGTGCACCACGCGCACCAGCGCGGCGTCATCCACCGCGACCTCAAGCCGGGCAACGTGCTGGTCAACGAACGGGGCCGCGCCAAGGTGCTCGACTTCGGCATCGCCCGGCTCAGCGATCACGGCGGCGCACCGTCGACGCTGGCCGGCCAGTTGCTCGGCACGCTCGCCTACATGAGTCCGGAGCAGGCCGCCGGCGACGCCGATCGAATCGACGTCCGCAGCGATGTCTACAGCCTCGCGGTGCTCGGCTACCAGCTGCTCGCGGGCGCGCTGCCGATCGACGTCACCACCGGTTCGCTGACCGCCGGCTTGCAGCGCATTACCAGTGAGCCGCCGGTGCCGCTGGGCGGCAACGACCGCCGGCTGCGCGGCGACCTCGAGACCATCTTCGCCTGCGCGCTGCGCAAGGAGCCCGAGCGCCGCTACGACTCGATGTCGGCGTTCGCCGACGATCTGCGCCGGCATCTCGCGCACGAGCCGATCCGGGCCAGGCCGCCGAGCCTCGCCTACCGACTGTCGCGCTTCGTGCGCCGCCAGGCACTGCCGCTGCTGGCGGTGACGGCGGTGATCCTCGGTCTGTGCATAGCCCTGTACACCAGTATGGAGGCGACGGCGCGGGTCGAGGCGGCGCGCGCCGGCGAGGAGGTCGCCCGCAAGGCCGCCGAACGCAGCGCCGAAGCGGCGCGGCGCGAGCAGCAGCTGAAGGCCGACATCCTCGATGTGCTCGGCGAGGTGTTCGGCACGGCCAACCCGCAGGAGAACCCCGAGGCTCTGCACCAGCCGCTGGCGGTGCGCCTGCAAGCGGCGCTGGGGCGACTGGAGGGGCGGTTCCGCGACTCGCCGGCGACCGAGCGCCGCGTGCGCTTCGAACTGGCACGGACCCTGCACGGCCGCGGTGAGTACGGCCCGGCCGAGCAGCAGCTGCAGCGCGTGCGGGAGTTGCTGGCCGACGCCGAGCCGCAGGAGGCGCAGGCCGTGTTGCTGCTGCTGGCGCAGGTGCGCTGGCGCGCCACCGACCTGCAGGGGGCGCTGCAGGTGCTCGACGAACTGGCACCGCGGCTCCGCGACGAACCGCCGACTGCGCAGGTCCCGTACGCGGTGTTGCGCGCGCAGGTGCTGGAGAAGCTTGGCCGCCAGGACGAGGCCCAGGCGCTGTTGCGCACGGCCCTCGCGCAGTGCGACGCGGACGACCGGCTGAAGGGCCGAGCCGTCGCCGCGACGGTGCGCGCCAGCCTCGCTGCGATCCTGTTCGGCCGCGGTGAGGCCCGGGAGTCGACGCGGCTGGTGGCCGAGGCTGCGGCGATCCTGCGCGACCAGAGCGGTGCGGACGCCGAGGAAGCGCTGTCGCTGCTGAACACGCAGGCGGTGATGGCGTTCCAGCAGGGCCGGTTCGAGGAGGCGGCGGCGATGATCGAACACGTGCTCGCCAGCTGGGAGCACGTGTTCGGCGCCGACCACCCGGCGTTGGCCTCGCTGCTGCAGAACCAGGCGGCGGCGAAGGTGCGGCTCGGCCGCCTCGACGAGGCCGCGGCAACGTTCGGGCGCGCGCTCGCGCTCACCGAACGCCTGCACGGCGGCGATTCGCCGGAGCTGTGCCCGCTGCTCGCCAACCTCGGTGCTTTGCGCAAGGAGCAGCAGGACCTCGACGGTGCCAGCGCCCTCTACGAACGCGCGCTGGCGATCCGCGCCGCCAGGTTGCCGGCCGCCGACAAGCTGCTGTCGGGGTACCTCTACGACCTGGCGAAGATCCGCCTGTTGCAGGGGCGCAAGGACGAGCACCTCGCCCTGCTCGAGCGGTCGGTGCGCGTGCGCAGCGAGGCCCTGGGGCCGTTCCACGAACTGGTGCTCGGCCGCCGCGTCGAACTCGCCGACCAGCTCGGTCAGGCCGGTCGGCGCGCCGAGGCGATTGCCGAGCTGCGAGCCATCGACGGCAAGCTGGTCGAGGTGCTCGGCCGCACGCACAAGGCGACGATCGCGGCGCCGCGCCTGCTGGCGACGTTCCTGCTCGACGAGCGCCAACCTGCGGACGTACCGGCGTGCCTGCAGGCGATGCGTGAACGCGCCACCGGCACGCCGCAGGCGGCGGCGACCGAACGGGCGGCAACGGAGCTCGCGGCGCGCCTGCAGGCCCAGTCGAAGTGAGCCAGCCGCGGTGAGCCTGCCCCGCAGTGCCGGCGATGCGGTATCCTCTTCCACCCCGATGTCCGAGCATCCGCCAGCCCTGGTCACCGCCGTCCTGCAGCGTCTGCAGGCAGGCGATGTGGCCGCCGCCGACGAGCTGATGCCAATGGTCTACACGGAGCTGCGCGCGATCGCCGGCCGTCTGCTGCGCGACGGCGCGCCCGGCCACACGCTGCAGCCGACCGCGCTCGTGCACGAAGCGTGGCTGAAGATGGCCAGCGCCGGCCACGGCGGGGCCGCCGGCTACCAGGGGCGCGCCCACTTCCTCGCCGTCGCGGCGCGGGCGATGCGGCAGGTGCTGATCGCGCACGCGCGCACGCGGAACGCGCAGAAGCGCGGCGGCGGTGGCCAGCAGCAGCCGCTCGACCTGTGCCTCGAGCGCTTCGAGGCCGAAGCGGGCGACGTGGTCGCGCTGCACGACACACTGGAGCGGTTGGCGCGGGAGAGTCCGCGCGCCGCGCAGGTCGTCGAGATGCGCGTTTTCGGCGGCATGACCATCGAAGAGGCGGGCCTGGCCCTCGCGGTGGCCCCGACGACGATCAAGGCCGATTGGCGGTTCGCACGCGCGTGGCTGCAGAAGGAGCTGCCGGGCCGGCCTAGTTGATGGTCACCTGCAGCGCGTTCGACAGGTCGAACGGGAACGTGGCGCAGCCCGGCGTCAGGTTGTCCGGCAGCAGCCACTGCTCGTAGAGCCGCAGGCCGACGAGGCCCGGGACGTTGGGCACCGTGAACTCGGTCTCGACGCGCGACAGGCCCGGCCGCCGCGAGAGCGGCCCGATCACGAACGCGGTGAACGGGTCCGGCACCAGCACGCAGCTGCCACAGCCGCGTGCGTCCAGCCGATCGGCGCCGAGCAGCAGGAACACGTTGTTCGTGGTCGCGCCTTCGAGTTCGGCGAGGCACACGCTGCCGCCGACGTGCGCGCAAACGCTGCGCGCCCGCGCCGTGGCGCCGCCGCAGCCGCCGCCGAGGTCGGTGATGGCACCATCGCCGGTCGTGAAGTCGCACAGGAAGATGTCGAAGTTCACGCCCCCGAACGGGTCGGTGTAGATCAGCTTCACGTCCTCGGGGCCGAAGCCGGTGGCGCCGTAGGCCACCGGGCGCAGCAGTGCTGGCCGTGCCCACTCGGCGAAGTCGACCACGGCGGTGCAGGGCCGGCAGCCGCTGCGCGCCAGCACGCTGGCGGTGCTCTCCCAGCAATTCGGCGTCCCGGACACGCACAGCGTGTTGTAGCGCGACTGGTGCACGGTGTGCACGAAGCGCGGCGTCAGCGCCACCGCCGGCAGGTCGCTGCCGGTGTTGCTCGGCAGCCCGTAGCGCGGGTCGCTGTGCATGCCGGGGCCGCCGTTGTCCAGCCACACGTGTTCGATCGAGGGCTGGGGCCAGTGGGCCGTGCTGCACATGGCGAGCAGTGCCCATTCGCCGGCCGCGCCATCGCCGTCGATGCGGACGTCGACCACGGTGCTCGCCTCGGTCGAACTCAGCACCACCGACTGCTGGAGGCCGCCGAGGGTGTAGACGCCGCGGCGCAGCACGTTGGCCGCGCCGGTGTTCTCACCCCACGCGACCAGGTAGCGGTTGGTGGCGTCGCCGGTGCGCGCGATGCCGACGCCGGTCGCGGTGTAGAGCGGGTTCGACAGCGTGGTGGTCGGCAACGAGCTGACATTGGCGGCGGCGTCGACGCGCAGGTTGCGGAAGATGGCCCGGCCGTTGCTGTCTTCGAGGTAGACCAAGGCCACCTCGGGCGCCGTCGGATCGGCGTTGCTGGCCAGGTGCGGGCGCTGGCAGTTGCCGTTGCCCAGGGCGGTGATCTGGGCCACCGGACCGAGCGTGCCGCCGGCCTGCACGCCGCGGGCGAAGATGGCGCGGTAGGGGTTCTGGAACGGGCCGCCGGGCACTTCCTGGTCCCAGGCGACCACGAACGTGTTGCGCAGGTTGTCGTTGGCGACCGAGAGGTGCGCGATCCTGTTCGTGGTCTGGATCACCAGCGGCGTGCCCGCATTGACACCGTCGGTCAGCAAGCCGCGGATCTCGGTGGCGTTGTTGTTGCCGTTGAAGCACCACGCCACCAGGTAGCGGGCGGTGCTGGCGTCGTAGGCGGCGTACAGCTCGTTGGTGAAGTTGCCGGTGTTGGCCAGCACGCGCGGGGTGACCAGCGGGTCGAGCACCAGCGGCAGCGTGGCCGTGCGCACGAACGCCGCCGGCAGGCGCAGCGAGAGCAGGCCGTCGCGGTAGGCCATGCTGCCGCCGCAGGTGTGGCCCTTCCCGTCGCGGCCGACGACGCCGTGGATTTCGGCGCCGCCGTCCTGGTTGGCGAACAGCACCGAGTCGTCGCCGATCGCCGCCACCGGCAGGTCGGTGGCGACCCGCACGTCGACGACGAGGTCGCCGTCGCCTGGCGGCAGTTCGCGGAACACGAACGACTGCTCGAGCGCGTCACTGCGCACGTCGTACGTCTCGACCACGGCGCCGCGCACGTAGCGCACCTGCAGGCCATCGGCCTCGGGCAGGGACGGTGCCGCCAGCAGCTGCATGGTGCCGCGGCCGGCTGCCTCGGCCCGCAGCCGCAGCGAGAGCGACACCGGCGACATTGGCACGGCCGGCACGAACTCGACGTGTTCCGCCTGGAAGTCGGCGCGGTAGGCCTTGCCGCGGCCGACCAGGCCCTGGTCGTCGCGCTGCAGCAGCCGGTACTCGGGGAGCAGCGAGCGACGCGGGCCGAGCGGGCCCTGCTGGGCCAGCGCTACGGCCGGCAGCGAGCCGACGGAGAGGAGCAGGAGGAAGGTCTTCATGGGTGGTTTCGGTGGGTTCGAGGTTCTCCAGGCATCATTCGCCGAAGGTGCAGCGCAGCGCCGGCGACAAGGACGCCATGGGCAGCAGCGGACATTGGTTGGTCGTGGCGCCGAGCACCGCGGTCTCTGCATCGAGGGCTATGCCGATCAGGCCCGTGTTGCACGGCACCGGCAGCGCGTGCGTGGCGGCGCCGGCGCTCAGCCCGACGAACACGAGCGCCACCGGATCGACGAACGTGCAGGTGCCGCACTGCAGCGGCGTGCCACCGAAGCCGAAGCCGAAGATCGCCAGACCGGCCTGCGGATCGGTCGTCGTCGTGCGGAAGGCGAAGCTGGCATTGCCGAGCGACAGCGTGCCGACCAGGGCCAACGAGACGGGGTTGCCGCAGCCGTTCCACAGCGTCGAGGTCGTGGTCGCGGCGAACGCCGTGAACATCGCGCCGGTGACATCGCCCTGGAACGGCGACGCCGCCGCGTGCGAGGCGCAGACGATGAGCGCGCCCGGCGCCGCGATGCCGCCGGACAGCCGCGAGCCGATCGCCGGCCGCATCTCGGTCTGCAGCGTGCCGCTCAGCTGGGCCTCGAGGCCGCAGGCGACGCAGCCGTCGACGGCGAAGCTGCGCACGGCGACGACGCTGTCGAGGAAACCGACCGTGCGCGTCCACGCCACCAGGTACTTCGGGCCGAGCAGGGCGACTGCCGGCTGCGCCTCGTCGGCCGCCGTGGCCGCGACAGCGCCGCTCGCGGTGCGGGTCAGTACCGTGCCAGCGAGCTGCAGTTGGTGCGCCACGAGGTCGCGGTTGCCGGCGTTCGGCTCCTGCTCGGCGACGACGACGAAACTGCTGCCCTGGCCGTCGACATCGGCCGCCAGCGCGCGCGTGCCCGGGATCGCGGCCTGCCAGCCGGCGCCGACCACGGCACCGTTCGCCCCGACGGGCCGCGCCAACACCCAGCCGGGGATCTCGAATGCCACCATCCGCGTGCCGTTGCCGGCCTTGCTGATGCGCGCGGGACCGACGTTCGGATCGAGCTGGACCGCGGTCGGCGCCTGGAACGTCACCGGCTGCGTGCCGATCGGCACGGTGCAGACGGCGCACTGGATGCCGACGCCGTGCTCGCGGAACACCAGCAGGCCGCCGAGGTCGGCGGCAGTGCTGCCGGGATTGCCCGACAGGTCGGGATCCGTGCAGTGCCCGGCGGTGGTCACCGTGACCGCGGTGCCGACCACGAAGCCACTGTCGATAGTGCAGGCCCGCAGCGTCGAGTTGGCGATTGCACCGTCGGCGCGTTCCCAGGCGACCAGGAAGCGGTTGCTGGCGTGGTGGCTGGCGATGCGCGCGTGGCGCACGACGGTGTCGCTGGCGAGCAGCAGCGTGGGGCCGAGGCCGTTGGTCTGGTGGTAAGCGCGCGCGTAGACCTGACCGCTGGTGGCCGAGCTGGTGCGCGTCCAGACGACGCAGAACTGCTGGGTCGTCGCGTCGTAGGCAGTGTCGGGATCGGTGTCGTCGGTGGGGCCGGTGGCGAAGTCGACGCGCGTGCCGACCAGCGGGTCGAGCACCAGCGGCAGTGTGGCGTGGTCGACGAACCCGGCCGGCAGCACGAGGTCCACGCCGCCGCCGCCGAGCCGCAGGCTGCCGGTGCAGCGCGCGCCGCGCGCGTCGATGCCGGTGACGGTGCCGATCGTGGCACCACCGAGGCCCGGCACGACGAACTGCACTTCGCCGTCTGCCGTCAGCTCGCCGCGCGCCGCGAGTTCGCCGCCGAGCGCGCAGTGCACCACCAGGTCGCCGCGGCCCGGCAGTTCGTGGAACACGAACGACTGCTCGACGCCCTCGCTGCGCACCTCGTACCGTTCCTCGAGCCCCGCTGCGCGCGCGTAAACCACCGCGTTGCCCTGCTGCTGTGGCGCCACCGCTGCGAACGGGATGCTGGTCGCACCCCGCGTGATCCCGATCACGGCCATCTGGAGCCGCTGGTCGGTCGGTGCCTGCGCGCCGAGGGCGGGCGTGAAGGTCATGC
Organism: Planctomycetota bacterium; assembly: GCA_020851075.1. Classification (GTDB taxonomy): domain Bacteria; phylum Planctomycetota; class UBA1135; order UBA1135; family UBA2386; genus JADZDL01. The sequence continues at coordinate 11,324 of JADZDL010000452.1, read as the reverse complement.
CGCTCGTAGTGAAGGCGACGCCGTAGTCCGCGCCGAAGCCACGCAAGCCATCGGCGGCCTCGGTGAGCCCGTGCGCGCTGCTGCGCAACGAAGCTACGTCGGGGCGGCTTGCTGTGCCCGGTGCGATGGGGCCTTGGGCGATGGCCGGCGCCAACGCGAACAGGGCCGCGGCGACGAGGGACGACAGGGGGGAGCGGTAGGTCTGGGACATGGGTGGCCTCGGGACGGGGCCCGGGATGGGTGTCTGGAGGCCGAGTACGCAAAACGTCGACGGAACGGTCGGCGGTAGCGCAATTCGTCGGCAGTGACCGATGGCGGCGGCAGGCAGCGGCTGCACCGCTGGCACTGCCGGATCTGGAGCTGCATCCGCGGCTGGCGAACTGGTCCGCGCCAGGTTCTGGGGTCGCTGGGGCTGTCGGCAGAGGTTCCGGAGCTGGCGGCTGCGCGGTCACCGCCGCGGCAGGGGGAGCCGGCTATCCGACATCGACTTTAAACGACCGCACCCAGGCATCTCCGGTTCCATTGACCCACTCCAGGACAACAATCTTCGATGCAAACCCTTAACAAAGAACTCAACCTGCTGCGGATCCTTGTCAATCCACACCTCCCAGCGGCTTCCACTATGCCCAGACGTCGAGGCCCCCCTGCTTATCAACTTTGCAACCCCGAATTCAGCAACTGGCTCACCATTTGCCATAACCTCCACAACGCACTTCCTCCAATTACCTCTCATCGCAACAGCCGCTCGGCTGGCGCCACCCACCACGACGACCTGTCCGGACTGGAAGATATCCTTTCGATCCATGCAGTCACCTGCTCCGGCGTGAGGAACCGGCGGGCCCCGCCACGGACTCACACTGAGCGCTCCCGAACGCCTTCATCTCACGATTGACATTCTCGACGAATCGGAGCAGATCGGCGGCTTTCTCCTGGTGCGGCGTTCTCGCCTGGATCACTCCGTTCGGCCACCATGCGCCCTGGGCAACGAACTCGTGGCGCCGAAGGAACTCGGAGAGCGTGACATCTGATACGTTTGCATCCCCGAAGTGCAACAACACGCGGTCCGCGATCACGTCGGCACCCGAGGGCAAGCGCACAATGCTCCCCGAAGCAGCATTGACCACCCATCGCCTATCGGCGTAGCAAAAAAAGCCGGCGGACGCGACCGGCGCACCGCGATGCACCACGCGGATCCGGTTCTCGCCGGGCAGGATCCCTTCACCGCCGAGCGGGCTCGCGGCGTCCGACGGGCCGCTCCGCGACACCCCTTCGGTACCGGCAGGAAGGATACTCTCCAACTGGCCTGCGCCGACCTTGCCGAACGCTAGACGGATGTCAATCGCGTGGTCACCGGTGTCGCCGCCGTGATCCAAGAGAATCGTCAGCTCGTCCAGCAACGGCCCGGCAGGGTCGACCTCGATGCGAACATTGGGCGTCAGCGTACAGAACACACCGAACGCCGCGATTCGATGGTCGGCGGCCGGTGTCGTCGGCTCGTCGATCAGGATACGAACTTGCAGACACGTGGGTTCGGACACAAGCGATTTGCAGCCCGACATCAAGCAAGAAGCGATACAGAAGCTGACAGCCGATGCGCGGCGCACTCCCATCGAAACCTCCAGCATGTACGTCATTCGGTTCGCACGCGTTGAAACACTGCTAGCCCACCACTAGTGGCCGCGCCCGGATCCTCACGGAGAAGTCGCATCTGGTCACGCCAACGGTCCGCTCCGAGCAAGCCCAAGGCTTCCAGATCTGGACGGACGGCAACGTATCGCAGGGCGTTCGCCCTACTGCCGTAACCCTGCCAAAACTCCCACGTCGGGGTCCCCCGGGCGAAATCGTGGTTAGTAGTAACATCATGGAACAACATCAGTCCACCCGGGACGAGCTTGTCCTTGTAGGCGAGGAACTCCGTTACCACATGAGGGAAATCATGACAGGCGTCTATTGGGATCCAGTGTTGAGAGGCCTCAGGGGAGTGCTGGTTGGCGATGTGGCGGCCGATCAAACTGCTGCTCTCCGACTGGTGGCCGCAGCTGCAGAAGCGGCGCACCGACGAGAACCTGAGCCGCATGCAGGTCGAAGTGCGCTACGCGGGCGCAGGTTGGCGAACGGATCGCAACCGGCTCTGCTCGCCCGTTCGAGGGGCTTTCCGGACAAGCTGCGTTGGGGGTAGTCTGGAGCAACTCTGCTACGGGCGGCCCGGAATCGCTGGTCGCTCCACCCAAGCTCTGTCCCGAATCCACAGGACTCCGATGCACAGGTGTTTCCCTTTCCTGGTTGTCACTGCGTTCGGCCTGCTCGGCGTGGCCTCGGCACAGACACAGCTAGCTCCTGCCTTCCGGAACGACTACGTGTTGGGCACGGCAGGATCCGTGTCGATGTGGCCGGGCGGCGCTCTCACAATCACCGCCGAGGATCCAGGGCACCTGCTGCTCGGTGCCAACCCGGGTACGGGGAGCGCGATCCTCGTCAAGAAGCGGGTCACGCGGGACGCCGCAGGACACGTGACCGGCGTCGTCGGCCCGATTACCCAGGTGGCCAACGTCGGCTACATGGGCCCGAGCATGGCGCAGGGGCCCGGCGGCTTGCTTTTCTGCGCGACGCTGCTCACGAACCTTGTGAGCCAGATCGCACCAGGGAACTGGTCGCTGCGCCGCGAGATCGACCTCGCACCTTTCGGTCTGCAATCCGAGGACCGGGGCATCGCGATCGTGCCGACGGGGCACTCGACCGCGGGGGAGCTGCGCCTCGTGTCCAACAGTGGGATCGTGCATGCCTTCCAGCTCGTGCCCGACGGCAACGGTACGTTCGACCTCGTACCCGCTCGCCCGCCTGTCGCGATCGGCTACGGTTCGCGCCACCTCGTGTTCGTTCCGCCCGGTTCGGTCGGCATGCCCGACCATCAATACGTCCTCGTGACGGAGTACAACCCCGGCCAGATCGTGCGCTACCAACTCGACGCCAACGCGATGCCGATCGCGGCGACACGGCAGGCGTTCTGTGGCCCGTTCGCCTCCCCGGTGGGCGCCTGCATCGATCCTGTAACCGGCGATCTGCTGCAGCTCTCGCACGGGTGGGGCACCATCGACATCGCCCGCGTCGAGGGCTTTGGCCGCTGCGGCACCCAGAGCGTCGCGGGTTTCGGTATCGCTGGCACGCACGGCGCGCCGACGATCGCGCCGACGGGCTGCGCAGGTCGTGGGGAGGTCTGGGCCGCACAGATCGCCAACGGGCTTGCGAACGCCCCTGGTTTCGTGATCGTGGGCATCGCCCAGCAGAGCGTGCCGTTCCTCGGCGGTACGCTCTATGTGGCTCCGTTGGGCACGTTCTTCCACGCCCTCGACGCTTCGGGGCAGGGCTCCCTGGCGTTGACGATGCCTCTCTCGCCGACCTGGAACGGGCTCGAGGTGCATGCGCAGGCCGTCTACCTCGACCCTGCGGCGATGTTCGGCGTGAGCGCCACGAATGCGCTGCACTCCTGGGTTCGCTGAGCTGGATCCCCCAGCCCCGCTACCCCTCGAACTCCAGCTCCGCCTGCCGCGGCGGTGACCGCGCACCCGCCAGCTCCGGAACCTCCGCCGACAGCCCCAGCGACCCCAGGACTCTCCGGATCGACTCCGGATCCCGATCGACGTGCCCGCCGTGGCGCCCGCGCAGCCGTTCGTGATCGATCTGCGGTGAGGTTCCGGGTTGTGGCAAACTCGCAACCACGTTCCGTTTCGAATCAGGTCGGGGGATACCACCGAACCTCTGTCAGTGGTTCCATTGCCCCCCGAAGAGTGCAGCGAAGCTCGCCGCACATGAAAAACGCCCGTTCTGGGTCGAGAACCAGCTTCCCTGCAAGTAACCCCTGTAGCTCTTCGTATCGCGGGCGATCGGATGGCAAGGCCGGATATGTGGACTGAGCGATCAGGCCTGCCTGGAAGGCCTCGTCCCAGCGCAGCCAGATGCCCCAGTCCTCGAGTGCCAAAGCGAGGGTGTCCTGGTCGACCGGAGACAGCCGGAAGAGCGGACCAAAGCACGGTGTCCCTGGCTGCTCATTCCGCTGAGCCTCGTAGATGTGAGGCCGACCTTGGTAGTCCGCCAAGCCTCCGATTGGCCCGTCGTACCAATCCGTATATGTGTGCACTAACTCAAACAAGACGACCTCCACTATTTCGTGACCCAACCAAACGGTTGTACTTTGAGTCGCGGGCGGCGCCGCGGAGTTTATCGGCTCCTACGTCCGACGTCACAATACCATCCCACGTCGTGCGGCATCGGCGTACACCCTGAGTTCCTCGCGCAGGGCGGGTGAGGACAGAAGGAATCGATCGATGATCGACGAAACCTCATCCGGATAGCCAAGATGCCAATGTCCGAGGCCGTGCAGCGCGCTCTCCCTGCATGCGTCGTGGGGGATGCCAAGAATCCTGGTCATCACCCGCAGGGTCTCTTCATCGAAGCGCGTCTGCAACCCTTGATCGCCGCCGAGCCGCGAATCCTCGTCGCGTGGAGGGCTAGGGCAAAACGGGAGTCGATCCCACCACATGTAGCAAGACGAGTTCAGTGGATCAGCTCCTGGCTCATTGAGGTGCGAAAGACGCTCCGAACACCGCCGACGCATCGTTGTCTCGAACAACGGCACGAAGGACCGAACCGCGCGCAATCGAGTGGCTTCCGGCACCGATGGGTCCAGCAACGCGAACATGTGCGAGGAGCACATGTTGCTCGTCAGGTAGTCGAGCCCCTGGTCGACTTGCGCAGACGAGAATCGCTGAAGCAACTCCTCGGACCGTTCGAAGGTCTCGGCGTACAGCTCGGCTTCGCGCGTTGGCGTAAGGGTGAGGCAGGCCGCTTCGGGAGCCCAGTGCCAAGCGGGATCGCTCACGGGGTGATCGAAGACGTAATCAATCCAGCTCCGGAGGTCAGGATCGGAAACTGTCACGACTTAGCCGCCGATCCGTGTAGGTCTGAGCCACTTCCGCTGGAAGGCTGCTTTGCCCCGTAGCAAAGGCCACTGAGCACAACCAGCATCAAGACTCGGAAGGGAGTCCACGTGCTTTGGTCAGGTTCGTTTTCCAGTATGGGCATTTTGGTGGCTTCGGAACCTGGGTTGTTGTCCACACCACCTGTCGTTTGCGTGGGCTTGCAGCTGACATGGTATGTTACCACCGGGTTGGAATAGGTTCGCGCATCGGAGGCTGCAGCCGTTCTTGCGCTCGGGCGGCCGCGCGGGATGCTGGCACACGATGTCCGACCCCGACTATGTGTTGCGAACGGCGAGGCTGGGTCTGCGGCCGTGGCGCGACGAAGACCTCGAACCGTTCGTCGCGATGAATGCCCACCCCGAGGTCATGCGCTACTTCCCGGCACCGTGGTCGCGCGCCCAGACCGTGCTGTTCTTCGATCGTCTGCGCCGACATCACGAACAGCATGGCTTCTGCTACTTCGCGGTTGATCGATTTCCCGACGCGCCGAGCGCGGCACCACGTTGGATCGGCTTCGTCGGCCTGATGCATCAGGACTTCGCGGCGCCGTTCACGCCGTGCGTCGACATCGGTTGGCGGCTCGACCGCGCTGCCTGGGGGCACGGTTATGCCGTCGAAGCGGCCAAAGCGTGTCTCGAATACGCGTTTGCAAAGGCGCGACTACCTGAGGTGCACGCGATCGCGCCGCGCACCAACCAGCCCTCGATCCGCGTGATGGAGAAGCTCGAAATGCGGTGGATCGAGGACTTCGATCACAGCAAGCTACAGGAGTATCCGGTGCTGCGTCGCTGCGTGCACTACCGCATCGTTGCCGAAGACGTTCGTGCATGATCGCGAACGTGTCGGACGTGGCCACCATCTTCTGGCTGCGTCAGCGACGCTTCTCTACGGGTGGCGGCGGCGGCTCCTCGTTCCGGCGCCCGCTATCATGCTGCGCGCAGCAGACCGTTGGGAATCCACACGCGGTCGCCACGTCCCACGCTGCGGCGAGGTCCTGGATCAGAACGCCCGGATAGGCCTTGAGCGTGAGGGTATAAGCGGTTCAAGCTGCGTCCCGGACCGCCCGGAACCCGCCGCCCGATGTCGGTCACCCCTTGGGTGCAGTGTTCAGGGCGTTTCAGAAGAGGCGCGCCGCGCGCCCGGCGCTGCTCGACAAATGCACGCCGTAGCGCTGGTAGCCGCCGCTCGGGTCCAGGGCAATGGCCTGCAGGTAGTAGGGCCCGCCGACGAAGCCCGGCGGCAAGTTGATCGGCAGCACGGCTGCGCCGAGGGAATCGGTGAACAGCAGCGGCAGCGCGCCGACCAGCGAAGCAGGATTCACCAGGGTCCCGCAGGCATTCCACTGATCGGCGCTGCCGACCAGGATGGCGGCGATGGTGTTGGCGGGCGCTCCTTCGATCGCCAGTTGCCAAGCCGCGCCGGGCACCGCAATGGTGGTCGACAGGTGCATCGGCGCGCCGCACGAGGCTCCGTAGCTGGCAAGGTTCTCATGGCGTTGGCCGCTGCGGGTCACGTGGTCGGCATCGCCATCGCCATCGAGGTCGACGAAGATGCCGTCGAGCCCGGTCTCCGCAACGATCTGCGGCGGGGAGAAGGTGCGGCCGGTGCGCCCGCGCAGAAGTTGGGTGCTGCTGCCGGCGATTACGAGGTCGCGGATGCCGTCAGCGTCGAGGTCCGTGGTGGCCAGGTACTGACCGGTGTAGGTGGTGGGCAATGGCGACAAGCCCGGCAACAGCACGTTGGCGGCATCGCCCCATTGGACCTGAACGCTGTTGAACGCGAACCAGACGATGTCGTCGCGCGCATCGCCGTCGAGGTCGCCGACGTAGTTGCCCATGAACGCGCTGCTCAGGGAATAGGTGCGCGCCGGTGCGAATCCGGTCGGGCTGCCCTGGTAGATCGTGCCGGCGCCGACGCCGGTCACCAGGTCATGGATGCCGTCGCCATCGAAGTCGCCAACGCAGAAGTCGGCCGCCACTTGCAGCGTCGAGCGCGTGAAGGTGCCCTGCGTCTGCATCAGGATCTCAACCGTCGGCATATGGAAGTTGGAGCCGTCGAGGCAGGCGAGGTCGAGTGCGCCGTTGCCGTCGAAGTCGCCGACCTGGAACCTGTTGTGAAACCAACCGGCGAAGGTTCCGAGAATCTGTGCTGGGCCAAAGGCGCCGTTGCCCAAGCCGCGGATCCAGACCAGATCCACGGCGCCGACGGCATTGGTAAGCTGGATCACCACATCGAACACACCGTCGCCATCGAGATCGACCAGGCGCGACCCCTCGATCGTCGGGTTGTAAGGCGCGGATGGGGCCACGGGGTTGACGACGCCGTTCGCCGTGAGCCCTGGATCCAGGCGCAACTGCAGGCCGTTGGCAGCCAAGGTCAGCAAGTCGACGTGACCCGAGCCGTCGATGTCCGCGGCTGCCAACACCGTTGCGCCCACCTGCGCACTAGCGCGGAACTCCTGGGCGTAGGCGGGGGTTGTAGCCGCGATCCCCGCGACGAGGCTGCTGATGACGCGCGGGCTGCGCGGAGATCGTCTAGGCATCGACATCGTACGGGCCTTGTGTTGGGGGAATCGCGATCGCTTCCAGGACAGGGTGGCCAATACACCAGCGTCGCGACGTGGTAACGCCGAGGGGTTAGGGGGAAGGAATACAACCAGCGTCCCGGACCACCCAGAACCCACCGGCAACACCCGCCGCAGCAGTTCTGCCCACGGGTAGCGACGGCGCGGACCTGTTCGCCGCTTGCGTCGCGCACCTGGCGCGCGAGCAGACAGCGAACGGCGAACCGACTCGGCGAGCTCGGCTTGCAGGGAAACTCCACCATGTTGCGAAGCACCGCCACCAACGACGGCACGGACCGCGGCAGCGACCAGTCCGACAGACGCACCAGACGCGCTTGCCGGCGGAGCACCCACCACTTCGACCTTCGGCACCACCCACCGCCGAATCCCAGCCGCCGGCGCAAACACCCCGTGATACGTCACCAGACGCCGACGCGGCCGCGGCACCAGCGCGCACAGCCGCTCGGCGGCTGGATGCAGAGCTGGCGGCGCAGCGCTCCAACAGCACCTGCTTCGTCATCACCACGTGCGTCGTGCCATCCTTCCAACGCTTCTTCAGCGAATACGCCACGGGCCTTGCCGATCCTGATGGACGAAGGAGTCGTCACCGCCGACGACCTGCGCGAGTTCCACCAGCTCGCGATGCTCGACGGCGTGGCGAGGAAGCCGTCGCGCGCCGGCGGCCTCGGTTCGTGCCGCGCGCAGATCGAATACTGCGAGCAGCACGGCCTCACCTGGCTCGGCAGCGGCTTGACCGACCCGGACCTGTCGTTCGCGGCGCCGGTGGCGCAGGTGGCCCGGTGCCCCGCCTGGCCGGCGGGCACCGTCTCACCTCACACGCCCCCGCCGATCGTCAGTTGCAGCGCCGGAGTCGCCGTGACCTCCGTGACCGCACCCTGCGCGTCGAGCGCGAACGGCACCACCTGCTGGTGGATCGTCAAACCGAGCAACGCGGCCTGCAGCGGGATCGACAAGGTGCTCTCCGAGATTCCGCCAGCGGCGAACGACAGCACCGCCACGTCGGGCAAGACCAGCAACGTGCAGCCTGGCCGCGCATTCGGCAACCAACCTGCAAGGGGCTGCTGGGTGCCGACGAACGAGGAAACCGTGACCACCAGAGCGGCGTTCGGCAGCTCGCTGGCGCGGGTCACACTGGTGGTGCCCAGCCGCGGCCAGACCGGCGCGACGAGGCGCGGCAGAGCGCCGCCGGTGCAGCCCGGTTGCACGACCTGGGCAGCGGGACGGCAGTTGGACTGCAGGCGTGCGAAGCCCTCGATCGGGCCGTTCGAGGTCCCGGTGATCAGCAGATCGCCGGCCGGGTGCACCGCCAACGACGTGAAGCCGTCGGGAGGAACGGTCGGATACGGCTGCCATTGCACGCCGTCCCAGCGCCGGAAGCGCAGGCCGGCGGGGCCAAGGGGCAGGTTGCCCATCGCCAGCAGGCTGCCGTCCGGCAGGGTGTACAGACGGGACACGGTGATGCCCACGCCGTTGCCAGGACCGAGCTGCTGCCATGCGGTACCGACCAGACGCACGACGCCACCGCCCGGTTGGTACAGTTCGCCGCCGACCACGATCTCGCCGTTCGGCAGCTCCTGGATCGAGTTCGGGAAGCTGGAGAAGATCTGGCCATTGGGGTCGAGAGGCACCCAGCCCGAGCCGGTCCAACGGCCGACGTGCGTGAAGAACCCAGGGAACGCCCGGTAACCGCAAGCCAGCAGCGTGCCGTCGCGTGTGAAGGTCGCGCCGAGGTTCGAGGCCAGGTTGACGGCACCGGTCGATTGCCAACCGGTCGGCGTGCGCAACCAGATCGAGGCACCGACGATCGCGAGGCGATCGCCCGGGCCACGGACGAAGGTCCCGAACGGCATGCCAGGCTGTTGGGTCCAGGTGCCGGTCTGGTGCGAGTAGCGGTAGCCGTTGGGACTGACGGCCGCGAACAGGTCGCCGTCGTCGAGCACGGCCAGCGACGTGACGGAGCCGGGCAGGCCACCGCCGACCTGGCTCCACGCCACGCCATCGAACCTGACGACGCGCTGGATCGGGGCGCCGCCGACGCTCGTGAAGTCGCCGCCGAGGTAGATGGTGCCATCCGGGCCGGCGACGCTGCAGCGGACCACGTTGTCGAAGAACGGCGCCGAACCGGTCCACGCCGCACCGTTCCAGGTCGCGATCGACGCCGTCCGCACGCCCGGGATTGCCGTGAAGCTGCCGCCAAGCACGAAGTGCCCCGCCGGGCTGCCCGGCAGGTCCACCACGCAAGGCCGCTGGCCGCTGGGCAAGGCGAACCCACCGAGCGAGGTCCAGGTCGTGCCGCGCAAGCGACGCACCGCCCCGGTCGTCGTGATCAGGATCAGGTCGCCGTTCGCGAGCTCTTCGACGATGCCGGGCTCCCCGACCGGAGCGGGCAGCGCCGTCCAGGCAACGCCGTCGAACCGGTGCAGGATGCTCGGGGTGTCGCTGCCGGCGACGACGACGCCACCGGCGCTGCGGGTCAGCGAATGCAGCACGCCGTTTGCCGTCAACGTCCACGGCGGATTCACGCCGGACCATGCCACCCCATCCCAGCGCGCCACCTGTTCGGCAGCCGTCGGGCCCGACCCGGTGAAGCCGCCGACCGCGATCAGATCGCCGTTCGGCAGGATGTCGAGGTCGCGGACGCCGGGCAGCAGCACTGGCGTCGCAGCAGCTGGCGTCAGCCCTGCACCGAGCGGCGACCAGGCACTGCCGTCCCAGCGGGCGACGAGGCTCGCCGGCACCCCGCCCGCCTGCGTGAACGTCCCACCGGCGAACAGGTCGCCGCCGGTGCCGACGACCAGGCTCTCGATCGCTCCACCGGCGACGCCAGCGCCGAGCGGCTGCCAGGCGATGCCGTTCCACGCGGCGATGCCACCAGCGACGGTGGCCCCGGCATTCCCGAACGATCCTGCGGCCACCAGACGGTTGTCGGGCAGCACCGCGAGGGCGTGCACCGGCCCGTCGACGCCACTGCCGAGCGGCACCCAGCTGCCGGTCGCGGGCTCGTAGCCGACCACGTGGTTGGCCTCGATGCCGCCAGCACTGCGGAACGCGCCGGCGACGACGAGCAGCGTCGGGGCGGGACCAGCGCCGTCGGGATCCCACGAGCGCAGGGCGTGCACGGCGCCCTGCACGCGGAACCCGGGCAGCGAAGCCCAGGCGGAACCGCATTGGGCGGACAGGCCCGGCGCAACGCCGAGCATGGAGAGAGCGAAGAGGCCGTGGAGGCGGTGCATGGACGTAGCGATTCTGGCCCGGCGGCGGCGGGGTTGCCAACCGTGGGACGACGGTGTGTGTCGCGACCAAGGCCGATTTTCCTGGCGGTGGCAAAAGACCGTTCCATCCGCAGGTCCTCGCCGGCAGCTCCCCCAGCCCAGCTCCCCCTCGAACTCCAGCTCCCCCTGCCGCGGCGGGGACCGCGCAGCCGCCAGCTCCGGAACCTCCGCCGACAGGCCCAGCGACCCCAGCACCTTCCGGATCGACTCAGGATCCTGGATCGCCGCGAGCAACCGCCTCGGTCCCCCGCATCGAGGACACACCAAAACCTCGATCAGGAACACCCGCCGCAGCAGTTCTGCCCACGGGTAGCGGCGACGCGGACCAGTTCGCCGCTTGCGTCGCGCACCTGACGCCCGAGCAGACAGCGAACGGCGAACCGATTCGGCGAGCTAGGCTTGCAGGGAAACTCCAGCAGGTTGCGCCGCACCACCGCCCACCACGGCACGGACCGCGGCAGCGACCAGTCCGGCAGACGCACCAGACGCGCT
>JADZDL010000451.1 GCA_020851075.1 Planctomycetota bacterium | reverse complement strand
TGGAGCCCTTCGATGAAGCTGATCTTGCCGTTGCTGTTGTCCGCCTACGCGTTCGCGCAGGGTCCCGTCGTAACCGAGAAGCCGGTGCCGGCGCCGACCCCCAAGGTCGAGCAGAGCCAGGATCCGAAGAAGCAGGAGCCGAAGCCCGTCAGTGACAAACCAGTCAGTGACAAACCAGTCGGTGACAAACCAGTCGGTGACAACCCCGTCGGGTAGAAGCCTGAAGAACCAAAGATCGATCGTCCAGCAAAGGAACAGCCGATTCCGAAGGGCACCGATCCCGCGGACATCGCGGCCATGCGCGGCGCGGAGGCGATGCTGCAGGCCGAGAAGAAGCTCCGGGACGATATCAAGTCCGGCAAGATCTCAGGCCTCGACAAGATCCTGCCGTTCGACGAGCTGACCTGCTGGCCCTACGAAGACGGCCTGAAGGGCATGCCCAAGCGCGTGAAGGACCTGTCCGGCAAGAAGGTGCTCATGACGGGCTTCATGCTGCCGATCGACGAAGTGCAGAACATCAAGGAGTTCCTGCTCGTGCAGTCGCTGTGGTCGTGCTGCTACGGCACGCCGCCCGATATCAACGGCATCGTGCGCGTGGTCATGCCGAAGGGGAAGACCACCGACTACTTCTTTGATCCGATCAAGGTCGTCGGCACGTTCAAGGTCGAGTCGACGGTCATGGACGGCTACTGCGTCGATATCTACCAGCTGCACGTCGAGAGCCTCGAAGCCATCAAGTAGGCCGCGATCAGGCCGCGACCAGGCTGCCGCCGGGTCGCGAGAGCCGCCTTTGGGGTGGCCTGCTGGCCATGGCAGCGGCGGCAGGTGCAAGCGGCCGCAAGTTGTTGGCCCCGGCGCGCCGATAACCCGGGACGATGGTCCCTGGAGCCCAGCGAACGCGACGTGGTTGGTCGTTGACGCAGCGATTGACGCTGGCGTTGTCGATCGGCGCTTTCTTCGTGGCGGTGCTGCTCGGCTTCCTCGGTGCGGACCGCGGCGATCGCCAACTGGCCGCGCGCGCAGCCGTCGCCGAACGCGAGTTTGCGGCCGCACTCGCAGAGCGCTGTGCACCACTGCTGGAGCGCAGCGACCTCATGCGTTTGTCGGTGCTGACGTCGGTGGCGCGCGATCAGGCCCAGGGCCGCGTGTTGGTGCTGGATCGCGCTGGTCGCGTCGTGCTCGACACGGCGCTCGTGCTCGGCGACCGCCAGTTGGGGCTTCTGGCCGGTGGCGCACCGCTGCAGCGCACGACCGTTCGCGAAGGGGAAGAGGGCCAGGCGGCGACCGCGATGCGCGAGACGCTGGTGCCGATCCGATTCGGTGGCGAGCCGATCGGCGAACTGCGGCTCCAGTGCGACCTCGTGATGCAGGCGACCCTGTTTGACTTCACGTGGTTTGGCCTCGCCCTGCTCGGTTGTCTGTCGCTCGTCGTCACGGCTGCGATCATGGGCCAACACTGGTCCGCGCGCGTACGTTCGGCGACCGATGCGATGATCCGCCTGTCCGCGGGCGAAGTGGGCGGCGTGCACGGCGACGCCACCGAAGGTGAGTTCCACGATCTCGGGCAGGCACTGCGCGAGATGGAGCGTGGCATGCAGGATGGGCTGCAGCGCGTGGCCGATGGGTTTGTCGCGATGGCGATGCAGCTCGTCGAAGGGCTCGAACGGCACCGGCTCGTGGCGCCCGGCCACGGCGAACGCACCGCGCGCCTGGCTTCGCGGCTCGCCGAACGTGTGCAGCTGTTGCCCGCGGATCGCCATGATCTCGATCTCGCGTGTCGCCTCGTCGACCTCGGCAAGGCGTGGGTTCGCCCCGCCATCCTGCAGAAGCAGGGCACGCTTACCGAAGTCGAGCATCAGTCGCTGCGCCAACACCCGGTGCGGGCGGCGGAGCATCTCGAGTGCATGCCGGGTCTGCGTCGTTCGGCCCTCATGCTGCGCCATCAGCAAGAACGCTACGATGGCTCGGGTGGGCCCGATGGTCTGCGCGGTGATCGCATTCCGCTCGGATCGCGCATTCTCGCGATTGCGGCGGCGTTTGACTTGCTGACGACGTGCGCCGCGGACCGGCCACTTGGTTGGCGGGAAGCGCTGGCGCAATTGCAGCGCGAACGTGGGGAAGTGTTTGATCCGTGGCTCGTCGACTTGTTTGTGGAGGAGGTGGAGAAGGCGCCGCCTGTGCCCGCGAACGATCGGCCCGTGATGATCGTGCCGGGTGGCAATCTGCCGTGGCGCAGCGCTGCCGAAGTTGGCGAGACTCCGGACGAGGCGGATGACGACGATCTGCGCGACGAAGACGAACTCGAAGTGATGCAGGACGAACCGCAGGCGGGGGATACGCCGTGAGGTTGTGTCGGCTGGTCGTTGGTCTAGCGGTGCTGCTGTGCGGGGCCTGCAAGACGACGCCCGTGGATCGTTTCCAGGCGGGTGAGGCGGCAGTGCTGAAGAACGATCTGCTGACGGCGCTGCAGGCGTTTGATGAAGTGCCGGTCTCTCACCCGCGTTACCCCGAAGCGCGCGCCGCCGCGGCTGGCGTCGAGCGACGCATGCGTCGCAGTCACGAGATCCTGCTCGAAGGGTTGATGCTGCGTTCCGAGTGGCGCGATCGGGAGGCCTTGGCGGCGCTGCAGCGCGCGCGCGAAGTCTGGGTTGGGCTGCCGGGGGTCGACGTGCTGATCCGTGCCACCGAACACCGCCTCGGCTTGTTTACCGTGCCCGAGGAGGGTGCCGCCGTGGTCGCCGTGGCGGCGCCGTCACCGTCGCCGTCCGTGGAGCCGCCGCCCGCAGTGCCCATGGTCGAAGTGCCGGTGCAGAAGGCGCCGGAGGAGCCGTCGCTCGGGGCCGAGGTTGGCAACCCCTCGTCGGCCGCGCCAGAAGTGGCACCAGCCGTTCCGGTCGAGCTCCCCGCGCCGTTGGCCGATGCGGTCGCTGCCGGTCTCGTGGCCGTCGAAGGGCGCCTGTCGCGCGGTGAGTTTGAGGGAGCGGTCGCAGACCTCTTTGATCTCGCGAAGTACCACCCGGAGGATCTGCGGGTGCGCTTGCGGCTGGCCCGCGTTCTGCACCAGCGCGCGTTGCTGCGTTATGGGCAGGGTGCTCTCACGGGGGCGATCAGCGACTGGGAGCGCGTGTTGCAGCTCGAACCAGGGCACGCGGTCGCGCGGAATCTTCTTCTGAGTGCGCGGGCGGAAGCTACAGGTGGTGGCGGCGGGCGCTAGTGCTCACGCGCGCCTGCGGCGCGAAGCGCGACAGCGATCGTCTGACAAAGCGACCGTCTGACAAAGCGACCGTCTGACCCAACGATCGTCTGACACAACACACGCATGCGCTTCTCGCATGCATCCCTCACCGACTCACAGGTGAGAGAAAGGTTGCCGGGGGTGAAACTTCGGGAAAAGGGGA
>JADZDL010000450.1 GCA_020851075.1 Planctomycetota bacterium | reverse complement strand
CGCCGGGGCCACGCACACCGACGAACCACCGGCGGAACGGGGCCGCATCGCAACCGCGTCACGGGCAATCGATCGCCATGCCGACCGGATGGCTCTGCGGATTGCGGCTTCGGTTTGGGAGCGATGCCGACCAGCTTCTGGGATGCAGATGCAGGACAGCAACTCCGCGACGCTGGACAGGCCAACTAGTCTTCAGCAGCCCTGCGTTTCCCAATGAAACGCAGTAGCCACACTGTCAAACACCCTACCCGCAACCCCACCCCGACAGCAACCCGCTCCCAAGCACCGAAAGCACCGACATCCGACGACCCGCCCACAACGCCACGGCGAAAGGCAGAACAAACTATCCGCGGCGATGGACCCAAACGCCCCCTGCAAAAAAACAGGACGCACTTTCCAACGGCGCTACCTTCGGGTCCGCAAGGCGCCACCGCAGAGGGTGCGCATCCGGTGCCAGTTGCGGAGGAAGGCCACAAACAACCGGGTTTGAACTCTGCACGAGCGCCACCAGATCGGCGTGCAGCGGCCAAGCTCACCACGCATGCCCTTGGCCGCACGAACCACCTGCGGATCCACTTCGGCACTCATTGCATCACCAGAGCCGGCGCGCCGGTGGCTGCATGCCCGCGCATTCGAGCGGATCGAAACCGCACGAAACCGCACAAAACCCCGGCTCCGAGTCGTTTCGCGGTGTTCCTGGCCATCCGCCTTGGCCTCGATTTGGGCAGGGAACCGTCCGCGTGGAAAGGAACCAGCGTTCTGGCCTCGTTTCCCATCCACGCGCGGCACGCGACGCGGTAAGACTCTGCGTTCCCGACAAGTCGGAGCGGTTCGCGGTTGAACATGCTCACCCAGACCTGTCCGTTGAGTCATTGGCCTGCCTCGGACTCGCTTGATAGCCTGTCCACCTGTTAGCCTGTAGATCTGCCATGAAGGCCCTCACCCCTCTCCTCGCGGTGGCGCTGCTCAGCGCCTGTTCTTCGATGCAGCAAGACTCCTCCTCCACCGTCGTCTCGCGCGACTTCGGCATTGCCAAGAGTGGTCGCCCAGCGACCCTGTGGACCCTGCGCAGCGGCAAGCTGGAGATCGACGTCACCGACCACGGCGCCACGCTCGTCGCCGTTCGCACGCCGGATCGCGCCGGCCGTGTACAGGACATCGTGCTCGGCTTTGACGACGTCGCGGGCTACGAGTCCGGCGACAACCAGTACTTCGGCTGCACTGTCGGCCGCGTCTGCAATCGCATCAAGAACGGGCAGTTCACGCTCGACGGCTACACCTACAACCTCGCGACCAACAATGGGCCAAACCACCTGCACGGTGGCGGCGCGCGCAGTTTTGACAAGGTGCACTGGGATGCTGAAGTGGTCTCGCGCGGCGACGAGCCCTGCATCCGCTTCACCTACCGGAGCGGCGACGGCGAAGAAGGTTATCCCGGCACGCTGCAGGTCACCGCGACCTACCAGCTGCTGAAGAGCGGCAAGATCCGCCTCGACTACGAGGCGACCACGGACCACCGCACGCCCGTGAACCTCACCAACCACGCCTACTGGAACCTCGCGGGGGAAGGGGCGCCGACGATCCTCGACCACGACCTGCAGATCCATGCGGCGAAGTACACGCCCACCGACGACACCTTGATCCCGACCGGTGCGATCGCGAGTGTCCTCGCCACCCCGCTCGACTTCACGACGCCGGAGACGATCGGCCTGCGCATTGACTCGCTGACCGGCACCGCCGCGCTCGGCTACGACCACAACTACGTGCTCGATACGACCGAGGGCCTGCATCGGGCCGCCGTGTTGCACCACGCGGCCAGTGGCCGGCGCCTCGAGATCGAAACCACCGAACCCGCCATCCAGTTCTATTCGGGCAACTTCCTGCACGGGCAGAAGGGCAAGGGCGGCAAGACCTATGCGCACCGCAGTGCCTGCTGCCTCGAGACCCAGCATTTCCCGGACAGCGTGAACCATGCGAACTTCCCCTCGACGATCCTCGAGCCGGGGCAGGCGTTCCGCTCGACGACCGTGCTGACGTTCCGCGCCGAGTGACGTTGGCGGCGGGCGCGTTATCCTCTGCGGCATGCCACGCGCCCGCCTTGCCCAGTTCCTGCCCATGGTCTTCGTCGTGGCGATCGCCACGGCGCAGCAGTCGCAGCCAGCGCAGCAGTCGCCGGAGCCGTCCTTTGCGTCACTGAGCACGCCGCCCGTGGGACTGCCGCCGATGCCCAAACCCGCGGGCTACGAGCCGACGCAGGCGATGTTTGACCTCGGCCAGCGCCTGTTCCACGACGTCAATCTGAGCAGCGATCGCACGGTGTCGTGCGCTACGTGCCATCCGGCCGCGAACGGCTTTGCGAGCCCCGAGCCCCTGCCAAAGGGCATCGCCGGCCGCCGCGCCAAACGCCACGCGCCCGCCCTCTGGAATCGCGGCTACAGCACGCTGCAGCGGTGGGACGGCAGTTCGGCGAGCCTCGAAGCGTTCGTGCTCGAACCGATCGCCGACGAAAACGAGATGGGCTTGCCGCTGCCCGAAGCGATCTCGCGCCTGCGCAACGACGCCACCTACAAGGACCAGTTCGCCGCCGCGTTCGCGAGCGAAGCCGATGCCGTGCCGCTGCAGCGGGCGCTGGCGACGTTTGTGCGCGGCATCACCGCGGGCAATGCGCCCTACGATCGCTTCCAACGCGGCGCCGTCGATGCGCTGACGCCGGCGCAACGCAGCGGGCAGTGGATCTTTGAGAGCAAGGGTGGTTGCTGGCGCTGCCACACGCCACCGCTGTTTACCGACGAAGCGTTCCACAACACGGGCATTGGCGTGCGCGAGGGCAAGGCTGAAGCAGGGCGCGCGAGCGTGACCGCGGACCCCGCCGACCAGGGTAGGTGGAAGACCCCGACCCTGCGCGGCGTGCGGCTGTCAGCACCCTACATGCACGATGGATCGCTGGCGACTCTCGAGGACGTCGTCGCGTTCTATGTGCGTGGCGGCAATGCCAACCCGACCCTCGATCCGCACATGCAGCCGCTGCAACTCACCGCCGCGGATCAACGCAACCTCGTCGCGTTCCTGTTGTCGCTCTGAGCTCGCTGCTGCAGGCGCTGCACGAGTTCGCTCGCGACGATCGGTGTCATGAGCACAGCCTCGCAACCGACCGGCTCGTGTTGCAACGGTGCCCCCGCCAGCAACAGGATGCTGCCGCGGCAGCCGAGTTCGCGCAGTTCGCTGGCCAGGGTCGACAGGTCGAGTCCCGGCAACGACGCATCGACGACCACGGACACCAACTCGGTCCGCAGCTCACCAAGTCGCGCGCGCAGCGCGGAGAGACTGACTACAAACTCCACGCCGTAGCCAGCCCGGCGCAGCGGGCTCGCACAGAGCAGCTGGTTGTCATTGCCAACTTCGGCAAACAGCACGAGCCCCGGGAAGATCAGGCCCAGCGAATGATCGGGGCCAAGCATCGGATCGATCCAGCACGCACCGGCCGCGGGCGGCGCCAGGAACGAGAGCCGGTAACTGCACGACCTCGCGCCAGGACTGTCGATCGTGAGTTCGCCGCCGAGCAGCAGCGCGAGGCGCTGCGCGACGGAGAGCCCCAGCATGGGCCGTTGCGCGGCATCGGTCGTGTGGAAGGCTTCAAAGACGTAACCCTGGTCCAGCTCGCGGAAACCACCGCCCTGGGTGGCGACCTCGAAGTGCAATCTCGCCGGCTGCTCCGAACCGACCCCACCACCACTCTGGTAGGAAACCCGCACCTGCATCTCCCCTGGCAACGCGCGATGCATCGCCGTTCGCAGCACGGCACCGAGCGCCTCGCTGGCGAGTTCGGCATCAAAGTCGGCCACGCTCGGCAGAAAGCTCCGGTGCACGACGGCGAGCTCGAGGCCCAGTTCGGCAGCGCTGGCAGTGTGTGGCGCGAGGATCGCCTCCAACCAGCCAAGCGGGGAAGTGCGCGACGGACACGGCTTGACCTGGTCGCCTTCGAGCCGCGAGAAGTGCGCGTAGTCGCCCACCAGCTGGCCGAGATACCGCGTGTTCTCGAGAATCGATGACAGTGCCTGCTGCGCCGGAGCGGGCAGTTCCTGCACGAGCAGCAGGTCGAGGAAGCTGTCGATCGTCGCGAGGGGCAACCGCAGTTCCTGCAGGAAGCGGTGCAGCATGACCCGGTCCGGATGCGGGCGCACGGTGATGCCCGTGAGCGGCACAAGACGGCCGACACCACGGCTGGGTGCGGCCGCCGGTTCAGGAGCGGGGCAAACTGGCTTGGACGAGGGCATGCAGGAAACGGCGAGGTCGCGCGCAGATTGGCGACCCCGCACCTTTCGGCAATGGTGGGCACCGATCTGGAGCGCGACTTAGGGGTTTCCCCTAACAGCCTCACAACCATTGCCTGGCGCGGAGGTTCGGCAATGGAGAATCTGGCAATGCCGGGGCCAGGAAGGGCTGCGAAGCGAGCCACGACGGCCGGACAGGGGCAGTCTTGGGACAAAGCCGGAAGCCTGGCGCGCGACGTTGGGGCCACGGATCCTGGCTATGCTGGGCCCTCCCCATGCGCTGGATCTCCTCGGTTCTCTTGTCGCTGGCCGCCTGCGGCAGCGACCCCATGCCGGCCACGGTTGCCCCGGACGCCAACCACACCCCGGCCCAACTCACCGCGCCGGGTGCGTCCGTGGTCACGGTCGACCTTGGCCCGGTCGCAGAGCGCCTGCTCCAGGGCAACAGTTCGGCCGCGGATCGTTCTACGGCCGAGCAATCGCCGGCAGCATTGGCCACGGCAATCCTGGCGGCGGCAAGCAAAGCCAAACCCGCCGAACAAGGCCGCGCTCCCGCCGCCCTTGGCGCCTTGGGAGCCGCCGCCCTGCCGCAGATCGCCGCAGCGCTCGTGAACAAGGACCCTGGACAACGCCGCATCGCCGCACTCACGCTGCTGCATCTTGGCCCGCAACTGCACGCCGACGGCACCGCCAAGGTCGTGCTGTCGGCGCTCGACACGGCGCGCAGTGATGCCGACCTCGCCGTTCGGGCCGCCGCCGAACTCGCCTACCAGCGCGCCACCGGCGACACCAGCGCGCTCGACGCCAGTCGCGCCGCCCACGAAGCCGCCGTGGGCCGTGACCGCTGAATCCTGCACCCAGGCATTCCCCTTTCTGCCCCCTCGAGAACCCATGCAACATCGATCCTTCCTGGCAGCCACCCTGCTCAGCGCCACTCTCCTTGGCACCGCCCTGCCAGCGCAGATGGCGGGCACCTACGTGCTCGACCCGAATGCCTCGAGCAGCGCGTTCCACAGCTTCACGGAAGCCTGCAATGCCATGTTCGTGAGCGGCATTGCGGGTCCCGTCGAAATCCTCGTGATGCCGGGCACCTACACGGAGTCCGTGCTCGTGCCACCGCTGCAAGGCGCATCGTCGACGAATACGATCACGTTTCGCGCGCTGGCGGGGCCCGGCACGGTGCTGCTCAGCGGCGCCGCCGGGGACACGTTTGCCCTGCTCGCCGTGGCGTTCCTGCACAACACGTCGATGACCTGGGACGGCATCGATTTCCTGGGTGCACCTGGCCACGCGATTTCGGCGTCGGCGTTCGTCGAGGACCTCGAGATCCGCAACTGCACCTTTGCGGCCGGGCATCGCAGCAACGCTGCCGGCGAATACCGCCATGCGGTCATCGTCAGCGAGAACAGTGGCAACGAAGCGGGCTGGCGCATCCACCACAACCACATCACGCTGTCGTCCCACACCAACCGCACGAGCTACGGCATCTACCAGAGCAATGGCGGCGACTGGTCGATCCACCACAACACGTTCGATCTGAACTCGGGCGACACCGGCCTGTGGATGATCAACAACAACCGCCGCATCGACCGCGTCTACAACAACCTGTTTCTTGGCCAGCTGAACGCCATCAACAGCAGTTACGCAAACACGGTGTGTGTGATCCGCGCCGATATCAGTAACTACGAGAACGAGTTCACGCACAACACGTTTGCCGTGCAGCTGCCGTCCGGCGGCTGCTGCATCGCCACCAGCGGTTACCTGCAAGGTACGCTGCCGACCCAGAACTACATCTACGGCAATATCTTCTACACGATCGGCGGAACGGCCATCTGCATGACGAACAACGGCTCGGTGCCGCCGCTCGAGAGCAATGGCAACGTGTTCTTCTGCCCCGGTGGCGAGATCGGCCGCACCGATGCAGGCACACCTGGTGCCACCACGCTGAGCGCGTGGCAGACCTTGTCGGGCAAGGACACCAACTCCGTCGAGATCGATCCGGCGCTGACCAGTCCGTTTGGCTCGACGATCGACCTTCGACCACTGCCGAATAGCCCGATCGTGGGCATCGCCGTGAACACGCCGAGCTACGTGACCGATGACTACGCCGGGCGTTTCCGCGACGGCCAGCCGGATGCTGGTGCCTACGAAGCGACGAGCTTTGCGCACTATGGCCAAGGTTGCGCCGGCACCAACGCGCTGGTCCCCGCGATGGGAAGCACTGGCACGGTCGCACTCGGCTCCACGAACTTCTCGTTCTCGCTCACGCAGGCGGCCGCCAACACGCTCGCCGTGCTCATGGGTGGCCTGTCGCGCACGACATCGTCGGCTGGTTCCCTGCCATTCTCGATCGGCGGCGGGTGCCAGATCCTCGCGTCGCCCGATGCCGTGCGCTCGCTCATCTCGTCGCCGCAGGGCACCGCGGCGGCCGCGTTCCCGATTCCGAGTTCGACGAGCCTGTCGGGCTTTGACCTGTTCTTCCAGTGGGCCGTGATCGATGCCGCGAGCGGCAGCGCCTACGGCATCACGGTCTCCGACGCCGGCGCGCTGCAGCTCTAGAAGCGGCTCGCCCAGCCTCGGCCAGGCTCGCTAGCCTCGCGCGTCTCGCTCAGTGCTCCGGTGCCGCTTCGATGTCGACACCGGGGCCAGCCCCCTCAGGCTCGCGAATGCGATCGACCATCGCCTGCGCGTTCGCAGAGGGTGCAGGACACAGCGGCGTGAGCAGGAGTGCCACGACGAAGTTGAGCAGCATGCCGACCACGCCAATGCCCTGCGGCCCGATACCAAAGCACCACTTCGTCCAACCGAAGTAGACCGTGCCGAGGATGTAGCTCGCCGTGAACCCGATGCCAGTCAGCATGCCCACCACGGCCGGAATGGCGCCCGTGCGCTTGCCGAAGATGCCGAGTACGAGCACGGGGAAGAACGACGCCGCCGCGAGGCCAAACGCAAACGCGACGACCTGCGAGACAAAGCCCGGCGGGTAGATGCCGAACACGCCGGCGATCACGACCGCCACGCCGATCGTCGTGCGCGACAGCCTGAGGCGCTGCGCTTCGGTCGCCTGCGGCCGCAGCATGCGGTAGTAGAGGTCGTGCGCGATCGAACTGCTGATGACAAGCAGTAGGCCCGATGCCGTCGACAACGCCGCCGCGAGCCCACCCGCCGCGACGAGCGCAATGATCCACGCGGCCAACTGCGCCATCTCGGGCGTCGCGAGCACGAGAATGTCGGCGTCGGGGCCACTGAGCTTCTTCGCGGTCATCACGGCGCGGCCATCCACACCGCCGCTGCCCTTGGTGTCCAACCACTGCTGATGCTGCGCGCGGATCGTCGCGAACTGCTCGGTCGACAGAGCCCCCGTGCGGAACAGCTCGTTCTTGTCCTGCTGCTTTGGCCCGCTGTAACACAGTTTGCCATCACCATCGTCGAGCCACACGACGAGGCCGGTCTTCTCCCACGTACGATACCAATCAGGCAGCTCGGCCGCGGTCTTGCCCTGCAGGCTGTCAAACACGTAGTAGCGCGCAAACGCCGCGGTCGCGGGCGCCGTCAGGTAGAGCATCGCGATGAAGAACAGTGCCCAGAAGCCCGACCAGCGCGCCGCGCGCACGTTCTTCACCGTATAGAAGCGCACGATCACGTGTGGCAATCCGGCCGTGCCCACCATCAAGGCGAGCGCCGTGCAGAACACGTTGATCTTGTCCCACTCGCCCGTGAACGCTGCCGTGTACTCGGTAAACCCCAGATCACGCTGGATCTGGTCGAGTTTGGCCAACAGCGGCACCGCGGTCTCCTGCACATTGCTGCCCATGCCGATCTGCGGCACCGGCTGGCCAGTGAGCTGCCAGCTGATCGCAACCACCGGGATCACGTAGGCGAGGATCAGCACCCAATACTGCGCGATCTGCGTCCACGTGATGCCCTTCATGCCGCCGAGCGTCGCGTAGACAAATACGAGCGCCATGCCGATCGCGACGCCGACGTTGACATCGACTTCGAGGAAGCGAGCAAACACGATGCCGACACCGCGCATCTGGCCTGCGACGTACGTGAAGCTGATGAACAGCGCGCACAGCAGGGCCACGAGGCGCGCGATGCTCGACTCGTACCGATCACCGACGAAGTCCGGCACCGTGAAGTGGCCGAACTTGCGCAGGTAGGGCGCGAGCAGCAGGGCCAACAAGACGAAGCCACCCGTCCACCCCATGAGGTAGACGCCGCCGGCGTAGCCGAGGAACGAGATCAGCCCGGCCATCGACAGAAACGACGCCGCCGACATCCAGTCCGCCGCCGTCGCCATGCCGTTCAGGATCGCCGGCACGCCGCGGCCCGCGACGTAGAAGCCCTGCGTGTCGCGCACGCGCGCACGGAACGCGAGGTAGAGGTAGAGGCCGAACGTGAGTCCGGTGAACAGGAAGGTCCAGGCCTGCACGGTCATTGGCCACCCCCCGCCTGCTGCTGCAGTCGTTCGACCTCACGGCGATGGCGCCGGTCGAGCCGGCCCATGCCGAGCGAGTAGACGAGGATCAGCAGCAGGAAGCCGAGGATCGAGCCTTGTTGCGCAAACCAGAAACCGAGTGGGAATCCACCGAGATGGAACTGGTTGAGCCAGTCCGCAAACAGCACGCCGCAGCCAAGGCCAACGAAGGCCCACAGCGCGAGCAGGATGAGGGTGAGGCGCACATTGCTGCGCCAGTAGCGCGCATTCGCGGCAGCGATCGAATCCGCCGCGGGAGAGGGAAGCGGTGGCATGGGGCCGCGATGATAGAAGTCGGGCGCGGGCGTGCGAGCGCGATTGTGCGCTTCAGCTGCGCAACAACGCGCGCACGCCGAGCCAACGTTCGAGCCCGGCGAGCACCAGCAAGGCCAACAGCGCACCGAGCGACCAGGACACGGCGCGGCCTTCCTGCACGCGCACGACGACGGGCGCTGGCTGCTGCGGTTCTGCCGCGGTGCGCGGCGCGCTGCCGACGAGGGCTTCGAGCGCGGCGAGATCCTGCGGCGAAGGTGCGGGCGGGGTGACCTTGCCCTGTGCCAACAACGTCGCCGACGAACACGCCGGCTCGGCCCGCAGCACCTCCTGCACCCACAGCGACAATCGCGCCGCAAATGCGGTTTCGGCGCGGAACTCGGCACCTGCCGCGCCCCACAGATCTGCCGCGAACGCGCCCACGCGCCCGAGCCCACGATTGCCATACGCGAGCAGCGGCCAACCGGCATCGCCGGCGACGAGCAGCACCTGCGCATCGAGCGGCGCCGTGCCGGCGAGCGCCGCGCCGAGGGAAGGCCAACCCGCGGCGGGGTCGGGCTGCAGGATCGGCAGCTCGGCGATCGCGTGCACGGCGATGCGAGGTGGCTGCTTCGGCTCCGGATCCTTCGGCTTTGGCACTTCGGGCGGCGGCTCGGGTTTGGGCTCCGGAGGCTTCTCCGTTGGCGGCTTCGTTGCCGGCTTGCTGCTCGGGTCCACCTCGGCACCGTCCTGGCGCGGCTTGCGCCCCACGCGCGACAGCGCGCGCGTGACTTCGGCGCTCACGAACGCCGGCACCCGCGAAGCGTCCTCCATCGAGAGGAACTGGCCGCCACCATCCCTCGTGATCTCCTCGGCGTAGCGCTGGAAACCAAGTCCATCGCGCGATGACACGATCGAGAGGATCGACACGGTCTGGTGCCGCTCCGTGTTCATGCGGAACGCCAACCGCCGCAGCGCGACCGCCTCCGAAGTATCAAACTCGCCGTCGGTCACCACGACGACGTGCTTCACGGCCGCCTGGCTCGCCTGCAGCATCCGATCCGCGACTTCGAGCCCCGACAACAGGCAGGTGTACTCACGCGCCGCCGCGAGCTTCTCAATGCCCTGCTTCACGATTGGCAGGTTCTGCGCATCGGTGAGCAGCAGTTCGACCTGCCCCATGCCCTTGTTGCCGAACGTGACGATGCCGACTTCGTCACCCTGCATGAGTTCCTTCGCCGTCTGCCACGCGCTCGCTTTCGCGTAGTCCATCTTCGTGCGCGTGCCGACCACCGCTTCGCCCATGCTGCCCGAACGATCGATCACGAGGACCATCGCGATCGTGTGCTTGTCGACCTCGATGGGTTGGTCGGAGACCGGCCCCGCTTCGCGCGGATCGAGGTCGGGTTTTTCCGCCGGCGGTTTCTCCTGCGGTGGTTTGTCGTTGGTCGGGGGCGGCGGTGGCGGCTCGGTCGGGGGCTCCGTCGGCGGATCGGTCGGTGCGTTGCCCCCATTCCCCTCGCCGCCCGCGGTGGCCACCGGTTCGGGGCGCAGCGGCAACAGCTCGCGCAATGGCTCGCCGGGGCCAGAAAACGCGGGGCCGAACACGAACAGCCCAAGCCCATCCTGGACCGCGGCGAGCAGTTCGTTCTGCAGCGTTGGTGGCACGGCCTCGCCGAGCACGAGGGCCGCCGCCTGCTGCCAATCGGCGGGCAGACGGTCCACCGACTCGACCGTTACCCCCTGCGCGCGCAGCGCGGCCGCGGCATTGCCACTCGATTCGAGCACCAGCACCCGCGGCGCCAGGGCCACGGCAAACGAGCCCGCGCGTTCGATCGTGTTGGCGCCGCAGGCGACCTGCAGCAGCACGGTGTGTTCGCCAGCATTGCCCGGCACGAACGCGATCTCTTCCCCAAAGAACGCCCCGTCGGCACCGGCAGCGAGCGTGAGTTCGCGGCGCAACAGTTCCTGCTCCCCCTGACGCACGAGCAGCACGGCCGACAGTGGCGCCTGCAGTCCGGTCGCCTCGACCTGTAACGCTGTCGGCCGATCGACGACGGCGGACCGCAGCAGACGCACTTGCAGCGCCTCGGGCGCCACCGGCAGCGGGGCGCCGGCAAACGATGCGGACGCACCGAGCGGGCCGCGCGGCAGGACCAGCGGCTCCTTCCAGGCGATGGCGAGGTCTTCGCTGCGCGCGCCCGAACGGGCGGCGGCTGCCAACAGTTCCGTACCGATTGCCGTGCCCGGGGCTGGCTGCGCAGAGAGCTCGACCGTTGCCACTGTCGCCCGTTGTTGCGCAAACCGGATCGCGACCGGATCGACGGCCGCGATCGCAAACGCGACCACGACCAACCACGCCACGAGGCGCAGGAACGGCAACGCCGTGCGGCGGAGCGCGAGGCCCAGCGCCGCAAGGCCTAGGAGCACGACTGCGAGGGGCACGATCACTGACGATCTGGCGCCGGCAACAACACCGGCAACAACCAGTCTACCCGATCACCGAGGTCGCGCCCTGCCCCGAAGTCGACTTCGAGGGCGAGGCGATCCCCGGGCGCCACGCGCAGCAGGCCCGTATCGCGCGGCGGTTTGCCGACCGCGAGCCCTTTGTATTCAAAGCGGACCTTGTCGTTCACGAGCACGCGCACGTCGACGAGCGCCGCGATCGGCAAGCCCGCCGCCGAATCGTCGAGCGCCACCCGCGACCAGAACGCCACGTGGCCTTCGGGCACTTCGAAGCAAAGGCGGCTGCGACTGTGCATGCCGAGGCCCTTGCCGTAGGTTCGCTGCCCGGCGATCAACGGCGTACCGAGCACACTCTGGTCGCGGCGCCACGAATACAGGGTGGGACCGTCGAACCCGGCTTCCCGCACCTCGATCGGTGTGAGGTCCGACAAGAACGTCGCCGTGCCCGTGAACGACAAGCTGGCGAGGTCGGCATACGCCAACGCGACGCGGGCGCCGTTTTCGAGTTCGCACTCGATGGCCTTGCTCGTGAACCGTCGCACGGTGATGCCGAGGCTGTCGCCGGTGCGCGTGCGGAGGAAGGCCGTCGGCGCCAGCTTGCGCGGTTCGGCCTCGGCGAGGCGCAGGCCCGCCATTTCCTGGACCCGGAACCAGCGTGGCTCCGATTCGCCGTCGGGCTGGAAGCGCACGCCGCGGTCGCCGAACTCGTGCAGCGAGCCAGCGACGATGTCGTAGCCAACGGCTGCGCGGCGGAAGATCGCCTCGCTGACCCCGGACGGCAGCGGCAGGTCCCCCACGCCCCGTGCCCCCGGCGCCGACAGTGCATGCAGGCGATCGACGGGCAATTCGATGCGCCCGAGCGACGGCGACATCATGACGAAGTGGTCACCCGTCGCATCGCCGCCAACCAGGGCCCCGGTGACCACCTCGTCCCCGAGCAGCGTGGCGCACGCGAGGTCGATCGTCTGGGCGGCACAGCCGTGCACGGCCAGCAGGTCGCCCGCGGGCAACTTCTGCAGCTGCCCTGCCACCATGACCTCCAGTTCGCGCGCGGGATCACCCTGGATCGAGGCCACACTGAGCACGCGCCCGTCGCGCAACGACAGCTCGTAGGTTGGCGACTGGGCCGCCCCCGCAACACTGAGCAGCAGGCTGGTGGCCGCACCGGCAGCGCGCAAGGTAAGCCGCGCAAACCCACCGAGCTTCGTCCCCGCCCGGGTCTCGCCAGTGCCAGAATGGCACCCGTTCTGGACGCGTCCCAAGCTGGGACTGCCAAAATGACGCTCGCCGCGCTCGGTGAAGTTGTTTTCCGCCTGGTTTCGACAATCCATAAGTTCCTTACGCAGCAACAACTTGGAAGCTCCTGAGAAGTCTGCAACCACATCCGGCACACGGTCGGCACCACGTTTGCTTTGCGCGCGCTCCGTTCGCCTGGCCGCACCCATCGGGTGCAGCGACAGGCAACGCTGCGGACCACCTCGATGCGAGGCGGTTCGTGCTGCCACCTCCAACGAAGTATCGAGATTCCCCTCCGAGGTTGTGATGGTCAAACAACTCGTATTCGAAAATGACGCTCGCGAAGCAGTGCTGCGCGGGGTCACCAAACTGGCTAAGGCCGTTGTCTCCACTCTTGGCCCCCGGGGCCGCAATGCCGTGCTCGACAAGGGCTGGGGCGGTCCGACCGTCACGAAGGACGGCGTCACCGTCGCGGAAGAGATCGAGCTCGACGACCGGTATGAGAACATGGGCGCCAAGCTGGTCAAGGAAGCGGCCAGCAAGACGTCGGATGGCGCCGGCGACGGCACCACGACGGCGACCCTGCTCGCCCAGTCGATCTGCGAAGAAGGCATGCGCTACCTCACGGCCGGCGCCAACCACGCGGAGCTCATTCGCGGCGTGCGCAAGGCTACCGAAGCCATCGTCGCCGAACTGCACCGCATGAAGAAGACGGTGCCGGGCAACGACACCAAGGCGATCATCCAGGTCGCGGCGATCGCGGCCAACAACGATCCCGAGATCGGCAAGATCATCGCCGACGCGATGAAGAAGGTCGGTCAGGACGGCGTCATCACGGTCGAAGAAGGCAAGGGCCTGGAGACCGAAGTGAAGGTCGTCGAAGGCATGCAGTTCGACCGCGGCTACCTGTCGCCGCACTTCGTCACCAACAACGAGGACATGACGGTCGACCTGCGCGACTGCTTCGTGCTCGTGCACGAGGACAAGCTGTCGAATATCCGGCCGCTGCTGCCGCTGCTCGAGAAGCTCAAGGAGAGCAACAAGCCGCTGCTCCTCATCGCCGAGGACATCGAAGGCGAAGCGCTCGCGACCCGGGTCGTGAACAAGCTGCGCGGTGTGCTCAAGGTCTGCGCGGTGAAGGCACCTGGCTACGGCGACCGCCGCAAGGCCATGCTGCAGGACATCGCGATCCTGTGCGGCGGCGAGGCGATCTTCAAGGATCTCGGCCTCGACCTCGAGAAGGTCCAGCTGCGCCAGCTCGGCGTGGCCAAGAAGGTCCTCATCGACGGCGACAACTGCACGATCGTCGAAGGCAAGGGCAAGACCGCGGACATCAAGGCGCGCGCCGAACAGATCCGCCGCGAGATCGATGCGACGACGTCGGAATACGACCGCGAGAAGCTCCAGGAGCGCCTCGCCAAGTTGACTGGCGGCATCGCCGAAGTGCGCGTCGGTGCGCACACCGAGACCGAGATGAAGGAGCGCAAGGCCCTCGTCGAAGACGCGCTGCACGCAACGCGCGCGGCGATCGCCGAAGGCATCCTGCCCGGCGGCGGCACCGCCCTGCTGAAGGCTGGCCGCGTCCTCGACAAGATCGAGCTGCCCGGTGACGCCCAGTTTGGCATCGACCTCATGAAGGCCGTCTGCCAGCGCCCGGTCCGCACGATCGCGCAGAACGCCGGCGTCGATGGCGCCGTGGTCGCTCGCCGCATCCTGAAGGAGAAGAGCGAGACGTACGGCTACAACGCGTTGACCGGCGAATACGGCGACATGTTCCAGATGGGCGTCGTCGATCCGACCAAGGTGACACGTTCGGCGCTGCAGAACGCGACCTCGGTCGCGACCCTGCTGCTGACGACCGATTGTCTGATCACCGAAGGCAAGTCCGAAGAGGACAAGGCCGGCGCGCACGGCGAGATGTGAGCCGCGGGCTCACGTCTCCACCCCCCACATACACAACACACACATACCCCCTGGAGTAGATACAATGGCTTCCCTGCGACCCCTGGAAGATCGCGTCGTGCTGAAGGTTCTCGACGCCGAAGAGAAGACTGCTGGCGGCATCCTGCTGCCGGATACCGCGAAGGAAAAGCCGCAGCGCGGCAAGGTCACCGCCGTCGGTGAAGGCAAGTTCGGCAAGGACGGCAAGCGCCTCAAGCTGGACGTCAAGAAGGGCGACACGGTGCTCTTCGGCAAGTACGCCGGCAGCGACGTCAAGGTCGACGGCGAGGACTACAAGATCCTGCGCGAGAGCGAGATTCTCGCCAAGGTGGAGGGCTGATCCATGGGTAAGCAGATCATGTATGACGACGTCGCTCGCCGGAAGGCGGTCGAGGGCGTGCAGAAGCTCGCGCGGGCCGTCAAGGTCACGCTCGGCCCGGCCGGCAAGAACGTCATCATCGAGAAGTCGTTCGGCGCCCCCCAGGTCACCAAGGACGGCGTCACGGTCGCCAAGGAAGTCGAGCTCGAGGACCCGTTCGAGAACATGGGCGCGAAGCTCGTTCGCGAGGTCGCCAGCAAGACCAACGACACGGCCGGGGACGGCACGACGACGGCCACGGTGCTCGCCGAAGCGATCCTCACGATCGGCCAGCGGTACCTGACGTCGGGCGTCGACCCCAACCACCTGCG
>JADZDL010000449.1 GCA_020851075.1 Planctomycetota bacterium | reverse complement strand
GGGCAGATCGACTTCGATGAGACGTTTGGCTACGTCTGCGCGCGTTCCGACGCCCAGGGACGGTTTCTGGCCACCGGCGTGACTCCCGGGAAGATCCACGCGTATGCACAACGCGGCGGTCGACTGCCGCCCGGCGTTTCCGTCGCGTACACGTTTCGCGAACTGGAAGTTGCACCTGACAGCACCGCGGAATGGAACCCGACCCTCACCGATGGTCACACCATCGAAGGCGTCGTGCTCCATCGTGATGGCCAGCCGATGGGCGATGTGTTTCTCACACTGACCGACGAACGCTCCAACCAACAGCATGTGCAAACCAATGACACCCAAGGTCAGTTCCGGTTTCTGTGCCTGGAGAACTCCACCTATTTGCTGCACGTGCAATATTGGGATGCCCCCGCAGGCACGCCACCCTTGGAGCAGAAGGGCATCGTGCCCGATCGCGGCCGCATCGAATTGCGTGCTACGTACGACAAACCCATCGAACAGACGCCGGGCCGGGTGACCGGACGCATCGATGATGTCGGTGGGCGCATTACCAATCTCGCCGCCGTGACGGTGACGCTGGAGACCAAGCGCGGGTCCTGGCCCGGTGGCAAGATCGAGAATGGCACCTTCCGCTTCGAGAGAGTCGACCCGTGCGACTTCTGCATCGTGCTCAAGCAGGATCAAACGACTCTTGCCACCAGCGAATGGTTCACCCTGGCGCCCGCCGGCAGCGTGGACACGGGTGCCTTGCGCACCGTGCCTGGCGGGGCTGCCCGAATCATCGTCGCCAGGGCCGAAGGCACCCAAGCGTGCGAACCAAAGCTCTACCTCAGCACGAACGAAGCACGAGGCAGTTCGGTCTTCGAACTCGGCCGCGCCTCGGAGCTGATGGCGACGAACCTCACCCCCGGCACCTACACGATTTCCGGTTACGCAACTGGGGTTTTGCCACTCAAGGGCAAGTTCACGGTCCAAGCAGGGGAAACGACCGAAGTGCAACTCGACATGCGGGTCGGCGCATTGAGTCGCTTCGCGGTGTGGTTTCGCGAGAACAGCAAACCCACACTGTGCACCTATCGCATCGTCGCCAGCGACGGTACGGAGTTTCAGAAACGAGACGTGAAGACTGAGGGCATGCCAATGACGCCCTATCCAATCGTCACGACCGTGCCACCTGGAGAATGGACGATCGAAATCACGACCGACGACGGGCAAAGTGGTTCGCTGCACTTCCAGGCCACGATCGCCGAAGACCCACCGAGCCTGCGCGTCGACATGAAGTGAGCGTTGGCTACCTGCTAGCCGGCACACCCATCGCTGGCACACCCGCCAAGGGCACACTGCGCATTGGTGCCGCCGGCAAGGTCACCAGCGGTTCCCCCGTGCTGCGTGGCGCGACCACGCACGGCGTCATCGGGCCAGCAACTGCCAACTGCTCGATCGCTTCGGCCGCCGCATCCCACGTAAACGCAGAGCGCACCGAACCGGCGAACTTCTGCGCGGCCGCGCGGCGCGCGGGCAGGTCGGCAAGCGTCTCGACCAACAAGCGCGCGGCCTCGTCCGCCGCCGGTTCGAGGATCCACGGCAACGACACATGCGGCGTCGGCAGCTCCAGCGCGCGCCGCGTCGACGGGATCTTGATCGCGCCTGGCCCAGCGAGCAATTGCTCGGTTGCACCACCCGCGGTCGCCAGCACCGGCAGGCCACACGCCCGCGCTTCGAGCACTGGCAGGCAGAAGCCCTCGCCGCGGTAGGGGTGCACCATCACATCACACGCCGTGTAGAGCGAAGCGAGTTCTTCGCGCGACAGATCGCGATCGAGCAGCAACATCGGCGGCGTGCCCGGCGTGCTCATGAAGCGCTGCACGAGTTCCCCGAGGTGGAACCGGCTGTAGTGCTGATCCCGACCCACGGTCTTCACGACGACACAGAACTTCGCGCCCGCCGAACAGGCAGCGAGCATCGTGCGCACGAACACGTCAAAACCCTTGCGCCAGACAAGCCCGCCACAGAACAGCACCGCCGGCAGATTGCCCTTCCATGCCATGATCTCGCGATCCGGCACCGCTTGTTCGTGCATCTGGGGATCGACGCCATGCGCGATGGTGTGCACTTGCGAGATTGCACGGCCCGCGGCCGTGACGGTGCGGAACACGTGTTCGCTGTGCACGACGATGGAATCGGCTTCCTGCGTCACGTGGGGCGTGAGTTCGATCGGCAACGCGCCATACTCCCAATCGACGCGCAGCGCGAAGTGGCGGCACTCCGGGCGCGTCGTGCGCACCGGCCAGCCCGACGCCAGCCACAGATCGACCGGCCCCGGGTTGCGGGCGAGCAGCGGCACCAGCTCTGGTGCGCGGCGACGCAAGCTCGCCAGGTCCATCCGGAACGGCACGGTCGGCACGAGCCGCAGGTCCACATTGCCGCGGCGCAGCAACGCCCGCGCGGTCTCGATCGAGAGCTCCGCACTCGACGAGGTCTCGAAGAACGGCGCCTCGAGGACCACCGTCGTCCGCCCGTCCTGCCGGTTGGCGAGCGGCCGAGGCGGCGTCGAGGGACGACCGGCAACAAGCTCTTCCTGCACGTGCTGTCGCGCGCGGCGTCCCGTGCCGGCGTCGCCGATCGCTGCATGCAGCGCCGCAGCCACGGCGCGCGCATTGGGCTCAAATCGCCCACCAGCGGCCGATTCGGACGGTGTGAACACACCACCGATGGGCAGGCAGACGCCGTGGCGGCCCACCATGGGTGCGATCGCCGACCAGCGCGAGACACAAACAGGCCGTCCGCTGGCCAGCGCTTGCACGAGCACACGGCAATCGCGCACCTGGCGCCACGGCAGCACGATCGCGGCGGCATCGCGGGCGTGAACCGGCTCAAACGTCGAGGCGAGAATCTCGAAGGGCCCGCCGCAGGCCGCGAGCCGTTCCCGCCAGGCGTCGACCACGGCAGGATCCGCCTGACCCACCACGAGCCGCAACGCGTGCCCCGTGGTCGCAAAGTGGTTGCTCCACGCCTCCACGACGAGATCCGTGCCATCCGCGGCATCGCTCCCCACATGAACGATCGGCCCCTGGCCGACGTACGGGGGCAACGACGACCATTGGGCCAGGAAACGCGGCTCGAGCGAGAACGGTGGATTCTCACAACCGGCCCAGCGCAGTTCGGCGCGGACCCGATCGAGCAGGTCGGCGGCCGTCGAAGGCTCGCGAGCGACCAGCACGATGGCGGCGCGCGGCCATTCGAGGCCGGCGAGCGTAGCAAGGTCCGCCAGTGCTGCAGCCGGGCCAAAGACGACCACGGGTGCCGTCGCGGCGATCGCTTCGCCCGCCGCGCGCAGCAGCATGTCGATCTCCGCCGGCGGCAAACGGGTGCCAATGCGGAGGTCGCGAACCCCATCGGTGAGCGGGATCTCGCGTTCGCCTTCCCGCGCCGCCGTGGGCTCCACCGGCGTCAAGGACAGTGCGCATTGCATTCCACCGCCCAACGACAGACGCAGAAAGCTGCGCAGCAGACCTGCCGGAACGTCCTCGCCGAAGGGATTGCCCCAGATGCGCACCTGATTCATCGTCCGTTCTCATCGGCAGTTCCGCGTTGCGGCTGAAACGGGCGACACGCTTCTGGCGACGGCCACCCAAAGCCGCCAAGATCCGCAGATGCCCTCCGAGTCGATGTCGCACCCAGACCGCCTGGCAGCGACCCTGGCCAATTTCGAGGACGCGCACCGCTCGCGCGTCGTCGGCCCCTTTGCAGCGCCCGGCGCCGGCTCCCGCGACTGCCGCATCGACCAGAAGGTCCTCCAGCACCGTGCCAACCTCGCTTGCGAACGGTCCGCCCGCGCGCGCGAACGGCTGGCCGCCCTGGCTGCCGCCGACCACCCGGATCTGTGGGCCGGAACGGTGCAGGACGGGGTGGCGCGCGGCTTTGCGACGGCACTCGAAGAGGCGATCGCCCTCGGTGGGCTGCCGCCCGAACCGCTGCCAGCGCCGCCCGACGACCCGGTGCAGCTGCAACGTTTTGCCGGCAAGGAGCTGCGCAAGAAGAAGGACCTGCTAGTCGCCTCCGGTGGCTCGCGGGTGCGTTTCTCGCGCAAGGAAGGCCTGCTCTTTGTCGATCGCGAAGGCGGGATCAACTCCCCAAACTGCCTGCGCTTCGAGGCGCGGCGCGACCTCGGCACGCTCGACGGTTTTGTCGGCGACGAAGCCGAGCGGCCGCGGCTCTACTCGGCGCAGTTCCTGCAACCCCGCGAGTACGTGCAGGCGCCTGGCTTCAACCAGCTGCGCCTCGCCGGCCGTATCGGCCGCGGCCCGGTCGGCTGGAACTGCGAACTCGTCCTCACCGGCATCGCCGCGGAAATGACCGTTCGTGTGCATCTGCACGTCGACAACCGGCTGCCCGGCTGGCGGCTGCGCGCGCGCTTCCTCGGCCTGCCGAGTTCGTCGATCCAGCACGCTTGTGCCGACGTGCGCGAAGTCGTCGCCAACGACGCCGGCGGTTTCGTCGCCTTCACGCTCGTGCGCGCCTGCGGCACTCTGCTCGTGGATGGCAAACCCTGTGCGACGCCGGGCGCCAACGTGCTCGGCACGCTCGAACACCGCTTCTGGCTCGGCTAGCGCGCCAGCACTTCAGCGGATCGCGAGCACACCCGTGCTGTCCGCAAACCGCTCGTCGGCGAGCCCCATCGCGCGCATGGTCGCGAGATACAAATTGGCCATCGGGGTCTCGGCGCCAAGGTGAACGTGGCCCAGGCCTTTCGCCGCCCCACCACCTTCCCCGGCGAGCAACACGGGCAGGTCATCGTGGTTGTGGTGATCCCCATCGCTGATGCCCGACCCGAAGACGATGAGCGACTGCGCAAGCAGGTCCCCCTGGGCGTCTTGCTGCCCCGCGAGCCCTTTGAGAAAACGCGCGAGTTGCTCGATCTGGAAGTGATTGATCTTGGCGATGGCTTCGAGCTTCTCCGCCTTCTTGCCGTGATGGCTGAGGTCATGGTGCCCATCGGGCACACCAAGGAACTCGTAGCTGCGATTGCTGCCAGCGTTGCCCAGCATGAGCGTGACCACCCGCGTGCGATCCGTGACGAACGCCAACGTGATGAGGTCGTAGACCAACGCGAGGCGCTCGTCGTAACCCGATCCCGTAGCGAGCACACCTTCCGGCACGGGAACCTGCTGGGCAGCGTCGGACTCGACCCGCGCCAACCGCAGTTCGAGTTCGCGCACGGACTGCAGGTACTGGTCGAGTTTCTGCTGATCGGCGTGACCAAGCCGGCCAGCGAGGCTGCGCGCATCGGCGGACACAGCGTCGAGAACCGACTTCTCCAGGCGGCGGCGTTGCCGTTCGCTGGCCGAATTGCGCGACCCCTCCGGGTCGCCAAACAGCCGCGCAAAGACCGCGCGCGGATTGACTTCCTTGGCCACCGGCGCATCCGCCGCTCGCCAGCTGATGTTGTTGCTGTAGGCGCACGAGTAGCCCGAGTCACAAATGCCCGCCGCGGCTCCCTTCTCCATGCCGAGTTCTAGCGAAGGAAAGGCCGTGTTGCTGCCAACCTTGCTGGCGATGAGCTGATCGACGGAAATGCCCGCCGACAGATCCGCGCCACCCGTCTTGCGTGGATGCGCGCAGGTGAGAAAGGACGCCCCCGCCCGCGCATGGTCGCCCGTTCCGTCGCCATGACTGCGCCCACCATCGATGGCAAGGCCCGTCCAGACAGTCAGGCGCTGGCGCAGCCCTTCGAGCGGCTGCAACGTCGCCCCAAACTTCGCGTCGAGGCCCTGCCCGCGCGGTCGCCATTCGCGCATGTTCACCCCATTGGGGGAGAACACATACAAACAGCGCACGGGGGCTGGTGGCGCGGCCCGCAGCGCCGGCTGCATCGCATCCAACCACGGCAGCGCCATCGCGCACGCAGAACCGCGCAGGAACGAACGGCGATCGAGGGCCACCTGACGGAACGGGCGCATGGGCCCATCATCGCAGAATGCGCCCACGCGCGCATGCTTTGGCCACCCCAACTGCGGGCCAACACAACATGGTGACTTGAGCGCAGTCCCTCGGCGAGACCGGGCCGTTGGCATCGGCCGCTGCAGTCGACCTCTCGCTTGCCGCAGCCACCGCTGCAACCTCGCGTGCCGATCCAGGTGGCGGAGAGTTGCTGCAATGCGCGTATTGTTCCGTTCTGCCGCCTGCCTTCTTGCCGCAGTTACTGCGTGCGCCCCGGACCCCGTTGGCGTGAGTTTCGCATCGGAAGGCGAACTCGTGAAGACACTCGGCGACTACGCCGCGGTCGGCCGCTTCGCCGTCGACTATCCGGCCCAGGTGACCCACGTCGAAGCCTCGGACCACGGTCTGCGTTTTGACATCGCTGGTCAGCGGCACGAATACGGGCCCGAGTTTGGCCCTCTCAAACTCGTCTACGTGAAGAGCAATGCCGGCAATGGCGCGCTCGTCGTGCGCGCCAACGCGCGGCCCTGACTCAGCGCCTGCGATTGCGTCCGCCGCCAAACCAGGCGCCCACCGCAACCGCTGCACCGGTTGAGAACAGCACGCTACCAGGCAATTCCGTGACGTTGGCGAGGAAGTAGAGCAGCGATGGGTCGCTGCGGAACGCGCGGAACCACCACACAGTCAGCAACAACGCCAGCGGCGCCGCAATGGCCATGCCGATGGCCCAGGGCATACTGCGCCGCGCCGAACCGCGTGCCACTCCGAGCGACATGCCTGCCGCGACGGCGATGGCAATGTCGACGCCGCGCTGGATCGCAAACCACTCCGCGGCAAACCCGATCGCGAGCCCGAGCAGGCCACCAAGGCAACGCGTCAAGGTGTCCGGGCGGGAGTTCTTTGCACTTGCAGGAGGATTGGTCATCGGCGTTACCAGCCGGAACATCATGGCACGGCGCCAGCCGCGGCGGAATGCACGAACCGGTAACGCCGTTCAGTTCTCGCGTTCAGTTCTCGCACCGCACGATCACCTTGAGCACCCCACGCTGCTGGGCGCGCGCAAACGCCGCGATGCCCTGGGCCAGTGGATAACGAGCCGAAATCAGGCTTTGCACGTCAAAGACGCACTGCGCCAACGCCGCCAGTGCCGGAGCAAACCGGCCGCAGCGCGAACCGACGAGCCGCTGTTCGCGCACGACGAGCGAGCTGAGATCGAGGCTGGACGGCCGCTCCGTGGTGGTCTTCAGCACGATCGTGCCACGCGGGCGAACGAGTCCCAGCAGGCGCGGCAGCACGTCGGCGTTGCCGGTCGCATCCACACCGAGATCAAAGGCATCCGGCGGCCCGGGGGTCGCAATTTTGCCTTCGAGCCAACCTTCGACGAACGTCACCTGCTGGCGCAGCAACGACCGCCGCTCGGGGTGGCGACCAACGAGCGTCACCGCGCAGCCATGATGCGCCAACGCCGCTGCACACAACAATCCAAGCTTGCCATCGCCAGCCACCACCACCCGCCGATGCTGCGCGAGATCGACATCATCGGCAATGTGCAAGGCCGCAGCCAGCGGTTCGACGAACGTCGCGCTGTCGTCGCTCACGATCTCGGGCACCGGCAGCAGGTTCGCCGTAGGCAAGGCGAGGCGTTCGGCAAAGGCCCCGCCAAGCCCCGCAATGCCTAGAACAGTCCGATTCG
>JADZDL010000448.1 GCA_020851075.1 Planctomycetota bacterium | reverse complement strand
GCACACCGCCAGCGGCGGCACCAAGGCCACCGCGACCATCACGCCGACCAACGGAGTCGTCAACGCGGTGGTGAACGACTCGGGCGGGTTGACGAGCAGTCAACCAATGGGCCGATTCGCTTCATCCCAAACCAACTCGAACAAGTCGGCCACCGACAGCTCTGCCGCCCACTTTCGCAAGTACTCGCGGTTCAGCATTCCTCGCTGCGCCTTCAGGATGCCAAGCACGTCACGCCATTGACGCTCTGACACCCGCCCGCCCTTCTCAAACCACTCAAGCTTGGAAAGCACACAATCCTCGGCGGTGGCGACCTGCGCCGAAAAGCCGGGAAAGACCTCGATTGGCAGCCGACGCTCCATTTCAACCCGGCTGTATGGCCGCTCGCGCCGCAAGAACATGTCGACCTTGAAGCCTGTTTGGCGGTGGATGACGTTGCAGGAGCTCCGCTGGGACACAGCCAAGCGCAGGTAGTCAGGGTCGACAAAGAAGTTGGGTGAGAGACAGGCCACCAGTGACTGCACATGCGACAAGTCGATCTCGACGACGATGTCGACATCGTGCGTCGTACGAATCTCCCCGTGCACGGTACTGGCCACCGACCCACCGACGAAGTAGGCGATCTTCAACCGCTCCAGGCACTCGACGACCTG
The DNA here is from genome assembly GCA_020851075.1 of Planctomycetota bacterium. Classification (GTDB taxonomy): domain Bacteria; phylum Planctomycetota; class UBA1135; order UBA1135; family UBA2386; genus JADZDL01. The sequence continues at coordinate 8,292 of JADZDL010000448.1, read as the reverse complement.
CGCAACAGCTCCACCAAAGGGCAACCCGCTCATTGGTGGAGCTCGGGATCCCAGTCATAGCACCGCACCATCGTATCGCGGTCGAGGTGCATCGCGACGCGACGCAAGAAGACTTCCCGAGCATCCGCGAGCGGGTAACGTCGCCTGATCCCAGCCTCGGCGAACGCCTCAGCGGTAGCCTGCAGATCGAGGAACGCTGCGAACTTCTCGGCCGGGCTCATTCTGCGCCAGATCTCGAACTGCAGCTGCTCTGCTGCAGGTGAGGTATCCGAAATCGCGGCTGGGTCGGGCACCATCTCACCGTACGCTCCTTCGGACCACGCTGCAACTGCCTGGCCCCCGGCAATTGCCCGCCCGCTCACCCGACTTGCGGCACAAACCGATCCCCCGCACCACGGAAGAACGTGCGGTGCCACACCTCCAACCCCAGCAGCGTCCACAGCCGGAGTTCTTCATTGCGCCGCCCGCGCATGTGATCACTCAACATCGCCTCGATCGGCGCGCGCTCCAGATAACTGCTCACGAACGAGTCCTTGCCGAGCAGCAGATCGTGCGCGTAGTCCTTCAGACCGCCGCGGAACCACTCGTCGAGAGGCACGCGGAAGCCGACTTTCTTGCGATCGACGATGTTCGCGGGCAGATACTGCCGCGCGATCTCCTTCACGATCCACTTGCCGCTCTGCCCCTTCACCTTCATCGATGAATCGATGCGGAACGCGAGTTCGACGAGTTCATGATCGAGGAACGGCGGGCGGTTCTCGATGCTCGCGGCCATCGACATACGATCCCCGCGCTCGAGCAGGTTGTCGGCGAGCCACGTGTGGCAATCGACGTAGAGCATGCGGCGCAGGTGGTCGCCTTCGCAGCGCTCGTACTGGCCGAGCGAGCGCAAAGCCCCGTAGCCCTTGCGCAGCGCGCGCCGCTCGTACCACGTAAACGGCGCAAACCACGTCTGCAGGCGTTCGGCTGCGCTGCGCCCCGTGAGCGCGCGCGCCGCTTGCCGCGCTCGGTACTTGCTGCCCGGCAACAAACGCTCCCCGAGCCGGCACGCGGGAACGCGCAGGAACGCTGGAATTGCCGCCAGACCCGCGAGTTTTGGCTCGTAGACGTACTTTGGATAACCACCGAAGATCTCGTCGCTGCCTTCGCCGGACAGCAGCACCTTCACACTGCGCCGTGCGTACTGCGCGATGCGGAAGATCGCCACGTCGGCGGGCTCGCTGATCGGACCGTCGCGGTGCCACGACAAGGTCTCCCACAGTTCCTGGAAGTCCTTCGATGTCACGTTGATCTCGTGATGCGTCGTGCCGACTGCGTCACTGACCTGCTTCGCATACGGCAACTCGTCAAAACGCGGATCCGCGAATCCCGCCGCGAACGTCTGCACTTCGCCACCCTGGCGCAGCTTCTTCATGAGCGCCACGGTGAGGCTGCTGTCGAGGCCACCACTCAGGTAGGCGCCAACGGGAACGTCGGCGACGAGACGCCCAGCGACGGCGCGTTCGAGCTGCGTTGTCACCGCCGCGATCGCCGCGGTGCCCGTAAGCATCTCACCCTGCAACTTCGCCGGCAGGGCCCACCAGGCCTCTTCGCGCAATTGCCCGTTGGCCGAGACGTGCAGCGCATGGCCCGCCGCGAGTTTCTTTACGCCCGCAAACAGCGTGCGTTCGGGTGGCACGGAGCGATACGTGAGGTAGTCCTCGACGGCCTCGTCATCGAGCCGCGGCGCGCCGAGCGCGGGCAACAGCGCTTTCACTTCGCTCGCAAACACCACGAAACCAGGTCCCTGCGCATAGTAGAGCGGCAGGATGCCGAGCCGGTCGCGCGCCAGCAGCAGCGTGCCAGCGCGTTCGTCGAAGTAGCCGAAAGCAAACTGCCCATTGAGCTGATCCAGGCCGCGCAGGCCCTGCAAACGCAGCATCTCGAGCAGCACTTCGGTATCGCCGTGCGTGCGCAGCGGCACACCCTGGCGTTCGAGTCCAGCGCGCAGTTCTTGGTAATTGAAGATCTCGCCGTTGAACGTGATGTGGAACGGCCCGCTCGCCGACGTCATCGGCTGCGGCGAACCCGCGAGATCGATGATCGACAGACGCGTATGGCCAAATCCGATGTCCTTCCAGATCCGGAATCCATCGCCGTCCGGGCCACGGTGGTGCAGGCGCGCAGCCATCGCGCGCAGCATGGCCTCGTCGATCGGACGGCCATCAAATCGGCGAATGCCTACGATGCCGCACATGCTGCCCCCTTCTTCGCCGCGATGCCGTCGAGGATCTGCAGCAGTTCCTGCGTGCGATCATCCCACGTCGCCTTGCCGAGCAGCGCCTTGCGGTCACCCTTGGCCTTCTTGCCCTCGACCACCTCGTCGATCTTGGCGAGGAACTCGTCGCCCGAACGCGCGACGTGCACATGATCGAGGTAGTGCTCAACTTCCGGGAAGTAGGTCGTCACGACCTCCTGGCCGAGTGAGAGGTATTCCTTGAGCTTGATCGGGTTGCACGACCGGATCCAGTCGTTGTCGAGCCACGGCATGATCGAAACGTCGAAATCCGCGCCGAAATCGGGGATCTCTGCGTACGGCTTGAAACCGAGATGGCGCACGTTCGGGTAACGCGTCAGGCGCTCCATCGACAACGTCGCATCACCGATCAACACGAGCGTGTAGTTTGGACGTTCTTTGGCGAGGCGTTCGAGCAGATCGAAGTCGATCACGTAGTCGTCGAGCCCGCCAAAGAAGCCGATGATCGGCCGCTTGCAGTCGTAACCAGCGAGCGCTTCGGTGCGGCCGCGCGGCGCGAAGTGTTTGGTATCGACGCCGTGGTCGAGGAAATGCGCGCGCTCTCCCGTCAGCTCGCGTTCGCTGTCGCGGAACGCGCGGCTGCTGTAGAGCACACCATCGGCGCGCGTGAGCAGTTCGTGTTCGAGCCCGCGGATCATGCCCTGGTCCGCCTCACTGAACGCCGAGTGCTTGTCGCTGCGGTTGTAGACGAGCGAACTGCACTGCATCTCCTTGGCCACGTCCCAGGCAGTCGGCACCGTGACGATGATGTGCGGGTCCTTGATGCCGAGCTTGCGCGCCTGGCGTTCGACCTGCGAACGGATGCTGCGGGCGTTGAACGCGCGCGCCTTCTCGCTGCCGTAGAACGGAAACAGCACCGGCGTCATGACCGTGTAGTTGGGCGCTTCCACGAGCGGCCGCCGCGTGTGCCGCAGCATGCTCTTCAGCTTGCGCCAGATGCGTTTCCAGGGCAGCGGCGATCGCCCCGGCATCGGCATGCGCATGCCGATCGAGTTGATCAAGAGGACCTTGCGGTACTTCGCCGCGCGGGTCATCAGCTGGAAATCGCTGTGCGCACGGTTGTGGTACCACCAGTCTTGGCCACAGAAACAGATCAGGTCGGGCGAGCTCGGCACGGGGAGTCTTATATCGGTCAAAACCCCGATGACGATGGAGTCTCACCGCCATCCTGCCGAAGAAGATGGACAGCGGCAATCCGCGCGCTCGTCCTGCCTGCGCGCGGGCTATGCTGCTCTGCCCCGAAACCTCGCAAGATGACCGAACAGGACCGCCGCACCGCCCCGCCCCCCGCCGATGTCACCGCCTGGATGCGTTCCGACTGGGACCAACGCGGCGGCGAGCATGCGAAGTACTACATCAACACGGTGGAGTACACGGGCTTCGACTTCGCATTGTCCGGCTGCCGCGACGCCTTCGAAGTGCTCGGCCTGCTGCACAAGGACTTGCGCCACGACATGCGCATGCTGGAGATCGGCTGCGGCATCGGTCGCATGCTCCAGTTCTTTGCGGTGCTGTTTCAGGAAGCGCACGGCATCGACATCGCCCCCAGCATGGTCGCGCAGGCGCGCGAGTATCTGCAACGCGCGCCAAATGCGAAGGTGTTCCTCGGCGACGGCCGCACGCTCGCTGGGTTGGAGAGTGACTACTACGACCTCGCGCTTAGCTTCCAGGTCTTCCAACACATCCCGAGCAAGCAGGTCATCACGGACTATGTCCGCGACACGTTCCGCGTGCTACGCAAGGGCGGCATCTTCAAGTTCCTCGTGAAGACCCAACCCTGGGACGGTCAAGGCCAACGACCCGACACGTGGAACGGTGTCGATATCTCGCGCGCCGATGTCGATTACTGGCTAACGCTCGATCCGTGGCAGTTGCGCGTGGCGTATGACAGTGAGGACCCGACGAAGGCGTGGGTCGTGCTGCAGAAGCCGTAGGCGACGGGTCAGGCGCCAGTCGGGCGCCACTCCTCTGCCCAGACCTTCATCTTCCGATCCAGGAAGAACGGCACGATCGGGATCAGCGAAGCGACAAACACCTCGATCGCGCGCACCATCGGCCAGCGCGCATCCTGCAACACGCGCAGCAGAGCCCAGCAGAACACCACAAACAGCGCGCCGTGGATCGATCCAAGGACCCGCACGGCCAGGGGCATGTCCCAGACGTATTTCAGCGGCATCGCGATACCGAGCAGGATCAGGTACGACACGGCTTCGAGCAGCGCGATCTTGCGTAGGAAGGGGACCGGGTTCTTCATCGGGGCAGGGAACTTAGCAGGCCCCGCGACTCACGCGACCCGCTTTCCTTAGAGGATGTCGAGGATCGCGGGCGTGCTGAACTCGATCATGCTGTTCACGACACCAACACTCTGGAACAGCAGTTTCACCGGGAAGTTCGGTGGGATCGCGAACGACGGGAACGTGCTCGTACCACCCGCAGTCGCCGAGAACATGTAGAAGAAGTTGGTCGGGTAGTAGTCAGGGAAGCCCAACAGTGAGAACGGGAACCCCGGGAACGACGTCGGCACAGCATTGACACCCGACGGCACGAAGGTGACGAAGATGAAGTTCAGCGGCGCCGGCGAATTGATGTCAAACAGCGTAGCTCCCGCGGCGAGACCACTCGGCGAACTGTTGAGCACAGGCGTGCGCGCTTGCAGCGAATAGCGCAGCGTCCAGGTGCTGCAGAGACCGTTCACGTAACTCGGCGCACCAACGCTGCTACTCGTCGAACGGATGCCTGTCTGTGGTCCAAACGTCGGGCCACTTCCGCAACCTGTTCCCATCAGTGTGCAGGTGTTGCCGTGAATCGAGCCGCCGAACTGCGTGGTGAGCACGCTCGCGCCCGTGCCAGTTTCGACCGAGAAGATCAGGTCAGGAGCCCAAAGGACTGCTCCCGCGCAGGGCACGATCGTCTGGCCAGGGCCCATCCAATCGATCTCCAGCGCTTCGACGTCGACGGCATTCGTCAGGCAGACCCCGAATCGATCGGTGACCTGCGCATTTGCGACCATCGCGTCGACCTGTGCTTCTGTGTAGATGACAAACGCGCTGTTTGGCAGTACCGAGGCAATGCGGAAGTCCCATGTGTAGGTGATGGCCCAGTTCGGGATCATGAAGATCGCACCGTCCTGCAGCATCGTTGGACCACATGGCGTGTTGACCAGGATGTCCTGATCGAGCGACAGGAACACCCCGTAGTTGGGCGAGAACGCAATCGCGTCGACATCGATCGGCGTCGTCGAGGGCAAGCCGAGCGCCATGTTGGTGTCTTCCTGGCGCAGGAAGTACTCCACCTGGCCATCACCTGACGTCGTGCGCACGATGCGGCCAACGTCGCCTGGACGCAGCGGCAAGGTGCTGACCCCGTTGCCCATCGCCACCGACGGCGAGAAGAACACCGTGCGCGGGTTGCTGCCGGCAATTGGCGTCATCGACATGCCCTCGACGAGCGCGTCGATGGACCCGAACAACGTCGGGTTCCAATACATGGCGTTGCTGTTCTCGTCGCCCGCCATCGCGTGGAAACACGCGCGTGGCGACCACTTCTCGGCCGACAGGGACGCGCACGGGCCGTTGCTGTATTCGAGATGGGAGATCTCGTCTGGCAGCAGGGTCTGCATCGACGTGCCATTGCTGCCGGAGAGCGTGGTCTCGGGCTGGGAGTAGGTGATGAGGAAGTCCGGGCCTTGCGCAGCAAGGGTTACGGCTAGTGCCGCATGGGCAAACAGGAACGCGTGGCGGGTAGTGGTCATGGGTGGCTCCGTTGGGATTCCCCCTCGAAGAACCATTTCCTTCACAGCGCACGCCGCCGTTCGCGAATCTGCTCAGCGCACCGAGCCAAACCACTCCGCGAGCGCGTCGCGGGCCCGTTCGGCCTGCGGCGGCAGACTGCCCGCGGAGACCAGCACGGAGTGCAGCGCACGCAGGCAATGCAGCACGTTCTGCTCGATCGCGAAGTGCTCGGGATCCCACGGCTCGTGAGCCCTGGCCGCGTCGAGACTCACGCGCAATTCGCCGAGGAACGCATCGAACATGGCCTCGTCGCACTCCGCGCGCAGCACGATCGAGACCACGGCGCGCGCCAACCGTTCGTCCTCGCCCATGCGGAACGCACCATCCATCGGCACGGCGAGCTTGGCCGCAATGCCGTCGAGGATCGCGCGCAGGCCTGAGGCATCCACCTTTGCATTGCGGGCGAGGAACTTCAGCAGATCGGCCGTATGCGCCGTCGCATGAATCCAACCCTGCGTGCGGTCGTAGTCGCGCAGATCGCGTTCGGCGTGCAGGTACTCGAGCGCCGCATTGAGCAGCTCGCGCACTTCGCCAGGTGCCAAGAACGGTCGTTGTACGTCCTCCGCAGCGAGCAACGACAAGGCGAGCGCAGAGAACGACCGCAGCAACACCGTGTCCGTGCCACGCTCGCCGATGCCAGGTTGCAGGTTGGCGCGCCAACGTTCGCAATGGAAGCGCATCTGCTCAGGCGAGAGCACGTGCTGCTTCAGGATCCAATTCGCAAGGATGCCAAACGCATGCTCATCGCGAGATTGAGGCGAAGGGCTCGCGAGCTGCGCGCTGAGCTGCTTCGAAAGCTCGAAGGCGTCAGCGCCTGGCGGCACTGCATATCCCTTGGCGATCACCGCCCCCCAATCGGTGCTCTGTCGAAGATCGACTTTCGCGACCGGAGCTGTGGGCGCAGCCGAACAGGCCACGAGGATCAAGGCAACCAGCGGCGTAGGGCAGGAGCGCACACCACCATGCTGCCGGCACGGCCCCGACGGGTCGACGCCACAGTCATGATCAGGACTGCGGAATTTTGGGCTGGGGTATTTGAGGCTGGGGAATATCGACCGACCGCCCCCGCCTAGCCGCGGGTCGCGCCGACTCCGAGCTTGAAGGTCCCGACCATCCGGCGCAACTCACCAATGCGTTCCGCACTCTCCTTGGCCGTCACCGCAAGCTCTTCCGCGCCCGCGGCGTTGTCCTGCGTGGCCTGGCTCAGCACGGAAACGCCGCTGGTGACCTGTTCCACATTCTGGCTCTGCTGCGAACTGCGCTGGGCAACGCCAGAGAGCATCTGCGTGACCTTGCTCGTTTCCGCCGTGATCACCCCAAAGACGGTGGCGACATCGGCCGCAATGCGCGCCCCATTCTCGGCGCGTTGCGACGCCTCGCCGATCATCTTCGCCGTCTCCGAGGCCGCCGCCGCACTGCGTTGCGCGAGGCTGCGGACCTCTTCGGCAACCACGGCAAACCCCTTGCCAGCTTCGCCTGCGCGCGCGGCTTCGACGGCCGCGTTGAGCGCCAGCAGATTGGTCTGGAAGGCGACGTCGTGAATGACCTGGACCACGCGCGTGACCGCGGCACTCGATTCCTGGATGGCCGCCATTGCCTGATTCATGCGCTCACTCTCGGAGTTGCCGCGCAGCGCCGCCGAACTGGCCGCTTCCGCGCCCGAACTGGCGGTCTGGCACCCTTCGGCGGTGCGCAGCGCCAGCGAACGGATCTCCTGCAGCGTCGCATTGATCTCCTCGATCGTGGCCGCGCTGTGCGACGCGCAGTCCGCGAGTCGATGGGATTCGCCAGCGATCGCGACACCGGCACGCTCCACGGGTTCGCTGCTCTCCGCAACCCTGGCGATTGCGTCGTGCATGCGACCCGCAAACGCATCAAACCAGCGCGCAGCTTCGCCGAGTTCATCGCGACGCGCGGAATGCAGGCGGCGCGTAAGGTCGCCTTCGCCTTCGGCAATCTCCTGCATCTCCGCAGCAAGCTGCAGCAGCGGGCGCCGCACCTTGCGATCGACGAGCCACCAAAGCAGCCAGCTGCCAAGCAAAGCAGCTGGCAAGCACCAGATCAGCGCGCTGCCGACGAAACCTGCGACCTGGGCATCGCACGGCCCGAGCGGCATCACCACTTCGAAAGCGCCATGCACCATGCCTGGCTTCCAGTTCTCCATCCGGAAGCCCGTGACGTCCTTGCCATCCTTCGTAGGACTCG
>JADZDL010000447.1 GCA_020851075.1 Planctomycetota bacterium | reverse complement strand
GCGGCCAGCGGCGTCATCGCCAGGTACGCGAGTGGCAGCGCGAGCACGAGCAGCGCAAACATCCAGCCGTTCATGCCGCGCAGCAGGTCCACACCATCACCCTTGCCCGGCGCGAGCCCGCGCGATTGCAGGATGTCCAACGCGGGCACCTGCCGCGCGCGGATCAGCGGGAACATCGCGCCTGCAAGCGTGAACAACACGCCCAAGGCACCGGTCCACAACACCGGGAAGAGTGGCACTTCGAAGGTCGTCCAGGCTTTGCCGAGACCGAGCGAGCTCACGTCGTAGAGCCGCAGCAGGTAGGCGAGCCCGAGCCCAAGCAGGATGCCGAGCAACGCCCCGACCGTGCCGAGCATGAGCGCGTCGAGCAGGAAGATACGTGTGATCGCGCCGGTGCCCGTGCCCAGGCAACGCAGCAGGCCCAGCTGCCGGACCCGCGCCACGAGCGAATGCGACAGCGTCTGGAAGACCACGTACATGCCGAGCAGCAGGGCCAGGCCACCGAGCACCTTGAGGCCGTTGCGGAACGCGCGTTCGTCAGCACCTTCGCCAATCAGCGCACTGCGCATGTCGACGACGTGGAACTCCTCGCGCAGGTCGCGACTGATGCGATCGAGGTCGGCACCTTCACTGCGCAGCACGTGGAACCGTTCGCCACCACGCGGCTGCAGGCGCCGCGCCAGATCGATGCCGGCGACCGCCATCTGGCCGAAGTTGCGCGCGCCGAGGCGCTCGCTCGACAGGATGCCAACCACCTTGCAGTCGACGGCAAACGACTTCTGCGGGGCGGTCGCGGGAATCACGACGAGTTTGCCATCGCGGCACTCGACGCGTTCGAGGTTCTGCGGCTCGGCGAGGCGCACGGTGCTGCCGACCTTGGCGTCGAGCAACCGCGCCGCTTCGCCGCCGAGCAGGATCGCCGGCTGTTCAAGCGACGCATCGGCCGCGTTGAGGTCGCGCCCTTCGTGCACGACGTAGTGCGAGAACGGCCCCGCCGGCAACGGCCCGAGGCCGAACACCGACAGGTCGAGGTCCTTGCCCGCCAACGTGGTGATGCCGCGCGATTCGAGCCAGATCGCGATGTCCTGCACGCCCGGATGGGCACGCAGCCGCAGCGCCACCTGATCGGTGGTCTGCGAAGTCGAAGTCGGCAGCACCTCGAGATCGACGCGACCGCGCTGCGGATCCTGGCTCAGCAGGCGACTCTGGATCGTGTTGTGGTCCATCACGTAGATGGCCACGACGATGGCGACGCCGAGTGCGATGCCGACCAGGGTCAGCAGCAACCGCAGCCGACTAGATGCCCAGTTCCTGAAGACGATGAAAGACGTCAGCGACACCGAAAGGTCCCCCTGTGAGTTCCGCAGCCTGTTGCAACGCGCCGTCGTGCAAGAACAGCACCCGATCCCCCGCCGCGGCGTCGCGTGGGTTGTGAGTCACGAGCAGGATCGAGGTGCCGAGCTTGTCGCGCACCGCGCGCAGCAGGGCTACGACCTCCTCGCCCGCCTTGCTCGACAGGTTGCCCGTCGGCTCGTCGGCGAGGATCAACGGCGGCTGCGTCGACAGCGCACGCGCAATCGACACCCGCTGCATCTCGCCGCCGGACAGCGCCGACGGCAGGCGATGCACGAGCTTCTGCACACCAAGCAGTTCGAGCAGGTTGTCGATGCGGCCGGCGTGGCGCTTCGGATTCTGGCCGAGGATGCGCAGCGGCAACGTCACGTTCTCGTGCACCGTGAGGTCGGGCAGCAGATGGAAGAACTGGAAGATGAAGCCGATCTTCCGCCGCCGCACCGACGCGCGATACTCTTCGTCGCCCTTGGCGAGGTCTTCGCCGGCGATGAGGATCTCGCCCGCGGACGGCCGATCGAGGCCAGCGAGCAGTTGCAGCAGCGTCGACTTGCCCGATCCCGACGGGCCCATGATCGTGGCAAACTCCTGGTTGCGGAGTTCGAACGACACATCGCGCACCACCGGGATCTGCTGGCCCTCGTCGGTGCGAAAGCGGAACACACCGCGCGCCTGCAGCACCGGAGCGACGGTCGCCACCGGGGCCTGCGCTGCGACACCAGAATCAGGAGAGGTCTCCATGCCGGCGGGATGATGGCGTACGCGGCGACTTCGCGCACGGACTTCTTCGGGTTAGCGACTACTTTGCTACATAAAGTTTATGCAGGGCCACCCGCTGGCTAGCCTGCAGCGATGCCGCTGGATCTGCTCGCCCACCGCACCGAGGACCTCGCCGCCGCCGCGCGCACGTGGTTTCGAGAGAGCAAAGGGGCTGGGGTGGCACCCGCCGTGCATCGGGCCGCCGTGCGCGAGGGTATCTTCGACCCGGAAGGGCTTGGCCTCGGCTGCTTCGCCGCCGAACGGTGGCGCGAACACGCGCACCTGCACCTGCCCGAGATCGCGTCCGAACAGCATGAAGACACGCCCACCGGCCCGCTGCGCAAACGGCTGCTGCGCCTGCAGGACGGCCGCACCATCGAGAGTGTGCACCTGCCGATGGGCCGCGGGCGCACGAGTCTGTGTGTATCGACGCAGGTCGGCTGCGCCCGCGCCTGCACGTTCTGCGAAACGGGCCGGCTCGGCCTGCTGCGCAACCTCACGCCCGGGGAGATCGTGGCGCAGGTGACGCTCGCCCACCGCACCCAGCGGCCGGACACGATCGTCTTCATGGGCATGGGCGAACCGCTCGACAACGAAGCGGCGCTGCTGCAGGCGCTGGCCGTGCTCACCGATCGCCACGGCCTCGCCTACGCGCAGGATCACCTCACCGTGTGCACCGTGGGTCACGTGCCCGGCATCCGCGCGCTGCGCGAGCTCGGCTGGAAGCGGCTCGGGCTCGCGTTGAGCCTCAACGCAGCGACCGACGAACTGCGCGCGGCCCTGATGCCGCATTCGGTGCGCTACCCGTTGCGCGAGATCCAGGCGGCGCTGCTCGACTACCGCCAACGCCGCAACCTCGCCCTCGGGGTGCACTGGTGCCTCCTGCCAGGCATCAACAACAGCAAGGCCGATGCCAAAGCGATCGCCGACTTCTGCGCGCCGCTTGGGCGCACGTTCGTGCACGTGATCCCGTACAACCCGGGCTCGAACCCGATCGCACCAGCACCGACCGAAGCCGAGACCGTGGCGTTTGTCGGCGAACTGCGCGCGCACGGACTTGCCGTGCGGCGGCGCATCACGAAGGGCCGCTCGGTGATGGCGGCCTGTGGCCAGCTTGGCGAGCGCGGTCTCAGCGCCGAACGGCGCGATCTGGGCCAGGCTGACTAAGCAGCGCAGCGCCGCCTAACAGCGCCGCCCACCGCGCGCCGGGTCACTTCTTCTTCACCGCGACGAGTTCGACAAGGAAGATCAGCGTGGCGTTGGCCGGGATCTTCGGCGGCGAACCGCGCTCGCCGTAGGCAAGATTGCCGGGGATCTTGAACAGGAACTTGCCGCCCGTCTTCATGAGCTGCAAACCTTCCGTCCAGCCCTTGATTACGCGGTTGAGCGGGAACTCGCTCGGTTCGCCGCGCGCGTGCGAGCTGTCAAACAGCGTGCCATCGAGCAGCCAGCCCGAGTAGTTGGCAACCACGGTCTCGGTGGCCGCCGGCGAGTCACCCTCGCCCGCTTCGATCACCTCATACATGAGCCCGGATTGGGTGGTCACGACCTTCGCCGCGTCGAGATCGCGGAACGCCGGCACCTTGCTGATCCCCGTGACCTCGAGTTCCCAGACCGTGTCTTCGCGCAAGTTCGGGAAGAGTTTCATCGGCACCTCGGCGCGCAGCACGTCGCCGACCTTGCAGGCCTGGGCCAGTTCCTTCAGGAACGGGAACGGCAACGAGGTCAGCGTGCCCGACAGGCGGTGGTTGTTCTGCCGCTCGCTGCAGTCGACGAGGTCGCCATCCTTGGCCTTCCAGATCGCGTAGCGCATCGCGAGCCCATCGGACTCACCAACCTGCGCTCCCGTGCCGACCTTCACGACTTCGTACTTCACACCACTCTCGGTGCTCTTCTGCGCATCCGGCTTCGCGGGACGGAACTTCGGCATCGCGATGACGCGCAGCAGCTCGACCTCGAAGACCAGCGTGCTGCTCGGCGGAATGCTGCCGGCAGCCTGCGCGCCGTAGCCGAGTTCGGCCGGGATCACGAACTTGAAGTGCGCGCCCGGCGTCATGAGCTGCAGACCCTCGGTCCAACCCTTCACGACCTGGCTCACGCCAAACGAAGTCGGCGAGCCGCGATCGCGCGAGCTGTCGAACTTCTTGCCGTCGGTGAGCCAGCCCGTGTAGTGCACCTCGACCATGTCGTCCTTGGTCGGCGAAGGTTCGTCGCGGCCCGGGCGCAGCACGCCGTATTCGAGGCCGGACGCGGTCTTCTTCATCTCCTTGCACTCGGGAATGCCCCCTTGCGGGGTTGGTTCCTGACCGAGAGGACACGAGACGCTGGAGGCGGAGAGGGCGGCCGTGCACAGCAACACGGCGGCCGAGGCTTGGAGGAACTTCATGCTAGGGTTTCTAGTGGGGCCCAAAGGGCGGCAGAAAGTGTAGCGGCGGGCCCGGCCTTCGGCACTACGGAGGCACAAAGGCGGGCAGGCAGGATGCCCCGACCTGCGCAACCTGGGCGGCCGGGCGGCTTGCCGGTCACGCCTTGCCGGCGGGCACTAGCTTGGGTTGGTAGACCGTAGCGCGACAGTGCGTCTGCGGCACGAATTGCGGGCCGGCGTCGAGCAGGTTCTCGGCAGCACCGACCACGAGCCAACCGTGCGGCAACAACGTATCGCCCACCCGGCGAGCCAGATCTCGGCGCGGCTCGGCCTCGAAGTAGATCAGCACGTTGCGCAGGAACACGATGTCAAACTGGCCGATGCCACTGAACGGCTCCAGCAGGTTCATCTGTCGCCACTGTACGAGCTTGCGCACGGAATCCACCACGCGGAAACCACCATCCACGGGCTCGAAGTACTGCTTCATCAAGGCTGGTTTGGCGCTTCGCGCAATGTCGTGGGACGCGTAGATGCCGCGCTCGGCAGCCTGCAGCGTGGCCTTGGCGATGTCGGTAGCGATGATCTGGATGTCCCAGCCTTTGAGATCGCGCAGCAACTCATGCAGTACGATGCCGATGCTGTACGGCTCCTGGCCCGTGCTGCAGGCCGCGGACCAGATGCGCAGCTTGCGCGGTTGACCGAGACGTTCGCGGGCGTCGATCACTTCGGGCAGCAGCTTGTATTGCAGCGCCTCGAAGGGCGCGCCATCGCGGAAGAAGATCGTCTCGTGCGTCGTAATCGCTTCGACGATGTCCTGCAGCAGCTCCTTGTTGGCGCTGTAGCGGGTCCGGAAGTAGAGCTCGTTGAAGTTCGTGCAGCCGACGCGCTCCGCAATCGGACCTAGCCGGGTCTCAATGAGGTATCCCTTCGAGTCGTCGAGCGAGATGCCCGCGAGCTGCAGGGCCATCTGACGCATCAACGCCATCTCACCGGGTCTTAATTGCATGAGTTCCCCCTGGCCGCCAACTGAATCGCGTCCGCCATGTTGTCGAGCGGCACTGCCGCGGCAATACCGGCCTGGATCGGTCCACGCGGCATGCCATACACTGTTGAACTTGCTTCGTCCTGCGCAAGCAGGCAGGCCCCAGCGTCGTGGAGTTGCCGAGAACCAACCCACCCGTCTTCGCCCATGCCCGTCAACACCACGCCGAGCACGCGGCCACCGAAGGTCTGTTGCAGCGAACGGAACAGGTAGTCGACGGAAGGGCGACACGAACACACGGGCGGATCCTCGGTCAGATCCACGGTCTCGCCGAGTTCGCTCTTCACGATGCGCATATGCCTGCCGCCCGGAGCAATGAGGATCACGCCGCGCACGAGGCGATCCCCCTGCTGTGCTTCGCGCACGCGCAGCTTGCACGTCTTATCCAGACTCTCGGCCAGGCTTGCCGTGAACTTCGGCGGCATGTGCTGCACGATGACGATCGGCAACGGGAAGTCCGCAGGCAACCGCGGCAGCACTTCGGCCAGCGCCTTCGGGCCACCGGTGGACACGCCAATTGCGACCACCTGCGGCGAACGACCTCCAGGCGTGCGACGCGGCGATACCGGGCAAGCTTGCGGTGCGGAAGTGGCCATGCCCAGGCCTGGCGCTGGCTCCTTCGGCCGGTTGGTCGCGGGGCGAGGCGCGGCGGTCCCTGCTGCCGCGGTCAGGCGAGCAGCCGGTGCCTGGATGCCGGCCATGCGCACCATCATGGGCGCAAGTTCCCCCACCAGCTGCACAAGCTGCGACTCCGTGGCCGCCCCCGAAGGTCGGCGCACGACGTCCACCGCTCCCAACTGCGCGGCACGCCCCAGCGTCTCGGCGCCGAGTTCCGCGGTTGAGAGCACGAGGCGACGCACCG
>JADZDL010000446.1 GCA_020851075.1 Planctomycetota bacterium | reverse complement strand
GCCAACCGACTACTCGTTCGAGCCGCTGCTGATCACGGGCACGTTGCGCGTCGGGGCGACCGTGGAGGACGGTTACGTCGTCGACATCTACCAGCTGCACGCCGACAGCATCGTCGTGCTGCAGTAGTTCGCCGAACTACGCGCGCAACGGCCTAATAGACGCGCACCTCGATGCCTTCGGACATCGCAACGCCACCGCTGGCGCCCGGATCCAGCACGAACGCCTGCCAGCAGAAGTCGGCGGGCACGCCGAAGTGCACGCGGAACGAGTGATCCACGCCACCGGGCATCGCCCCAGTCGGGCCGTCCAAGGTCACAAACAAGTTCACCACCGGATCAATCCTCAGTTGACCGCCGAGGACCGCAATCGGCGAACGCAGCGTGCCAAACGAGAGGATCGCCGCCGCCCCCGGCAAACCGCCGCGCAACTGCAGTTCACTGTCGAAGCCGTAGGTCGGGATCTTGTCGATCGTCAACGCGGGCGTGCTGCCGCCGGTGCCAGCGGCACCACCGCCGAGCGGACGTGCACCTGCGAACCAGTCGAACAGGCAATTGCCGTAGCCGTTGATGTAGGGCAGCGGCAGCTCGTTCTGCCAGATCCCGCCGAGATAGGTTCCATTTGATGCCAAGAACGGAACGCCTTGGCATTCCGCTTCGATGGCCCCACCGGCCCCTGACCAGGTGACACCACCATCGCGGGTGACTAGGCGGTAGTACTCCAGCGACTGGGGAAGCCACGAGCGATTCAGATGTCGAACGGTCACCGCGACCCAACCGTTCTCGCTGTGCAGGCCGCTAATCCCGATGTAGCGGCCCGACAACGAGAGGGAGAACATGTCGATCGGCGGTGCTGTCCACGTGCGTCCATGGTCCGGCGATCGCACGCACCTGACTCGGTAGGGCCCCGGGATCGGTGGCTCTTGCCAAACCGCGAGCACATTCTCGCCATCGCTGACGAAGATGGGGAACTCGCCCGCCGGCAACGTTGCCACCGCACTCGGGGCTGGCAGCCACGAGAGGCCGGCATCGAACGAACGATCCACGTAGTAGCCCGAGGCATCGCTCCACGCGAGGATCGTGGCAGTCGGGGTGACGAGGAAGTCCGCCAACTGCGACCAGCTGGAGGCTGCGGCCAGGGCCCGGGCGGTGGGCAGCCAGGTCACGCCTAGATCGGTCGACCGGGAATAGAAAGCCTGGGTGGCGGAGCCAACCAACTCGTCCCAAGCGGCCTGCAGGACACCACCGGCAAAGTGCAACCGGACGCTCTGCACCTGGGCGAGTTGCGTGCCCGGGCCACCGATCGGTCGCGGCCCTTGCCACGATGCACCGCGGTCGGTGGAGGAGAACAACCACGGTCCAGAGCTCCAGAGGATCGTGCCACCATCGTCGAAGAGGTGGTTTGGTTCCGTGGAGAGTGGCCCTGGGCGAACCGTCCAGCTTGTCCCGCGGTCCGAGGACACGGCCAGCAGGCTGCGAGAACCCGTCGCGCTCCCTTCCACCCAATGGACCAAGACGTCCGTGCCGTTCGCGATGAGGCGCGTGAATGCACCACTTACTGGCACCGTCCCAGGCCGGAACGGCGCCATTGGCGACCATGTGCGACCGTAGTCCAGCGAGCGCGACCACAGCGTCGGGTTTGCCGGATCCTCGACGCCCCAGAAGGCATAGACCGCGGCACCGGCCACGGCCAGATGCGATCGCCACACTCGCGCCGGCTCGGGAATGCCCGAATCGGGCACTTGCGAGCTCATCCAGATGGGCCACGCGTGCTGGCCCGGCAGTGCTGCGGTCGCGAGCAGCGTGGTAAGCCACATGAGCAGGCCCATGCACGGAGACGTTCTGCGGCCCACAGGCAAGACGAGGTTGTGCTGGATCGTCATGTTCAGAAGCTGCCGATGAGAAGTTGAAGTCCCTGTGACGCGATGGCCCCGAGCGGTGTGAGGCCACTCGTCGGGTCGTAGACAAACGCCTGGCAGTGCAGCACCGTACCAATGGCACTCGGAACGGTGATCGGCACAACCACAGGACCGGCCGCCGAGACCGGGAACAGCACCGCCGCCAACAGATCCGTGTGCTGCACGCAGCCCGGCATCCCGAGGGCGGTGAGGTCGACTCCAGGATTGGCGAGGCCAAACGCGAGACCACCGAGAATGGCCCCGGCGGGCACGTTCTGCATCGACAACCAAAGGCCCGTGCTTTGGATCGGGCGCGCCGAAGCCGCGAGGTGCAACGCCGCAGCGTCCGCCGCGTGCACCGTGCAGGAGAAGCCGGCAGCCGTCAAATCGATGCTGCCAGGGTCCAACGAAGCACCGCCGGGCGAATAGCCGACCAGGTAGTCGTTGGACAGCCCCCCCGTCCACGACGAACCCACGCTATCCATCGATTGGAACACGTAGGTGACCTCGTCGGTGTTCGTGTCGAACTGCAATTGGAAGCGACTCGGTGTGAACCCCAGCCCGCCGGATTGGTAACTCAGCACGTCGAGCCACGTGACCGTGACCACGCCATTACCCTCCTCCCACCACACGTTGCCAAACGAGGTCGGCACGAAATCGCGCCAGACAACCCATGCGGCGAAGGGGCGGTCGAGGAATACCGCGGGATCGACCTCGGAACCGAAGTTGTTGGGGCCCGCCGACACGGTGCCATTCGAACCAACTTCGAAACTCGTCGTGGAGCCGCCTGGATGGTCGAAAACGCCCGCGAAGGAACGAATCGCCTGGGACTCGTCCACGAGACCCAAGGGCACGGCCGCAGCCGAAAGAGGACGCCAGGCACCTCCTGCGATCACTGTGTAACCACCGTCGCGCGGCACCAGACGAAACGCCTGGAACGCGAGATCCATCCGGCTCGTCCCCGCGAACAACTCATAGAACGAAGTCGTGCGCTGCACACAACCGGTGCCCACATCGGTTCGCCGCGCAAAGTTGGCCCCCACCGGCGCGTAGTAGATCGTGGTGTTGACGATGCGCGGCGCGAACCTCGGACCGACAAACGGCACGTTGCTGGCCGCCCCGGTGTCGAGTTGCAGCTCCTCCGTGGCATAGGTCAGAGGAATGCCAAAGCCGGCATTCGTGTATGCAAACGCGCCCCCCGACGCCACGCAGGCATAGCCGTTCCGCCCAACCGGCAGCGCGATCGGGCTGGCCAACGTCACAAAACTCGCCTGATAGAGCCCCAGCGAATGCACCGTCCCCGTACCGACAAGGGTCCAAGCCGCGGCGTTGGTCTCGTTGCCAGCATAGGTGCCCGGACAACGGTAGATATCGATCACGCCGAACCCATTGCCGGTGAGGTGGACGTCCAGGCCGGTGACACTGAGCGGGGCTTGCGCCGTGAGGTCGAAGTAGACCGCACCATCAAGGGCCCCGGAATTCCCACCGTAGTATCCCGTCGTCAGCGGCGATTGCGCCGCGAGAACGGCGTTGAGCCCCAGCAGTGCACAGCAACGGAAGAACATCCTCATGGCAGCACCCCAACGATCCCGGCAATGGCCGTGGTTCGAGGAACGGATGATCTCACGAAGGATCGAGTCAGGCGAGGACCAGGCCAAGGAACGCGAAGAATGCAGGTTGCGACCGGATGCCGCTCCGCAGCGAGCTAGCATGCGCAGCGGAACCGCCAATGAACCGCCGCCGTCTACTCCTGTTGGTTGCCGCCGCTGCCATGGCCATCTCGCTCTGGGCACTGCTCCACAGGGAAGCCACCGAAATGGCCCCCGGCGCGACCGCGCCGGTTCTGCCCACAGCTTCCACGGCACCAGCAGTTCCAGCAGCACCAGCGGAACCACCACCCGCCGCAGCGATCCCCGAACGCACGGCAGCGGCCACCGATCAGCCAGGGCTGCCGGCCGACGTCGTCTGGATCGAGGTGCTCGTCGTCGACGCGACCACGCAGGCGCCGGTGCCCGACGCAGACGTACTCTGGACGATCGACGGTGACTGGCAACGCGCGCGCACGATGGCCGCCGAAGACATCGAACTGTTTGTGCGCGATGTAGAACGGTTCGCGCAGCGGTTTGGTCGGCGCACGCGCAGCGACGCGCAGGGCCGGGCCAGGATCGGCGCCCGGCCGGATGGGGCGAGCGTGTACGCGCGCCTGGGCCATCGTTATGGCCTCGCCAACGTCGGCGGCCGCCGACCGGTGCCAGCCGAGGGCTGGCGGGTTGCGCTCGAAGTCGACTGCACGTTGCGCGTCCAGGTGCAGGACGCCGCCGGCGCCCCGGCAATCGGGGTTCCCGTCGACGTCATCGGTTGTGATGGCGACGGCAAACTGCTGCCTGGCAGCATGTTTGGCCGCAGCCTGTTCTCGAGCGAACCGGCGGGCTTCGTCGAGTTCCCTCATGCGCAGATCTGGCTGCGCCACGGTGGCTCCTCGGGGCAACGCGACAAGAACCCGGTCCGGTGGATCGCGAAGACGCAGGTGCCTGGCTTCGACGATCCCGGCGTGGCCTTCGACCGCGATGCACCACCGCAAGAACCGATCGTGCTGCGACTGCCGCCAACCGGGCGCGTGCTCGCGCGACTGCTGCATGCCGCGCGGCCACTCCAGGCCAACGTGCAGTTCACGGCCTTTCGCGGCGCCGAGGGCTCTGCCGAGGCGCGCAACCGCGCCACGCCGAGCACGCCCGACGCCGACGGTTGGGCCACATGGCCACACGTAGCCCTCGGCGGCATGTTGCACGTCGTCGCGCGCATCGACAACACAACCGTCGAAGTGGATACCGAAGCACCGCAGCTGCCGGGCCAGGAAGTCCGCGTCGATTTGTCAACCGCGGCGCTGATCACCCTGTGCGGCCGCTTCGTCGGCCCTGACGGGGCGCCGTTCGTCCAGACCACCGTGAACACGAGCTACAGCGCGGCTGCGCGTATGGGCAGCATCCGGCTGCAGACCGATGCGCAGGGCCGGTTTCGTTGGTTCGTCGGCGAACCGAAGGCGCAGCCAGCGAGCCTGCAGAGTTTCGTCGTGATCCACGCGGCGCCCGATGGCACCCCGCTGCGCGCCGACGTCGCCCCGCGGCCCCTTGCTGCCGGCGAGAACGAACTCGGCGATGTGCAGCTGGTGGCTGGCCAGCTGATCCTCGCCGGCAGGTTTGTCTACGATGGCGCACAGCGCCCGCCGAAGGTGGTGCCGTCGTTCGATTTCGCAATCGAGGCGCTGGCCGACCGACCCGGCAGCGCCGGCGAAGAACGGTGGAACATGGTGCACGGCCTGGCCCAGATCCGCAGGCCCGATGGCACGTTCGAGCTGCGCGGTGGGACGCGGCCCGTGCGACACAGGCTCGTCGTGCGTTCGCAGGACTACCTGCCGTTCGAACCCATCGAGTTTCGCCTCGGCACCAAAGACCTCAGTGTCGCACTGGATACGGGCCATGCCCTGCTCGCCGTCTGCAACGTGCCCGACGGCATGCCGCCCCGACTGTTTGCCGGCGTGTTGCGGCGAACTGGCGAGGGCGCTGCCGATGGCAAACGCTGGCCATCTACGCCGACGCGCGGCGAATCGGGGCCGTTCGAACTGCGCTGGCCAGCTGTGCCGGCGGGCACTTATGCACTCGACGTGCTGGCCACGGGCCAGGAACGGCCGTTCGCGACGATTGACGACGTTGTGGTGCCGCTGCCGCCCGGCGGTGATGCGCGGCTGCTCGCGATCGACGTGCTAGCCGAGGCGGCGACGCTGCAACTGCATCTGCGCCCCGAGGGGCCGCCACCCGCGCAGACCCCGATGGGGCCGACCCTCGCATTCGTGCTGCCGCAGGCCAACGACCAGCACTGGCAGGGCATCGAAGTGCAAGGCGACGACCTCGTGTTGCCGGTGCCACGCGGGCCGATCGAACTGCTCGTGCTGCGCAGTGGCTACCAGCCGTGCCGCATGCAGAACGTACTGCGCGAAGTGACCGCCGCGCTGCAACCGTGGCCAACCGTCGAACTGCGCTTTGCCGGCCTGCCGCCGCTGCCGGAGGGCGCGCAGCTCATGGTCGAACTGAGCCCTCTCCAACCCGTGCCAGTTGGCGAACGCACCTACCAGACCGAGCACAACCGCGGTCCACTGCACATCTGGATGCAACCGTTCTACCGCCGTTTCGAAGTCCGCGACGGCAGCGCAACGCTGGTGGTGGGTGATGGCGCCCTGCGGATCCAGGTCTGGCTCTATCCACCCAATGGGCAAAGGGCGCGAGCCCTGGCCAACATCGAGCCAGCCCAACTGATCGGCGGGCCGGGTTTGCCGCCGGTCGTGGTCCGCGTGCCTGAGCAGGAAGTTCGCGCCGCGCTCGCTGGCGCGCAGAACGGCGGCAAGTAGGCGCAGCAACCAGGCTCTGCGCATTCTTGCCATCAGTTCGGATCACCGCCAGAGTTCGCCGAGCACCCTCGCTACGAAACGTTCGCGCATCGCCTGCGGATCGCGTGGATCCGGCTTGCCGGTGATCGAGAGGTTGCTGATCTTGATGGGCGAACCGGTGTGCACGAGGAGCCACAGTTCGCCACCCAGCAGGCGGCCAACGTCGACGGTGGAGCTGACCTTGCCGTTGACGCTCGCCGTGAGCACCTTCTTGCCATCGAAGTCGAGGCGCAGCTTGTTGGGCTCGCCGACGATCACCGTGGTGCCACCCAGCGGCGACGGATCGAGTTCTTCATCGTGCACATCGAGGACCTGCACGCTGCCACCCGGGTTGGCGAACAAACCGGCACCATCGTAGACGGACATCACGACGAGGAAATCGGGATACACCTGCTCGTCGAAACGGAAGTCGAATTCGACCACCTGCGGCCCCGTCAGAGGCAGCGCCCAGCGCAGCAGCTCGGAGCCAATCAGCTGGTACCCTCCCTTGATCGGCGACAGCCCACTGCGCCCGCCGTATGGCAAACGAGCCATCTTGCCGAGCCACTTGCGAGCATCCTCCGGAACGGGCGTGAAGTCGGCGGTGGGCGCCTTGTCCGAATCCGGATAGGTGACCGTGATGCGACCGTCCCCCAGCGCCTGCACGGAGCCCGTGACGCCAAGGGCATCGAGGTCGTCGGGGCGGAACGCACGTTCGGCGTACGCGCGGGCAAGTTGCTCAATGCCCGCTTTGCGCTTCGTCAACAGCGGCGCGGCGGCATTGTCGCGCACCAAGGCCGTGAGAATGGCAAGCTGGCGGCGCGCCTCCTGCGCCTCCGCGACGGCCGGCATGCCCTGCAGTTGCGCGAGCATCTGGGCGCCGCGCCCGGCGTTGGCATCGAAGTCGGTGGTGAGATCCTGCCGCAAATCGTCGAGCGTCGTGAAACCACGCGCGAGCTTGTCCTTCAAACTGCCAAGGCTCTGGCCCTTGAGCCACAACAACCAGATCTCCAGCCAGCATTCCCTGCCCTGGAACAACTTCAGGCGATTGCCTTCGCGCAGCAGTTCGGTGGGCCCAAACGCGGCGAGTGACACCTGCTGTTCGACCTTGCCAACCTGAAGGAACACGCTCGCTTCGTCGCGGCGCACATACTTGCCGCGCACACCGCCGAGGGCGATCGTCGGCTTCGTCTTGTCGCAGTCGAGCAGCACCGTCTCGCGCAGTTTCTTCAGCGCGCTGATCCGAGCGCGCTCACGGGTCTGGAACGCGAGCTGGCTCGGCTCCTTCTGCTCACCCTCCGGCGGCAACACCGCAAGAGCGGCTTCGTAGAGGCCAAGCGAACAGAGGCGGCGGGCGCCAGCCAGGCGTTCGGCGAGGTCTTCCGCGCTCCAGGCCAGGCCCTTGCCATCAAACGCGATCGGCGGCTCCATGGCCATCGTCAGGCCCGCGGCGTCACCGGCCGGAGCCTTGGCGAGGCTTGGCATCTTCGGATACTGCGGCCGCAACACGGCATCGAGCCACTGCAGCCAATCGGCCTCGAGCGCACTCATCTGCTCGGGCTTCTTGCAATCGAAGGTGTTCTGGAACACCTCCAGCCCCGACCCGCCGTTCTGCACCGCAGCCATATAGTGCACGAAGGCCTTGCGGTACTTCTGCTCGTTGCCTTCGTGCAGGAACCGCACGAACATCTCGGCCTGCGAATAGAACATGCCCACGGCCAGATCGCCGCGCACCTCACCCTTGCAGCGGCGCTTCGCCTGTTCGACGATCTCGCCATACGAATTGGCGCTCACGAGGTCGGCGATCGGCGAGATGTAGTAGCGGCCGGCGCGGCCAAGGTAGCCAAACGCGAGCGCCTGCACGTGACTGTTCTGCAGCGGCAGCTCACGCAGGGAACTCGCCATGTGGTTGCAGGCGCTGCGGTATTCGGCGAGCCCTTCGTTGAACCACACGGGCTTGGGCATCTCGCCGTTCTTTGCGTAGGCATGCTGCATCGCATGCACGAACTCGTGCAACAAGGACTGCAGCTCTTCCCGCTTCGAGTTGCCGCGCGAGAACGTATCCTGATAGGTCACGGCGAGTTGCAGGCTCGGCGTGTAGTGGGCCCGGGCGTTGCTCAGCGACGGATCATTGATCGCAGTCCGGAAGTCGAGATAGCGGCCGGCGCTGTTCAAGATGGCAATCGCATACGCTGGCGCATCGGCCGACCGCTCCAGCGCCAGCGGTTTCAGGTAACACGTGTCAAACTGCTCAACGAGCACATTCAAGAACGGCCGATATCCGTTGATCACGGTGCGCGCATAGTCCGGGGCGTCGTCGGGAGCCTTCTCGACATAGAACAGAAATGGCTCCACGAAGACGGTCTCCATCTTCACCTTGCTGAAGAACGGGTGCGCCTTCAGGCGGGCATCCATGCGTTCGTGGAACGCCTTCAACTGGGGGCTTTCCTGGGCCAGCAGCGGCAAGGCGCAGGACAACAGAATCGACAACGAAGCGGATCGGCGCATGAAGTTCCCGAGGTGGTGTTCCCTACGAGCTGGCTCGCAATGCCGGGCATGATGGCCCTGCCAGTTGGGCAAGGCAAGCGCGAGTTGCCGCCAGCCGCCTTCCGCCCCACGGCGCCCCCACCTACCATGCTCGCGTGAAGGCCCCGCGCGAGATCCTGCACGAACGCCTCGCCGCCCGACGCGCGGGCTGGCTCGATGTGCGCTCCGACCTGCGACACTTCGCATTGATCAACTACACGCTGCCGCCCGAACGGCTGCGACCGCACGTCCACGAACGCTTCGAGCTCGCGACATTCCCGATCGACGGGCAACCGCAGGCCCAACCAAAGGCAATGATCAGCGCTGTGCCGTTTCTCGACGAGGACTTCTGCTTCCGCGCGCTGCCGTTCCTGAAGTGGCGCTTTGGCCAGACGAACTACCGCGCCTACGTCATCGACCGCGAGACCGGGGAACCTGGGGTGTGGTTCTTTGGCACCACGTTGAGCTCCCGCCTCGTGCATATCGCCCGCTGGTTGTGGCGGATCCCGTGGCACCATTCCCGCAGTACGCTCGATTGT
>JADZDL010000445.1 GCA_020851075.1 Planctomycetota bacterium | reverse complement strand
TGCTGATCGCCGGTTCCAGCCTGTGCGCGCAGTCGGTTTCCTTCCTGCCGCGCGTCGACTACGGCATGGCGCAGGAGAATGCGCAGCAGTGCGTGGTCGCCGACTTCGACCACAGTGGCAGCCTCGATATCGCGGTGACGATGGAGGGCTACAACCAGGGCAAGGTCGAAGTGCTCTACAACGACGGGGAAGCCGACTTTGGCTCCACTGAGGAATTTGCGAGCTACGTGGCGTGGGGCCTCGGCAGCGGCGACTTCGATGGCGACGGTTGGATGGATCTGGTCGCCACCAGCTACGGCTGGGCGCAGCACGGCGTGCGCATCTATCGCAACCAGCAGGACGGTACGTTCGCCAATTCGGCAAACGTGGCGACGCTGGCGACCTCGCCGACCGCGGTGGTCCCAGGCGACTTCGATGGGGACGGCATCCTTGATCTGGCGGCCGCCAGTGAGACCGGCGGTTATGCGGTGGATTGGTTCCACGGCAACGGCAACGCCACGTTCAGCAGCTTCCATGTCGTGCCCAACACCTACGGGCTGGTCGGGCGCCGCATCTACGCCGGTCATTTCGACGCCGATGCCCATCTCGACCTGCTGTTGGTGCACCAACAAGGCGCCATGGTGCTGCGCAACGATCCGCAGGGGCAAGGCAACTTCAATGCCCTGGCGGGGGCGCTACCGGCCGGGCCGATCGGCTGCGCCGCGGTCGCGGACCTCGATGGTGATGGCATTCTCGACGTGATCACTTCGGGCGGCACGTTGCAGGTGTGGCGCGGCCAAGGCACGGGCGCGTTCACGCTGTTGCACAGCTACACGGCAAATGGCGCTGGCGAACTCGACCTCGGTGACATCGACGGCGACGGCGTGTTGGACCTGCTGGGGGTCGGCTACGGTGGTGCGCAGCTGTTCTTGGGGCTCGGCGGCGGAGCCTTTGGACCGGCCCAGACGATTCCTACGGGCCTCTACCCGAAGGCCGGCGCGATCGGCGATTGGGACGGCGACGGTTTTGCCGATCTCGCGATCGTCTGCCAGAACCTCGCGGGGCAGAGTTCGTTCACGTCGATCTACCTGCAGGATCCACCGACGGCGTTGGCGACCGCGACGGCGTTTGGCGTCGGCTGCGGCACGCCGCCTCTCACCGCCACGCCTCGTGCTGGCCAGCGGCCGCTGCTGGGTTCCGCGCAGACAACCGACCTCGGCGCCGTCCCGGGTAGCCTTGCGTTTGTGGCGATCGGCCTATCGGCGAGTGCGGCAGGCAGTGTGCCGTTGCCTTTGCCGTTGGCACCATTTGGCCTGCCCGGCTGCACGCTGCTGCAGGATTGCGCACTCGACTTCGCAGCGCCAACCGTGGCCGTCGGTGCCTCGGCCGCCACGCACACGTTGTCGGTGCCGAGCCAACCGTGGTGCCTTGGCCTCACGGTCTACCTGCAACCGTTTGCTCCGGCGCCATCGGCGAATGCCGCGGGCCTCGTGGTGGGCAATGCGGTTGCCTACCAGTTCGGCAACCTGTAGACGCTGCAATTCACCCAGGGGAGGCTGCGCACGCCCTTTGCGGCGTTCCGCGGCCACACCGTGAACTACCGCGTCCGGCCGAGCCAGTCGATCGGCGGCAGCACGAACGGCACCTCGAGCGGCACGAGGTCGGTCGCCATCACTGCGCACAGCCGCGCCCCATTCTCGGGTAGGCCTTCGTAGGCGTATTCGACCGTGCACTCGTCGTTGCACGACGAGTAACCACGCTGCGTGAGCTCTTGGACCTCGTCGCCATTCCGCAGCAGTAGCGCGCGGATGCGATCGCGCGCCACTTGCAGTTGGATCTCGCAACTCCACGTACCTTCGTTGTCCGAGCACCGCACGAGCTGCGCGCCAAAGCAGGTGCCAGGTTCACCATCCACCAGCGCCGCGAAGCCAAGGTCAAACTCCTCTTCGCCGCGCGACTGCAGCACCAAGACGCGCCCGCGCAGTTCTTGCAGGCCGCCGCTGTCGTCCGGCGGTGGTGGCAGGTCGACATCAAACCACACCGTGAGGCCGTCCTCGGACAACTTCGGAAACGAGATGCGCCGGCTCCATTCGTCGGCAGGCGTGAGGTCCGTGCCGTCGTCCGCGACCGCGGCGTCGAGCGTCGCTTCCTCGATCCGCAGCGCTGGTGCATCGAGGTCGCCGCCGACTGCGAACGAGATGCCGGGGAAGTTCTGGCCCATCGGCTGGATGCCACGTTCGCCGGCCTCGCGCACGAGTTTGACCGCGAACACCCGCGGGTTGCTGAGCGGTGCGCCGGTGGTGCGCGACGGCGGTAGCTCGGCTGGTGTGCCCGCCAGTTCGCCCATCGCCTCGCGCGCGGCCGCGACTTCGGCTTCGTAGTCAAACGCGGGCGCTGTGCCACCCGCGGTGCGCAGGTCTACCGTCGCCGGCACACCGAGCCGCAGCAGCGCAGCATTTGGTGTCAGCTCGCCGCGCGTGGCGAGGTCGAGCATGATCTCGTCGTCAGTCAGCAGACGATCGATGACCGTGAGCAGCGATTGGCCGGCGAACTCAAACTGCGCGCTGCGCTCGTCGATCCGTTCGCCGCGGATCGGCTCGGCGAGTGTGCCGGGCAAACGCAGGATCGCAGTGCAGCGCAGCCCTTCAAAGAGTTCCGCCAGAAACCCGCGCGCCATCTGCAGCTTGGCACGTTCGGCGGCGAGCCATTGTTGCCTCGCATCTTCGCTGCTGTGATCCGGCAGCGGTTCCATCATGTTCTGTTCTTCGCGCCGCGTCGCCACGCTGACTTCGCCGTCGTGCTCGGTGACCGCGAAGTCGAGCACGTTGCAGTGAAATCCCTGGCAGTGGAACCGCAGCGCCGCGATGTCGGGAAACCACGCGGTCGCGGCGAAGACGAGGCGGTCGTCGACCACTTCGCAGGTGACATCGGCCCACGCATCGACACCGCGGGCGCCCTGCAGTTCGCTGCGCACGAACTCCGCAGGATCGGGGGAATGCGGGCCGAACGGCGCGCTCCAACGGACGTGGACACGGCCACTGCCGTCGGGCTGGAACGTGAAATCGTGGTGGAGGTGAAGGTCCATGCGGAGGTGGTGAGTGCAGAGAATCGGCCGATGGCAGGCTGAGGCTGGGCTCAAAAACCTGTCGCGGCGTTCTCTTCGCCTATTGAGGCGGGCGACGATACCGCTGCCGGGGCCTGAGGGTCGAGCGCGACCGTCGAAGAAGCCGCCGCGGTGGGCCGCCGCGTGATTTGCCTTCGAGCCTGACTGTCGCCAGGAGATGCTCTTGCCATGGCGTTGGCGACGACCGACCTGGTGCACAGAGCCCTGGCTGTGGTGGTGCCGCAGTTCCGGCTCGATCTGCACCACGGCTGCCACGGCATCGCGCATTGGAGCCGTGTCTGGCTGCACGGGCGGGTCTTGGCTCGCCACCTCGACGTGGCTCCAGCGCTACTCGCCTGGTTTGCCTACCTGCACGATAGCCAGCGGGAGAGCGAAGGCACGGACCCCGAGCACGGCCCGCGCGCGGCCGACTTTGCTGTGCGGTTGCGGCGGGACGGCGTGATCACGGGCTTGTCATCGCGCGAGTTTGAGTCGCTCTGCGAAGCGATGCGCCTGCACAGCGATGGGCATGTGGAAGGGGAACCGGCGTTGCGCGCCTGCTGGGATGCTGACCGGCTCGATCTCGGGCGGGTGGGGATCCGACCGGCCGCGCGGTATTTGTGTACGGATCATGCGCGGAACCCGCGCACGATCGCTGCGGCGGTCGCCTGGACGGATCGGGGCCGGCGGCGCGCGCAGGGGTGACGTTTTGCATCGCGGGCCTCTTGGGCTCGCGCGCGTGGTGCATGAGGTGCTTGTTCCGCCAAGATTCGGCGAGGACTCGGTGAAGCGTTCCAGGGCTTCCATTCGCCGATTGCAGCCCGTTCTTGGCACTCTACGTTCGGTAATACCGAAACATGAACAAGCACCTCACCTCCTCGTTCCTTGGCGCCCTTGCGCTGCCGGCCCTTGCCGCAGCATTGGTCGCCCAGGGTCACCACCATCCGGGCCACGGCAATAGCCAGCGCATTGACAGCTTCCGTCCGCTGTCGAGCTTCAATGTCTCCGGCATCAATGCCGAGATCGTGGATGCCGGCAATCAAGGCCGACTGCTCGTCTACACCGATGCAGGGGCCAGGAAACTCGGCTTCGTCGATATCAGCAACGCGGCCCAGCCGACCGAGGTGACGACGATTGCCGTCGGTGGCGAGCCGACTTCGGTATCGATCGTTGGTCGCTACGCGTTCAGCACGGTGTTTGCCGACGTGCCCGTTGTTGGCCAGCCAGCGCCGGCGTTCTTGCCCGGCAAGCTCGTCGTGATCGATCTGCAGAATCCGCACATGCCGGTGGTCCTCGGCACCGTGGACGTTGGTTACCACCCGGACAGCGTCAAGGTGAAGAAGATCGGCAACCAGTACTACGCGGTGATCGCCGTCGAGAACCAGCCGGTGATCGTGCAGAACGGCCTCGTCACGTCGGACGACAAGCCAGGTAACCCGAATGATGTCGGCCCCGCTGGCCTCATCCAGGTCGTGCGCGTCAATGTGAACAATCTCGCCAACTCGGTGGTCATCGACGTTCCGCTGCCCGCGGCGACGTTGAGCGCCGCTGGCTGCCTGTTCCCGAACGACCCGCAGCCCGAGTATGTCGCCTGGCACGGCAACCGCGTTGCGGTCACGCTGCAGGAGAACAACGGGGTCGCGCGCATCAACATGAGCAACCCGAACCAGCCGGTGCTGACCGGTGTGTTCTCGACTGGTGTGGTGGCACCGCGCCAGGCCGACCTGCTCGCCAATGCCAATATCAACTTCGCGCAGACCTACCCGACTAATGCCCCGGTCGTGCTCGACGGCGGTGGCAATCCGGTCGCGGCAGGTAGCCGCATGCCCGATGCCCTCGCGTTCTCGCCGGACGGCAGCGTGATCTACACGGCGGACGAAGGCGAACTGTCGTTTACCGGCGGTCGCGGCTTCAGCACCTGGACGGCGTCTGGCCAATTTGTCGGTGACGACGCTGGCATGCTGGAACAGGTCGCCATGGCCTACTCGCACTACCCCGAAGGTCGTTCGGCGGCGCGCGGCATCGAGGTCGAGGGCATCGCCACGGGCCGCTTCGGCAACCAGGACTTCGCGTTCGTCATGTCGGAACGCGGCTCGTTCCTGAGCGTCTTCGACATCGATACGCCGACGGCGCCGCGCTTCGTGCAGCTGCTGCCGACCGGCCTGTCACCCGAAGGCATCGTCGTGATCCCCGAGCGCAATCTCGTGGTCACGGCCGACGAGGTTTCGGGCACCCTGACGATCTTCCAGGGCCAACGGGGTGCTTACCGGCCGTCGCCCCTGCAGCCGCAGCTGATCGCCGCGGATCTGCAGACGCCATGGGCGGCGCTCTCGGGATTGGCGGCGGGCCACTTCCCCGGCCAGTTCTTCGCGGTCCCGGACAATGCGCTGCCGACCAAGATCGTCTCGATCCGCACCGGCCAGCCATACGCGCCGGTGCAGACCGTGCTGCCAGTGCTCCGCAACGGTGTGCAGGCGACCTACGACGGCGAGGGCCTCTGCCGTGACACTTCGATCGTCGCCCCGGCGCGGCGCGGTTTCTGGATCGCCAGCGAAGGCAACGGCACGAACCAGCCGAACCTGCTCGTGCAGGTTGACGGTAACGGTGACGTGATCCGTGAAGTCCAGCTGCCGAATTCGATCGACGCCGGTGCCGATGCAAGCCTCGGTGGCATTGCCCAGGGTCCGGCGGGCGGTGGTCGCATCCGCAGCAACGGCTTCGAAGGCTGCTGCTTGTCGACCAACGGTCGCTACGTCTATGCGGCGATCCAGCGCGAGTTCAACGGCGAGTTCGCGACCGGTACGAAGTACGCGCGCATCGCCCGCTATGACCTGCAGCAGCTGCAGAGCCCGACGGTGCCGCAGAACGGTCTGCGCTTTGGTGGCGATTGGCAGTTCTACTACATCGCCTTCGACACCAACGACCCGATCAACTGGCCGGGCCTGTCGGAGATCACGACGGTCGGCAACGGCAAGTTCCTCGTCATCGAACGCGACAAGGGTGTCGGCGCTGGTTCGACGCTGAAGAAGATCTACGGCTTCAACCTGAACGGTCTGTCGCCGGATACCGACGGCGTGCCGGACGCCAGTGACACGGTCACCAAGGTGCTTGTCCGCGACGTCGTGGACGAGTTCTCGCCGTACGAGAAGATCGAAGGCATCGGCGTCAGCTACGGCATGCTGTGGATCGGCCTCGACAACGATGGTGGCGCGCTGGAAAGCCGGCTGCGGTTCTGTGGTTGGCTCGGCAGCCTGCAGTTCTAAGCCTGCCTCCTGAGGCTGCTGGCAAGAATGTGCGGAGTTGCCAACCCACATTCTTGCCAGCAGTCAGGTGATTGGGCCCGACTAGTTCGGCGCCAGAACCAGGCGCAGGCCGTTGGAGACCATCGCGCCCGCGGAGTTGATGTTTGGGAACAACACCGCGGCTTGCACGCCGATCCGAACGCCGGCGAAGGTCGCGGCAGTCGGCAGCGTCATCGGCAGCGAGGCGGTGCCGTTGGTCGGCACAAACCACACCGAGGCGTCGACGCTGACGAACTGCGAGCAGCCTGGCAGCCCGAGTGCGCCGAGTGGCAGGCCGGTGGGGTAGTCGGTGAGGCCAAACAGCATCGCGCCGAACGTGGCGGTTGCGGGGAGGTCGGTGACGTCGATGCCGATGGTCGTGCCCAGCCGCGGTCGGGCGTTGGCCTGCAGTGCCGGCGCGAACAGGTCGATGCCGCTGACCAGGATGCCACTACCGGCGAGGGCCGCGCTGATGTCGGTGTTGCCGAGGTCGCGGCTCGGACCGCCGCCAGCGATGCCGACGAGGTGACCGTTGCCGATGCCGCTCACGCCGAGGAACGCGAAGGTCACGTTGCCCGATAGTGTGTCGAACTGCAGTTGGAAGGTGCTGCCTGGACCGGTGGTGTTGTGGTCATAGACGCCATCCCAGGTCACGTAGCCAATGCCGCCGATCTCCTCGAAGCGAATGACGCCGCTGTTTGGCATCGTGGGGTTGTAGTCGTGCACCTGCCCCCAACGTGGCAGCGGGCTCTGCAGCCATCCGGCCGGTGTCGGTTGGTAGCCGGTGCCGTTGCCGGGGCCCGGCGAGACGAAGCCGTTCGAGCAGACGGTGAGGGCGCTCGTCGTGCCACCCTGGTGGGGGAACGGGTTGCTCAGCGCCACCGTGGTCTCGGTGTCGTCGCCGAGTTGCAGCGTCGTCGCGTTCGCGGTTGGTGGCAGGTAGGCACCGCCCGGTTGCACGAAGTAGCCAGCGCCCGTGAAGAACGCAGTCATCGAACGGTTGGCAAGGTCGAACGTGCTCGGGTTGGCGAACACTTCGTAGGTCGTGCGCGACGCGTCGTAGCAACCGGTGCCGAAGGGGATCGCGTAGGCATAGCCTGGGGTCTGCGCGATGGTCACGAGAACGCGACCGATCTGGCCTGCGGGTTCGCTCCAGACTGGCTGGTTGCCGCCCGTCGTATGCAGGTTGCTCTGCGTGCCGAAGCGCGAGATTGTCATTGGCACGCCGAACACATTGCTCTGGTAGGTGCCCGGGGCTGCAAACGAGCTGTAGATTACGCTGGTGCCGCAGCCGCCGAGGATGCCGATCGTCTGTCCGGCTTGCACCGGGATCGAGACGGGGATGCTCTGGTTGCTCGGACGGTTGTTGGCGTAGAACAACTGCGTGCCGGTCGTCGTGCCGGGAAACACTGGCGGGGTGGAGGGCAGCAGCAGCACTTCCACAGCCTGCACGCCGACGTTGGCTTCGTCGGGCACCTGCAGGCTCGTGATCACGAAGTCGACTGGCGCCGTGAAGTGGAAACCGCGCGTCAGCGGCGCGATGTAGGTGCCTGAGAATGCCGGCATGGGAAGCTGCTGGGCGGCAACGATGCCGGTCAGCAGGAAGACCACAGTGAACGGACTGCGCATGGAGATGGACCTCTGGAAGACGGGGTGGGGCGAGCCGCCGGTACAGGCGCGTGCCTGACCGGCGGCGATTCACGTTGCGCGGTCAGCGCTTCAGCGCGACGCGGTGATCAGGCCGGTGCCGGCGTTCGTCGTGGTGACGCCGAGCGAGTTGGCGCCAAGATCGAGCACCAGCGCCTGCTGGGCAAACACGAGCCCCGACAGGGCGGGGGCGAACGGGATCGCGAACGTCGTCGTCGCGGTGCCCTGCGCGTTGGTCAGCAGCGGCTGCGTGATGAGCGGGTCGACTTCGACCATGCAACCCGGCGCGCCGAGCGGCGTGAGGTCGAACGGCAGCGACAGCGAGTTCGACGTGAGCGTGCGGCTGAAACCCGCAAACGGGAGCACGACGGTGTTCGCCGGGCAGTTCGTGAACTCACTGACGAGCGTCGTGCCGAGCATCGGCAGTTCCCACTCGCGCACGTTCCAGCGCGGCGCCAGCGTGTTGCTGCCAACGCAGCCGCCGGCAAAATTGTGGTAGAGCGCGTTCTCGTTGCAGCGCACCTGCAGGAAGTAGGTGCCGGCGTTGGTCGCGTTGTTGGCCGCGACGGCGATGTAGTAGGTGCCCGGGGTCAGGAAGATGCTCTGGCGCGACATCGTGTTGTAGAAGTCGTCATTGTCGCTGACCAGCAACTGCGAGTTGGCGTCGTAGACGCTCAACAGCGAGTTCTTCAGCGGCATCGCGGTGGCCGTGAACTGGCCGCTCCAGACCGTGATGTCCACGAACGTGTCCTGCGACACCGACAGCGTCCACCAATCGCTGTCACCAGCGGTGATCTCGCCTTCGCCGGGCACGCCGCAGGCGATGACGCTGGGCACGCCGTTCAACAACGGGTCGTCGTTTGGCTCGGCATTCTCGGGCAGCGTCACGGTCGCGTCGACCGTCTGCATGAGGATCGTATAGGTGCCCACGTTGGTGCCGTTGTAGCACTGCACATCGGCGTAGTAGGTGCCCGGCTGCAGCGTCGCGATGATCAACGACCACGCGCCCGGCGCGCCGTCATCGTCGTACGCGAGTTGGGTGTCCTGCGCGTCGCGCAGATACAGGATGGTGTCGGTGCTCGTGGTGCCGGAGCGGCCCTTGCCGGTCTCGATGCGGACCACGGTCGGGGTCGTCAGCGTGAAGCTCCAGTAATCGACGTCGCCGGTGGTCAGTTGGCCATAACCGAGCTGGCCCGAAGCCAGCAGGGTCGGCGTGCCGACGCCGAACGGGCCGTTTGGCTCGGCGGCTTCGGGCACGATCACCTGGGCGGTGCCGTTGGAATCGAGTTGCAGGTCGAGCGAGTAGGCGCCGAGGCTGTTGCCGAAGCCCTTCACCATGACGTAGTAGGTGCCGGCGGGCAGGTATTCCGAGACCAGCGACATCCAGCTGCGGTCGTCGTCGTCGTTGTAGGCGATGAGGTTCAGCGACGAGGTGCCGTCGCGCAGTTCCATCTCGGTGTCGGTGACGACGCCGTCCGGCCCGG
>JADZDL010000444.1 GCA_020851075.1 Planctomycetota bacterium | reverse complement strand
GCTCCAGCGGCGATCAAGCTGGTCGCGAATGGATCGGCGGCGAGCCGTTCTCTCGTTGGACTCGGGCCACCGGGGATTGGAACGGCTATCGCACGCAGCTTGAGGAGATGGGCATCGAGATTGCCGGCGGCTTTACCGCGGACTTCGGCGGTGCGGTGGCTGGCGGGCAACGCCATCGTGGCGCGCTGAGCACGTTGCTCGACTTCAATGCCGCCTTCGACCTTGAGAAGCTCGCGGGATTGCCGCGCACCATTGCGTATATCGACGCCTACCAGATTGAAGGCCGCGACCTCAGCAACGATATTGGCGATGCGCAAGGTGTGTCCAATATCCAAGGCCTGGACGTGCGCCAGATTGCCGAAGTGTGGGTCGAAACCTGGATCGGCGACCAGGTGCGTTTGAAGGTCGGCAAGGTCGACTTCAATAGCGAGTTTGCCTTCAACGAAATTGGCGGCGAGTTCATCAACTCGACGGCCGCGATCACCCCGTGCATCGTGGCCTATCCCACGTATCCGGATCCCGCGATGTCCGTGAACGCCTTCTATGTGCCCGATCCCGACCTCTACGTCGGGTTTGGCATCTATGACGGTGCCGCCGGGGAAGGCGTCGCCACGGGGCGATTGGGACCGGGCGGGTTCTTTGGTACCGACGACCACGATGCCTACTTCCTCGCTACCGAAGTCGGCACCGCGTGGGCTGGCGGGGATACCTGGGGTTCGGGCCGCTTTGCCGCGGGCCTCTGGCATCACACCGCGAAGTTCGACACGTTCGATGGTGGCAGGGACTCGGGCAGTTCGGGCTTGTGGCTCACCGTCGAACAGCACGTTTGGCGCGAGAACCCAGCCGATGCCGAAGACCGCCGCGGCATTGGTGCCTTTGCGAGCATCGGACTCGCCGACCAGGACGTCTCGGCCTTCGCCAATACCTTTGTATGTGGCGTCAACTGGACCGGCCCACTCGACTATCGCCGCGAGGATGCGCTCGGCTTCTGCATCCTGCACGCCAACCTGAGCAACCGCGCCGGCGCCGGCACGCCCGCGGACGAGACGGTGTTCGAACTGCTCTACAAGCTGCAGTTGACGCCGGCCATCAGCATCAAGCCGGACCTGCAGTACATCCTGAATCCAGGTGGCGCTGCCGGCGAGGACGACGCCCTGGTCGCCATGCTGCGCTTCGAAGTGATGTTCTGAGCCAGCGGCGGCCCCACCCGTACGACACCTGCATTCACCCGCGATCCACACCATGAATATCCGCACCAAACTGACCTGGAACAATCTGGTCCTCGCGGGCCTCATCCTGCTTGCCGGCGGCACTGGCGTCGTGATCCAGGACGGCATGTCGAGCACCCTGCAGTTCCTCACCGGTCCCGCCTGGCGGACCGCCGAGGGAGCCGCCACGGCGCAGGCCGCCGTCGAGCACCAGATGCTGGCGCTCGAGCACCTCATTTCCGGCACCGATGCGGCCATCAACAAGGCCAAGATCGATGAAGCCGGCACCGAAGCCGATCAGGCTCTACGTGCCGTTCGTGAAGCGGCAATCGTGGCGCCCGCCCTGCTTCAACAACTGGACGGCACGCACCAGCAGTTCCGCGCGAGCCTCGACAAGGTCATCGCGGCGCATTCGGCGGTGGAAACCGCGCGTGCAGCCCTGCACGAGCACACGGCGAAGTTCAACGCGCTGAGCACCGTGCTCGAGGAGACCGGCGATGGCGCCGTGGAGGTGCTCGAGAAGGACCCCGAACGCAGCATGGCCTGGGGCCATGGCCTCGAGGACCTCTGGAAGGCCGCCGATGGTGGCATGGAGAACCGCATCGCCCTGCTCGCACAGTATCTGGCCCTCAGCGACCTCGAAGCCGGGCGCGACCCCCAGAACGCGCGCATTCGCATCCAGCAAGCATTGCAGGAACAGCGCGAATCCAGCGAGCGCATGCTGTCGACGAAGACCTTCGAGGTGCAGGCCCCCGCCGAGTTCGGCACCGGCACGCTGCACGACCTCTACCAGCTCGAGTTCGAACGGCACGCCAACCTCATCGCGACCTACGCGGATTCCCTCACCACCTACCCTGCCCTGCGCCTCGCCTATTCGACCTTGGCGACGCAGATGCTGGATCTGGCCAACCAGGTGCAGGACGACGCCAACCGCCGCGTCACCGAGGTCATCGCGAGCAGCGCCGAGAGCACCGCCAGCAACCGGACCTGGATGATCGCGTCGCTGCTGCTCGCCTGCGGCGCTGCCGTCGTCTTCGGCCAACTCTTCGCCCGCAGCCTCGGTCGGCGACTCGGCCAGCTCCGTCATCGCATGGAACAGATTGCGACCGGCGACGGGGATCTGCGGCATCGCCTCTCGATGACGGGCGACGACGAACTCGCCGCCACAGCGCATTCCTGCGATCAGTTCCTCGAACGCATGGACCAGACGATCGGCACGCTGCACGGCCTCTCGCACCGCCTCGACGCCGCGTCGACCGACATGCGCAACTCCGCCTCGGGCCTGTCCAACGAAGCCAGTTCGCAAGCCGCGGCCCTCGAAGAGATCGCGGCGACGATGGAGCAGATCCTCGCGATCTCCGGCAGCAGCGCCCAGAACGCTACCGCAGCCGGCACCCACAGCCAGGATGCCACGCAGGCGGCCCGCCAAGGGGCCACGCAAACGCAGCAACTGACCAAGGCCGTGACCGAGATCCGCCAGAGCAGCATCGAAGTTGCGCAGGTCATCAAGGTCATCAACGACATCGCGTTCCAGACCAACCTGCTCGCGCTCAACGCCGCCGTCGAAGCGGCCCGCGCTGGCGAGAGTGGCAAGGGTTTCGCCGTCGT
Organism: Planctomycetota bacterium; assembly: GCA_020851075.1. Lineage (GTDB taxonomy): Bacteria > Planctomycetota > UBA1135 > UBA1135 > UBA2386 > JADZDL01. The sequence continues at coordinate 1,349 of JADZDL010000444.1, read as the reverse complement.
CGCCGAGGAGGTCCGCAACCTGGCCCAACGCAGTGCCAAAGCCGCGCAGGACACCGCCGGCCTCATCCAAGCGGCCTCCGAACGCAGCGAACGCGGCGCCGAACTCGCGCAGCAGGTCGACCACTCGCTGCAGCAGATCGTCGGTGCCTACGCCAAGGTGGAAACCGTGCTCGCCGACATCACGACGGCCTCGTGCGAACAGGAGACTGGCGTGCGCCAGGTCAATCAGGCCCTGTCGCAGGTCGACCAGACCACGCAGCGCAATGCGTCCACGGCTGAGGAAGTTGCCTCAACCGCCGATGCCACCGCCGCGCAGGTGCAGGAACTCCGCACTCTCGTCGGTCGATTCCGCACCACCGCCGCCGCCTCTGCCAATGCGGGTTAGACTGCTGCACGCAAACGAACGAACCCCGACCGCAAACGCCCCGATGATCCACCTGCGCCACGTTCTGTTCTTCACCCTGCTCGCCCTTCCTGCAGTCCTGTCCGCGCAATCGCAGACGGGCCGCCACTTCCAGCGCAGCACCCGCCTGCCGGCAACTCCTGCGGCCAGCGCCGTCCGGGACGCGTCGGCCAGCTCCGCCCACGTGGCGCCCCTGCAGAAGATGCGCTCGGGTCGCGCCTGGCCACGATTTCACTTCGGGCGACTGCCGCAGGCTACGTCGACCGGGACCCGCGGTGTCGTGGATGCTACGGCGCAGAAATCCCCGGCCCAGAAGCGCGGCTTCTGGCGCGCGCACGGCTGAGCTTCAGCGCGGCCGTTCGCTAGTCGATAGGGCATTCCTGTATGCGCATCCTGATCGTCGAAGATGACTTCATCAGCCGGAAGGTGCTGAGCCACTTCCTCGCCGGCTTTGGCGAAGTGATCACGGCCGAGGACGGCCAGAAGGGCCTGGATCTGCTCATGCACGGCCTCACGAGCGAGCGCCCCTTCGACCTCGTCACGCTCGACGTGATGATGCCGGAGATCGACGGCCAGGAAGTGCTGGCCAAGTTGCGCGCGCTCGAATCCGTGACCAACGGGCCGCGTGCCCGCGTGCTCATGACCACGGCGCTCGAAGACATGAAGAGCGTGAAAGAGGCCTACGAGAACCTCTGCGACGCCTACCTGAAGAAACCGGTCCGCAAGGCCGTGCTGTACGGGACCCTGCAGAAGCTCGGCTACAAACTGCCGTAGTGCACGCGCAAGTCGCTGCGGGCCATCGGGCATCGCGGGGCTGGAAACGTGCGGCGTCACCCTCCATGCTGCCGGCGTCACCGCGGGGGTGGCGGAATGGCAGACGCAGCGGCCTTAAAAGCCGCAGGCCGGTAAACGGTCGTGAGGGTTCGAGTCCCTTCCCCCGCACCAT
>JADZDL010000443.1 GCA_020851075.1 Planctomycetota bacterium | reverse complement strand
CTGGCGGTGCTGCGCAGCGATCACGAACACCGTTCCGACAGCCTCGTGGCGCGCGCCGCAGCTTCCCGCGAGTTTGCCTTGCGGGCGGCGCAGGATGTGCGCGTGCAGCAGTTGGCGGATTCGTTGGCGGCGGAACTCTGCGAACGGTTGGCGGCCCCGCGGGAAGGGGGAGCAGACTCCCGCGCGCTGCCTGAGACCGCAGCAGTCGCCCTGGCCGTGCGCGCTTGCCTTGGGGCGGGCGCCACTTCCGAAGGGCGCCACCGGGCGTTGGTGTTGGGCAGCGATTGGCTCGCCGAACGGGCCGATGGGATGCCGTGCGCGGAGCAGGTGCAGGCTTTGTCTGCCCTGGTGGAAGTCGCCGCGGCTCAGGGACGGCACAACGACGTCGTCGTGCGCGTCGGGGGGCGTCTGCTCGATGGGGTGCTGCTCGCGAATGACGATACCTGGGGGCGGCGCCTGCCCGAGTTGCTCGGCGCGCGTGTCGCCACGGCAACGCTGGCCGATGCGGGGCGCCTGCTGGCATTCCTGCCGGGTTTTGGGCTCTCGCCAGAACGCTGCACTCTGGTGCGGCGACTGCTGCTCGGCGAATTGCGCGAGCGCTGCAACCGCGACAAGGGGCCCGAAGCGCTCGCCGGGTTGGTGTTCGGCTTCGCCGACCTGCTCGGCGAAGAGGAGTTTGAACAGTGCGAGCGACAGCTGCGGCGTTGGCAGCCGGCGCGCCTGGCACCGGACTTCACGACCGTGCATCACATCGCCTGGGGGCTGGAGCCGGGCAGTGTCGGCTACACGCGCTTGCGCGGAGAATTGCGGCGGCTCGCCGTGGTGGCCGAACCGGCGGCCCTGGCGGCGCGGGCGGCGCTGTGCTTGAGCCTGCTCGACGGTGGCCCCGCGCTGGCGATCGGCCAGTTGCGTCCGGTTCACTTCGGCGACTGAAGGATGCCGGTGGGTTGCTGCTGGCGCCGAGAATCCTGTTCGGGCGGATTCCCACGGCCTTTTCCCTGGGCTTCCCCGGCTGGCTGGTGTAGCTACTGGCTACTCCACGCCTTTTTCGATCGTATGGTTCGTCAGGCATCGCGCAGCGTTCTTGGCTTTGTGTTCTGCACCTTGCCGTTGGCAATGGCCCGAGCCCAGGAGGCCGTTCCCGGCGGCCAAGCTCCTGCGGCGGTGGCTCCCGCGCCGGATGCACCCTCCGGTCGTGCCAAAGCGAGCCAACCGCAGGAACCGGCCCCGATCCCGGTTGATCACGAAGCCGACCAGCAGGGCGCTCCGGTCCGTCTGCTGACTCTCGAAGACGCACTGCGCATCGGCCGTCGTCAGAATGTGGGGCTGCGCAGCGCCGAACTACTGCCCGAACAGGCGCGTATGGACCTGCTCTACGCGGAGGCCGGTTTTGAGCCCGAGCTCTATGGCAATGCGTCCTATGGCGAAAGTGAGTCGCCGACGCGCAGCCAGTTCCAGCCTTCCACTTCGCGCACGACGATCGACGCGGCGCTGGGCTGGCGACAGCGGGTGGCGACCGGCGGCCTGTTTGACCTCGCCTTCCGGCCGGCGCGGTACGAGACCTCCGGGTCGTCGGCGTTCCCGGATCGGCAGTTCACGGCCGAGTGGGCGGCGAGCTACCGGCAGCCGCTGCTGCGCTCGGCCTGGACCGACTACAATCTGGCCCCGATCAACTCGGCGCGGCTCGGTGTGAACCAGGCGCAACATGAGTTTGACCGCGCCGTGCAGGACACCCTGCTCGGCATCGTCGAAGCCTACTGGGAACTCGCGTTTGCGCGCGAGAACTGGCGCGTCGTGCTCTCCTCCCTGGAGGTCGCGCGCGAGCAGCTGCGCATCACCGAAGAGCGCATCCGGGTCAAGGCGTTGGCCCCGCGCGATCGCGTCGCCGACGAAGCCGAGGTTGCCCGCCGCCAGGAAGAACTCATCACGGCCGAGAACCTGATCCGCGCGCGCGAAGATGACCTGCGCCGGCTGCTGTTTGACGCGACGGATCCTTCCTTGTGGCGTTTCAACCTGCGCCCCGCGACCCCGATCATGGTTGCCCCGGATCCGCGTCCGCGGGCCTTCGAACCGCTCGTGGACGTGGCGCTCGCCCAGCGCCCGGACCTCGGCAGCCAACGCAGCGCGGTGGCGCGCGCCGAGGTGGCCCAGCTCGAGGCCGACCGCGATGTGCTGCCCAACCTCGACCTCGTCGGCAGCTGGTCGAGCGACGGGGCGCGCGATGCGTTCCATCAGGCCTGGAGTGATGCGAGCAACATAGAGTATCCCGACTGGTCGGTGGCATTGGAGTTCTCGATCCCGATCGGCAACCACGCCGCGCGCGCCCGCCAGCAGCGGGCGGCGCTCGAAGTCGAACGCCAACGCCGCCTGCTGCACGCGGCGACGCTGGATGTCACCAAGGAAGTGCGCGAGGCGGTGCGCAACCTGCAGAGCCTCACGCAAAGCATCGCTGCCAGTGGCGAATCGGAGCGGCTCGCCAAGAGCAACCTCGAGACGGAGCAGATCAAGCTCAGCGTCGGCGCTTCGACGGCCTTTGAGGTGCAGCGCCGCAACCAGGAGCTCAGCGAAGCCCGTTCCCGCCATCTGCGCAACCAGCTCGACTACCGGGTGGCCGAAAGCCGATTGTTGCATGCGCAGGGCATCCTGGAAGCGCCGCGGTAGTGGATCGCGACCGTCGTCCGATCCGAGCAACCGCGTGACGCAGAGGATTTCCGGCACTAGCAACGACCGATGCCCATGAACCTGCGACCCACTTTCTCACTCACCCTTCGCAGCGCGGTGGTGGCGGCGACCTTTGCCGCGGCGGCAGTCCTGCCTGCCCAGCAGGAGGGGCAACCGGGCCAAGTTCCTGGAGTTGGTGCAAGACCACCGGCTGAGTCACCGGCCGTGTTGCGGCACCCCGACAATCGGTACAACCTGACGCCGTTCTACCCGGATTTCCCCGTGGAGCTCGAGTATCCAAACCCGCAGGGCCTGGAATACGAGCAGACACGGCGGCAGGCGCTCGAACGGGTCGTCAAGAACCTCGAGGGGGGTGGGCGGCGTGAGCCGTGGCTCATGGCGATGGAGTTCTTCTGGCAACGGCCGGACGATGCCGTGGAGCCGCTGGTCGAAGCGATGGACCGCGCGTTTGGCAATCCGGCCCTTGCCGATGTGGTGAAGAACTGCGTCGAAGCGATGGGCAAGATGAGCAACGAGCGGCTCGATGCCGCTCTGCAGCGCGCCCTCGAGCACAAGAATGCGGCCGTGCGGCAGGCCGCCTTCGCCGCCCTGGCCAGTTCGGGCACGGTGGCGACGTTGAAGGCGATGTTTGCGTTCTTCCCGCAGATGGACGGGCGGGCGCGCGGCGCTTGGTTGCATTCGCTGCGCGTGCGCCTTGGTGCGGAAGCCGTGCCGATGCTCACGCAGCTCATGAACACCGACTTTCCGCCGTCGGTGCGCGACCAGATCCTGCAAGAGACCCTGAAGATGCCCGCGGCGCAGGCGGCGGGCGTGTTGTCCGAACGATGGAACTCCGCGGTCGGCGAGTTCAAGCCCGTGATCGCGGGGGTGCTGCACGCCGCCGGGGATACCCGGGGCTCGGTCTGGCTGCGCGAGATGCTGCAGGGTGAGGACCTCTCGATGCTCGTGCCGGCCATTCGGCACGCGGGTTTTGGCGAACTCGGCATCCTGCGCGATTCGGTGTTGCGGCTGTCCAGCCATCCGCGCCCCGATGTGCGGCTCGAAGTGGCGAAGGCGATGACGCGCCTCGAAGGGGATGACATCGCGGCGGTGTACGAACTGCTGGCGGCGCCCGACGAGAGCCTGGACACCAAGGCCATTGCGCTGCGCGAGCTGACTCGGCGCGGACGCCCGCAGGTCGTCACGGCGATGCTCGATGAGCTGCCGACGGCGACCGGCACCAGCGCGCGCTACCTCGTCAACATGCTGGCGGCGAGCGGCGACCCACGTGCCGTGCCGATCTTCGTCGCGCGCTGGAAGGATGCTCCGAAGGGGGAGGGGCGGCCGTTCCTGCAGGCCCTGGCGCTCTCGCGCGGGGAAGGGGCCGCCAAAGCGCTGCTGGAGTTGTTCCGCGGCCCCGAGACACTGGCCGACAGCAGCGGTCCCAATGGTCAGGTCTGGACCACGCTCAACTACCTGCCGACCTTGCTGCTGAATCTGCGCGGCAGCGAAGGGGTGTTGGTCGAAGCGTTCCAGCAGATGCCGAAGAGCGACTGGAAGCATCGGGCGGCTTTGTTGCCGACGATCGTGGGCATCGCGAGCGATCGGGATGATCAGGCCATGCGCGACCTGTGTCTGCCGATCGTACGAGCGGTGTTGTTTGACCGTGAGGAGGCTCCGCAGATGCGCGTGCTGGCATTGAACCTGCTCACGCGCCGCTTCCTGTCGATCGACGACGCGATGAAGTTGAAGAACACGCGGCACGAAGAATCGCCACAGCTGCGAATCCTGTTTGCCGACTTCCTCAACGACTACTTCTAGGCAGCGACCACGACACTAGTACGCAATCCAGCGTTCGTCGCGCTGGTCGCGGTACGAACGGGAAACCTCGAACATCGAGCTCGTGCGTCGGTGGGCATTCGATGGGTGGGGACGACGATCGGCCGTGCCCTGGTAGCCAACCGTGAGGTTGCGCGTGTAGGCGCGCGGGGCGCTGTCGCTCTGGAAGAAGGCGCTGTGGCCGGGGCCAAGGCCCGCGATCGGCCAGGCCATGGTCTCGAAGCTCGGGGTGCTATCGCGCGAAACGATGGCGTCCGCGTCGGGAACCGATGCTGCGAGGTAGAACAGGTAGTGTTTGTTCTGCAGGGAGACCAGCGTGCCCGAGAGCGGCGAGTCGTGCACTTCGAGATCGCCGACCAGGACCTGCTCGCGCTCCGCCAGGGCGAAGAAGCGCGCCAGCACGTTCTGCAGTTCGTCGGGGCCGATCGCGCCGATCTGGCCCTTGGTGGCCTGCAGCAGCAGTCCGGCGATCTCGTCGGCCCTGGATTCGACCCGGGCCGTTCGCACCGCCGACAGATACGGCACCCAGATGCTCGCTCCGAGCAGCAGGATGCCCGCGAAGATGTACCACGACGCTGGGTTCGCGAGGCTCGAACGCCGCGAGATCTGCATGGGTTGAGTATCGCCGATGGCCCACTTCCTGCCAAGGTTGCAGCGGCGGGAACCGGCGATGGCAACGGCGACAGGGCGGGCTCTGTCCAGAGGCGGGACGGGCCGCAGGGTCTTCTTCAAGGCTCGGCCCGCGACGGCTCGATAAGCAGGGTCGCAGCGGGCGATCCGGTTCGCTGCGGAGGAGAACCATGCACGCCCGCAGTAGCGACCAAGGCTTCGACAACTTCCGGCGGGAGCGCAAGCGCATCCAGTCCAAGATGGCGCCCAATCGGGTTCTCGGCTACGAGAACGAGGCGCTGCGCGAACTTGAAGAGGTCGAGGCCCGCGAGGTGCGCGACCAGCAACTCACGCGCGAGGTGCACGAGTTCTTCGCCGCCGCCACCAAGCAGGCGGCAGGCATCGTCGAGCGCGTAGCCAAGGACGCGCAAGCCGAAGCGGGGCTGCGCATCGAGCAGGAGATGGAGTCGTTCCTCATCGATGCCCTGGCGCGCATGAACACGCTGGTCGTAAGCTTGCTCCAGCAGAAGCGGCCGCCGGTGGCGGCGGCGGACGTGGAGCCGCGCGTTGCGAACCTCGTCGGCCAGAGCCTCGATGAGTTCCGTTGGGCGGGCACCGCCGACCTCGGGGACAAGCACATCGGGCAGGACCCCTTTGCCACGGACGTCGACGAAGTGCGCCGCGAGTTCCGCGATGCGTGCACGGCCTCGCCGCCGGCGGGGGGCGTGGCCCCCGAATCGATCGAAGAGCACCTCGTCGCCGAGGTCCAAGAGGCGCCACCAGAGGAGCCGCAGGCCGAAGCGTCGCCTGCAGTGGCGGAGCCCGAAGCGGCGGCGCCAGGTGCCGAGGCGGCCGCCGAGTCGAACCTGGGCCCGGGCCCCGAGGAGGAGCTGGAGCGCTTCAAGACTGCGCTGAAGGCGCTTGTGAAGCAGGGCACCATGACGCGCGAGGAAGCGCGAGCCGCCTGGCAGACACGCCTCAAGGCGCTGGGCTTCGCGACGGCGTGAGCCTGCGTCAGGTCAGCGCGATGCGGCGTGAAACCCAGCGCGCTGGCGTTATGGCGCCCGCGATGCACAACGCGACGAGCGGCTCGTCGGCGGCGAGGGCCAGCAACGCGGTGTAGACCATCGTGCCGAGCAGCAGGAACGTCATCGAGCGGCGGATCGCCGCCCGATCCCAGGTGAGCTGGTGCGTGTTGCGGCGCGCGAACCACACGATCGGGATCGCGGCCAGCAGGGGCGCGGGCCACAGTTGCCGTTGCACCGCGAACAGACCGCAGAGGGCCGCGAGGAGCGGCGCGGACTGCACGGCCAACACGGCGCGGGCCCGCACCTTGGGGGTGTCTTCGAAGATGCCGAGGATCGTGATCGCTACGATGTAGATCCCATAACAGGCGGCGGCGATGAGCAGGGCATTCCCCTCGGGAGAAGTGGTGCTGACCCCGCCGATCGCGAGCGCCGTGCCGAGGTTCATGGCGCGCAGTGTGCCCATGCCGAGCGCGCCGAGCCAATCGAGTCGTTTGCCGAGGAAGTCGTAGGCGAGCACCAACCCCGCGATCAGCGCGTGGTGCGTTCGGCAGGGTGACATCCAGATCCCCACGGCGAGCAGCGCCGTGCCGAGCGCGATCGCTGCCGACAACGAGATGTCGCCGCGCGGGAGTGGCCGTTCGGGGCGCTGCACCGCGTCGAGGCGGCGGTCGGCAATGTCGTTCCAGACCATGCCAGCCGCGTAGAGGCAGACGCTGGCGCCGGCCGCCGCGAACGTATTGGCCTGCCAGGGCAGGCCCGCTACGCACCACGAAGCAAAGACGTCGGCCGCCGGAGAGAAGAGCGTGCCGATGCGCAGCAGACGCAGCCAGGGGAGGAGTGGAACCACGCGCCGATTCGAGCCGCGATCGTGCCGCGAGGCAACGTCGGAGGTGGTTCTGGAAAGGTCCCTGCTGCGGGGCGCCTCTAGAACAGCCGCAGGATGTCGTTGTAGGTCACGAACAGCACGAGCAGCAGCACGAAGACCAGCCCGACGACCTGGCTGTAGCCGAGCACCCTTGTGCTCACCGGCGAGCCCTTCACCTTCTCGATGAACAAGAACAGCAGGTGGCCGCCGTCGAGCACGGGCACGGGCAGCAGGTTGACGAAGGCCAGGTTCACGCTGAGCAGCGCCAGGAAGTACCAGAACCACGTCATGCCGCGCTGGGCCGCATGGTAGCTGACCTGGCTGATGCGGATGATGCCACCGAGGTTCTTGGCGCCGACTTCGCCCGTGGCGAGGCGTTTCAGCGTGACGAGGAACTGCTTCACGAGATCGAGCGAGCACGTTGTGCCCAAGCGCAGCGCTTCGCCGAAGGACTCGGCGCGGATCTCCTCTTCGAGGCGCAGGACTTCCGCAGTCAGGCCCAACGTGAAGGCGGGGGCGTGGTGCGGCTGGATGGTGAGTTCGACGAGGTCGCCCAGCGGCAGGTCGCGCCGGATCGGGTCGTAGAAGTTGGCGAGGTTGGGCGGCAACCGACGCACCCGGACCTTGAGCGGGGTCGGTTCCTTGCGTTCCACGAACTTGCGCAGTCCGGGGATGTCGGTGACCTCTTCACCATCGACCGATTCGACACGATCGCCAGCCTGCAGGCCCGCGGCAAGGGCGGCGCCATCCGGCGTCGGCTGCAACATCAACACATCGACGCCGAGAGCCAGGTGGGTGACCAGTTCGGCCCGTTCGGCGCTGGTGGCCGGTTGGTCCGCGATCAGGAGCTGGCCGTCCCGGACCAGGTGCATCTTCAGGCGTTCGGGGCCGGTCCTGGCCACGTCCAGCGTCCGGCTCAAGAACGGCTTGTCGTCGATGCCGAGGATCACGTCGCCGCGGCGCAGATCGAGGCCCTGGATGAGGCGCGAACCCGGGCGGATGCCGACGATGCGGCGGGCGATCTGTTCGACGCCGATGCGGCCGGGTGCCGGGTCCTTGGCTGGGATCGGCGCTACCGAAGCCGCGATCGTCTGTCCGGCGCGCCGGACTTCGAGCGTTACCGGTGCCGCCGTTGGATCGAGCAGGGGCAGCAGCGCCAGATCGATGTCCTGGCCAATCGCGGCCTTGCCGTTCACCGAGAGCACTTCGTCGCCATCGAGGAGCCCCGCGGCGGCAGCGGGGCCACCCGGTTCGACCTGCAGGAGCGCCTGCTTCAGGGCGGGCAGGATGCCGAGTTCGTAGATGCGGTCAGTGGTGTTCCAATGCGGCAGCAGGTTCACCGTGCGGGGGGCGCCGTCCGCACTCTGCACTTCGAGCTGGATCGACTTCTGGCCGTGCAGCGCGATCTCGGTGGAGAGGTTCTCGAAGGCGAAGACCTGCTTGCCCTGCACGGCGAGAATGCGGTCGCCCGGCTGCAGCTCCGCTTCCCAGGCCGCGCCACCCTTCTGCACGGCGCCGACCACCGGTGCGAGCATGGGCACGCCGGCCCGGAACGCGAGCGGGAAGACGATGAGGGCAAACAGCGCGTTCATGAGCACGCCGCCGGACCAGAACAGCATGCGTTGCCCAACCGACTTTGCGTAGAGGCACTCGCGAGGTGGGAAGCGGCGGTCACTCGGGTCCTGACCCGCGACCATCACGAAGCCGCCGAACGGCACGAGCGACAGGCGGAAATCCGTGCCCTGCCAGCGAAACCCGCCTAGGCGCGGCCCGAAGCCGAGCGAGAAGACTTCGACGCGGACCCCGGCCAGTCGCGCGGCCAGGAAGTGGCCCAATTCGTGGATGAAGATGAGCAGGCCGATTCCGAGGCCGGCAAACAATACGCTGCCAAATTGCATCAACGAACTCGCTGGGGTAGGTGGCTTTCGGCGCTGCGGCGCCCTTCTGCATCGGCATCCAGGACGTCCTGGAGCGAGTGGATCGGGCGGCAGGTACGCCCGCGCACGACCTTGGCGACGGTCGCCGTGATCGCGGGAAAGGGGAGCTCGCCGGCGAGGAACGCGGCGGTGGCGACTTCGTCGGCGGCATTGAGCACGGCGCCGGCATCGCCGCCGAGGCGCATGGCTTCGTAGGCGAGTGGCACGGCGGGGAATCGTTCGGGCTCGAGCGGCTCAAACTCCAGTTTGCGCCAGCGCACGGGATCGAACGGCTCGAACGCAAACGGCAGGCGTTCCGGGTAGCCAAGGCAGAACAGGATCGGCACGCGCATGTCGGGCACCCCACACTGGGCCAGCATCGAGCCATCCTGGAACTCGACCATCGAGTGCACAATGCTCTGCGGGTGGATCACGACCTCGATCTGCTCGGGGGCAAGGCCAAACAGCCAGTGCGCTTCGAGCACTTCGAAGGCCTTGTTCATCATCGTGGCGCTGCCGATCGTGATACGCGGTCCCATCGTCCAGGTCGGATGACGGAGCGCTTCGTCGCGCGTCACGCTCGCGAACGTGTCGAGTGGCCGCGTGCGGAACGGCCCGCCCGAGGCGGTGAGCCAGATCCGGCGCACGGCGCGCATCGGCTCGTGGCCGAGGCACTGGAAGACGGCGCAGTGTTCGCTGTCGACGGGCAGGATGCGGGCGCCGCTCTGCCGCGCGAGCCGCATGAGGTAATCGCCGGCCATGACGAGCGATTCCTTGTTGGCGAGCGCGAGCGTGCGGCCGGTGCGCAGCGTCCACTCCGATGCTGCCAGACCCGCCGCGCCCGTGATCGCATTGAGCACGGTATCCGGCGCGGTGCGCTCGAGGGCCTCGAGCAGGCCCGCGGCGCCCGCGTAGAACGTGGTGCCGCTCGGCAAGGCGGGCAGCGGGTCGCGGCCCGAAACGCCGGTCAGGCATGCCGCCGGGGGGCGGTGTTCGTGGGCGGCGCGCCCCAGGTCTTCGCTCCTCGTGTGGGCAGCCAACAGCGCGACCTCGAACCGGTCGCGATGATCGGCGAGGATCTGGAGGGCCTGGGTACCAACGGAGCCAGTGCAGCCGAGAATGGCGACGCGTCGTCTCGTCACGCTCCGATCATGGGCCCATGCCCCCAGCAATTGCAACGCCCCAACACCG
>JADZDL010000442.1 GCA_020851075.1 Planctomycetota bacterium | reverse complement strand
TCGACGGCCGCTACGACTCCCTGCGTGCCGGCGACGCGGCGTTCACGCCACACCGCGCCAGCGTCGATCGTGACGACGGTTACGAGTGATGTCCGGTTCGGTCAGGAAGTTTCGTTCCCCGTGATGCAGGTCGCGATGCGGACTCCCCACCGCACCGCTGCCGGCTCGTTCGCTCCAAATCCTTCGGGCGCAAGGACGCGCCTTACCTTTTTCGAGGAACCGCCATGAACGCCCTGCGCCCGATCCTGTTCGCCCTCAGCCTGAGCCTCGCCATGACCCACGCCCACGCCGCCGATACCACCTTCGATGCCGCCGCCGAAGCCCTGCTCGTGAAAAGCCGCGACACCAAGACCGGCCTCGCCTTCCACGTCAACGGCGAAGTCATCGGCGCCTATGTCGTCGAGATCGGCAAGGACGTGATCGTCGCCGCCAACCGCGAACATGGCCGCATCGTGATTCGCCGCGACCGCATCGACGCCGTTGCCGGCAACTGACCCGGGCGGCGTCCTGCCGCCGGATGCTAAAGTGCCCAATTCCCCGGTTGCCCGGGGGAACGGGGACGAAGGCGGATGAGCGGAAGGCTGGACAAGGGCTGGGCAGGCATCGGGTTGCTGTGTGCAGGCGCCTTGGCATTGGCCCAGGATTTCACTCCGCACGGCACCCAGCCGGGCCTGAACGTGGCACTGGAAGAACCGGAAGCCTGCGCGACCTGTCACGGCAAGATCTTCAATCCGCCGGCCGAGCCCTACATGCCGCACGATTCCTGGGGCGGCTCGATGATGTCGCATTCGACGCGAGATCCGCTGTTCTGGGCCGCGCTCGACGTGGCCAACCGCGACGTGCCCGGCATCGGCGACTGGTGCCTGCGCTGCCACACGACGCAGGGCTGGTATGGCGGCCGCGTGCGCAAGACCGGCCTGCCGGCGCCGAACGATGTCGTGAACGGCGCCAACGGCTGCCTGCTGCAGGGCGATCACGACGACTTCGACAACGGCAACAACGACTATTCCGGAATTACCTGTCATACCTGCCACCGCATGACCGAAACCGGCCCCGCCGGGCAGACGGCACCGGCCGGCAGCGGCAATCTGTGGATCGACGACAGCTTCGACTGCAACGGCTACTTCGGGCCCTGCCGTCATGGTCCCAAGTACTACGAACCGGGCAACGCATTGCACCCGCCGCATGGCTGGGCCTATTCGCCATTTACCGTACGCAGCGCCCAATGCGGCACCTGCCACGACGTGTCCTCGCCCATCGTGAACGGCGTGCCGGCACGCAGCCACATCCTGCTGGACGGCACCGACACCGGCCGCCCTTTCCCGGCCGAGCGCACCTACAGCGAATGGCAGCAAAGCGCCTTCCGCGAAACGTTACTGTCCGCCTCGCTGGAAACGCCGGGCCAGCCCGAACCGAACGTTCCCGGGCACCAGGACTGCCAGGACTGCCACATGCGCACCTCGCAGTCTGCGGACGCGCGCGCCTGCATGCAGAATCCGATGGGCTCGCGCACCGGGCAGCTGGCGGTGCACGAGTTCGTCGGCGGCAACAGCTGGATGCTCAAGCTCATCGACCGGCTCTACGGCACCACCATGCTGCGCAGCGAAGCGATTCAGCGTGCCATGACCTGGGCCGAGGACATGCTGACCCAGCGCAGCGCGACCATCGCGCTGACGCTCGATCCCCTCCCCGCCGGCGACACGACGCTGCAGGCGCGGGTGCGCGTGACCAACCTGGCCGGTCACAAGCTGCCGACCGGTTACGGCGAAGGCCGGCGCATGTGGTTGCATGTGGTGGTGCGCGACGCCGGCAACGCCGTCGTCTACGAGAACGGCGCCTGGGACGCCGGCACCGGCGTGCTGGCGGCCAGCCCGACACCAAAGGTCTACGAAGTCCTGCAAGGCATCTGGGACGGCGGTGCCGGCGTCTGCCGCACCGAGGACGGCGGCGGTCGCAAGCTGTTCCATTTCGCGCTGAACAACTGCGTCGCCAAGGACAACCGCATCCCGCCGCGCGGTTTCCGTCCGGCCACGTCCGCCGACCCGAATGGCGAGGACCTGCGCCCGGTCGGCTACAGCTATCCGGAGACAACGCCGGGCTCCGGCGTGCTGGTCCATCACGACGACACGAACTACGCGATTCCGGTGTCCGCCGCCGCGGTGCGGCCGCTGCAGGCAAGCGCCACGCTGCGCTACCAGGTCGCGAGCAAGGACTACATCGACTTCCTGCGCGACGAAGCGACGAACGGCGCTTTCCCGAGCGAGAACGCGATGTGCGGCCGCAGCTGGACCGTGGGTCCGGCGAACAAGTCGCGTGGCCAGTTCATGCACGACCTCTGGAGCGATCCGCAGAACGGACGCTCGCCACCGGTCGACATGGTGTCGGCTGCCGCAGCCACCACGCCTTCCCCCTGACCCGGAGCCCGCCATGCTTCGCCCGAAATCACTGATCCTTCCGCTGTGCGCCCTGCTCGTCGCCTGTGCCGGGACGCGCGAGGCCGAACGCAGCCCGACCCTGGCGCACGTGCCCACGCAAACCCTG
>JADZDL010000441.1 GCA_020851075.1 Planctomycetota bacterium | reverse complement strand
TACCAGCCAGCCAAGTCCTCGCGCCGCGTCGGGCGCTCCCACGGTGTGTTTCGTCGCATACCGCCAACATGCAGTCGGCGACCCTGGCGTCCATGGCGCGCGCGCCGTCAGCTCGGACGCTTACGTTGAAGCCAGTGCCAACCCGCAACCAGTTCAACCCATCAAACCTCGCGACCGTCGGTCTCTGCGCGATGTAATCACCGGCAGCCATGAACTCGCCAGACGGGAGCGAAACAAGCGTATTGACACTACCGCCAGGCCATGCCGGAGGCGCGGACCAAGTCGATCCGTCCCAAGAGGCGAGGCGGTACGCAGCGACCCCTCCAGCGACCGCGAAGGTGCCGCCGACCAAGAGATTCCCGTTGGGCATTGTCGTCAGCGAACGCGCGGTAGAGTTGACTCCCGTTCCCAGTGCTGACCAACTCATGCCATCCCAGCGTGCAACGTAGTTGGCGGATGCTCCTCCTGCGGTCGTAAACAGACCACCTGCCACGATGTCTCCGCCCGGCATTACTGCCAGGGCGCTGACTTCATTGTTCATGCCGGACCCAAGTGCGGACCAGCTTGTGCCATTCCAAATCGCCACTCTGTTCGCGCTGATCCCTCCAATGGCAGTGAAGGCCCCGCCCGCTATGAGATTCCCGTTCGGCAACGCGAGGAGTGTAGAGACGCGACCGTTCGCCCCAGAGCCGAGCCCGGACCAAGTACTCCCGTTCCACTTGGCGATGCGAAGGAAAGTGCCGCTGGCATATGTGAAATCTCCGCCGACCACCACATCGCCGTTTGACAGAGTCGCCAACGCGTAGGCGGAGTTGTTCATAGATGTCATGGCGACCCAGTTGCTGCCATTCCAACGCGCAATGCGGTTGACGCCAATGACACCGCCAGCGTTCGTAAAGAGTCCAGCGGCGATCAGGTCCCCGTTCGGACGCGCGGTCAATGCGTTCACGGTGTTGTTCGTTCCCGACCCCAACGTCGACCAGGTCTCCGACACGGGATCGTAAGCGGCGATGTTCGCCCCGGTGCAACTCCCCGCGATCGTGAACGTGCCACCGATGGCCACCACGGAAGAGAGAGGGCCAGGCCCATCCGGATCCCAGGGGATCATCGTCCGCACCGGCCCGTTGGTGCCTGGAAACCCGCCGCCTGACAACCACTGAGTCGAGCACTGCGTCCGCACGGAACCCCCCAACAACACGACCGCGAGCAGGGCAACCAGCAGGGAGACAGAGCGCGACAGGATGTCGAGCAGGCGAGTGGGGGCCAGTACGAGATGGACGGTGTGCTGTGCCTGGAATCGCGCGCGGCGAAACCGCATCGGTATCGCACGGAGACGGGACGAGGTGGATCGGAGCATGGAATGCGCTCGCATCGGGGGTGGACGAGGAAGCGCCGGAACATCCCGGCGGCGACTTCAGGTGAGCCGGCCTGTGGGTCGCTTACGCGGCAGCCCGAGAATCCGGGACCGCAGAATGAACCGCCTCCGGGTCCGCCCTCAGGAGCCCAACTGCCGCACGGGCCGCGCGCCGACCATCTGGTCTTCGCCGTTGAAGCGATAGGCCGTCCGGGCATTGGCGGCCGGCGAACGACTGCTGCCGCCGCGGAAGCCGTGCCGCCCAGGACCTCCGTGCGTACGCAGGCCGTCGTCCGGCCGCTCGGATCCGTACGATCCCCACTCGTCGCGCGTCCATTCGCCGATGTTGCCGTGCACGTCGTGCAGCCCGAAGCAGTTCGCACGGAACGTGCCGACCGGGGCATGGATGATGTAGCCGTCGTCGAACGACTCGCCGGGCCCCCAGCGGGTGTTGGCGGCAGCGGTCCGGTCCTGCACGTTGGCACATCCGGCGAGGCTCTCCGGGTCCTTCCCTGTCCACCACGGCGTCGTGGAGCCGCCGCGGCAGGCATACTCCCACTGCGCATCCGTCGGCAACAGCATGCCGTAGCGTCGAAGCAGCAGATCGGCGGCGTCCCAGCCGATGCTCTCGACCGGGTGCGCAGCCGTCACCGGCTCGGGGATCACCTTCGCCCGGTAGCCGACCGGGTACTCACACTTCGGCCGCAATTCTGAATCGCCCCACGTCCACAGCCGTGCCCATTGGCCCTGCGTCATCTCGAAGCGGCTGATCAAGAACGGGGCCAGCGTGACCTGATGCGGGCTCTCGCTCGGCAGGGCGCCGGGGTCATGATTCGGCAATTGAGGATCGTCCCTCTGGGCGCCGAGCATCACCGTGCCGCCCGGCACGAGCACGAACACGAGCCCAGCCTCCGGTCCGATGGTGAGTGATCCACCAGGACCATGAATGGGGATGGGCAGTGTGCGGGGATCGACGTCTCCATCCCACGCGCTCCGGAGGTCGTAGAACTCCTGCAGCCCAGTCGCTTCGTTGCGCCCGATCGGCACCAGCCCGATCACGTCCTGGTCGCGCAGCTCGATCCGCGCGCCGGCATAGCGCTCGTCGACTAACACGTCGGCGCGCACGGCCTCCCAGCTCACGCGCGCGTTCGGATGCGCACGCGTGAGTTCGCCGATTGCGCGTGCCCACTGCAGCCGGTCCTGCTGCAGCTTGTCGGCCTGCCGCCGCAGCTCGTCCATCTTCTCGAGCAGGTCGACCAGCGTCTGGTGCAGGAACTGCGCGGCCACCTCGCCCGGACCGAACGCGAACGTGCGCCGCGCCGCGACGAGCGCCTGCAGCTGCTGCAGATCCGCTTCGGCCTGGCGCAGGGTGTCGGCGACGGCCGCGACAGCCTTGCTCAGTTCCGCGACCACCTCGCGGCGTGCCGGCTGGCGATCTTCCGAGGCGTTCATCGAGAGCTTCTCGGCGATGCGCATCGCCTCCTCGTCGCGGCCGTTCGCGAACAGGGCCCAGAGCAGCGCACTGCCGCACGATTCCACCTCCTGCGCGCCCACGGCCTTGGCT
Organism: Planctomycetota bacterium; assembly: GCA_020851075.1. Lineage (GTDB taxonomy): Bacteria > Planctomycetota > UBA1135 > UBA1135 > UBA2386 > JADZDL01. Next base: position 3,277 of record JADZDL010000441.1, on the reverse strand, counting down.
GCAGCCGCCCGCGCGAACGCAAGGCCGAGCACCGCCTCGCCGGACACCTGCACCTCGCTGCTCTTGGGGTTGACTCTTGCCCAGGCGTGTGCCTGCAGCGCGTACGCGTTCAGCTGCGCCTGGTCCGCCGGCACATCGACCTCGACGAGTTCCGCCTCGCCCGCGCGGATCGCCTGGGCGCGCCGCAGATCGGCGACGCGGCGCGTCAGATGCTCGAGCCTGGCAGCCTCCGGGTGAGTCCGCCGATCGTGCTCCTGCTGCTCCGCCGTCCACGGCTCGGCGCGCGCACCGAGATCGTGGCAGACCTGTTCGATCTGCCGGCGCATCGCGAACAACCGGCCGCAGTCCTCGTCCAGCCATCGCTGCATCGCGTCGACCTGCCCGGGCCACGGCGGCCACAGCAGGTCGACGGCGGCGAGCGCGTTCTGGTAGTGCACGAGGCCCGCGACCATGTCGAACTCGCGCACCTTGGCCTGCTCCCGCAGGGCGAACTGCATGGCGACCACCGCACCGACCACGGCCGTGGTGAACACGAGCATTGCGCCAACGACCTTGGACCGGTGGCGCCGCACCAGCTTGCGGAGGCGGTACAACGCGCTGGGCGGACCGGCGACCAGGGGTTCGTGGGCGAGGTAGCGCTGGAGATCGTCGGCCAACGCCGTGGCCGAGGCGTAGCGGCGATCCGGTTCCTTGGCCATCGCCTTGACCACGACCCAGTCGAGATCGTCGGCGAGCTCGCGCCGCAGCCCTTCTACGCTGGTGCCGCGCAGCTTCGCGGCGTCACTGGCCTCGACACCGAGCGTCGTCAACCGGGTACTCGGCCGCGGCACGTCGTCCTCGCGCAGCTTGCGTCCGATCGCGGCGAAGCCAGCGGCAAGGAGCTCGGCCGAGGAGAACGGCAGGGCGCCAACCAGCAGTTCGTAGAGCATGACGCCCAGCGAGTAGATGTCGGTCCGCGTGTCGACGCGATGCGCTTCGCCGGCCGCCTGCTCCGGCGACATGTACTCCGGCGTGCCGAGCACGACGCCCTGCTCCGTGAACGCTGTAACCACCGCGAGGCGGCGTTCGATCGCCCGCGCGACGCCGAAGTCGATGATCTTGACGGCGAGGCGGCCGGCCTGCTCGGTGACGAGTACGTTGCCGGGCTTGAGGTCGCGGTGGATCACGCCCTTCTGGTGCGCGTGCTGCACGCCATCGCAGACCTGCCGGAAGAGGGCCAGGCGCTCGCGCAGCGGCAGATGGCGTTCGTCGCAGAAGCGATGGATTGGCTGGCCCTCGACCAGCTCCATGGCGAACCAGGGCTGTCCCTGCGGCGTGGTGCCGCAGTCGTACACCTTCGCGATCGCATCGTGGTTCATCGCCGCCAGCGCCTGGCGCTCCTGCTCGAAGCGAGCCAGCACCGCCTTGCTGTCCATGCCCGGCTTGATCAGCTTGATCGCGACCCATCGTCGCACGGGATGCATCTGCTCGGCGCGGTAGACCGTGCCCATGCCTCCTTCGCCGAGGGCTGCGTGCAGCGCGTAGCCGCTTACTTCTGGTAGTGGCGCGAAGCACCCTCCGGAAATCCGCCCCGCCTCGTCCTGCAGATGGCGGTTCCACTGCTCCTTCAGGATGTGAGCGTGCTCTGGGTGCGCTGCCAGCAGAGCCTCGAACTCCCGCGCGCGCGCCACCGGATCGCCGAACAGCAGACGAAACAGACGATCGTGCAGATCCGGTGGCAGCGCCGACAGGTCGTTCACTCCTTCGCTCATGGGCGCACGCCCGTATCAGGGGCTGGTGGCACGAGGCCGGGGTGGCGACGTCCGACAGCTTCCACGAGCACCGCCAACTCGTCGGCCATGTCGCCTTCCGTGCTGACCGTCTGGCGTACCTCCTCCACGATGCACTGGCGAAAGGTCTCGCGTGCCCGGTGGGTCAGCTGGTGCAGCGCGTTGCGCGTCAGCCCCATCTCGAGAGCCATCTGGCTGGGCGACACCGGGACCGCCGGCGGCGAATCGGCGGCATCGCCAAGCCCGTAGCATCCTCGGAGGACCTGCGCATGTCGCGGTTGCATCCGCACCAGTCGCTGCAAAGCGAGGTGCAGCAGCTGGTGCACCCACAACGCCACTTCCTCGTCCTCGGGCAACCACCCGATCGGGGCCGGGGTGTCGATCGTCGTCGGCGCATGCTGGGCGCGCGGATTACGGCGCAGCCAGTCGTAGGCGTAGTTGCGCAGGGTGCCGACGAGGAATGCACGGAACCGCATCGGGCGCTGCATTCGGGCCACCAAACCGCTCTGGAACAAGTAGCCCCAGAACTCGTCCACCGCCGTCTCGACACAGTCTGCTGATGGCAGCATGCGCTTCAGCACCGCACGCAGATAGCCACGGTAGCGCTCGATGAACCAGCGCCAAGCCGTTTCGTCGGCGTGCTCCCGCATCCGCTCGATCTGGCTCCACTGTGTAGTCAGGCTCATCCTCGATCCTCCGGATCGTTCCGGTGACGCCAGTCTACTCAGCGGCTCCGCACGATTTCGGAACGATGGTGGGCAGGCCCGTAGGAGCGCCTTCTCGATGCATCTCATCCGAGCTCCTGGCTCCTCGATGACGAGTGACACGAAGGGCTGGTGTCGGCGAACTCGGAGTGCTTACGCGACCGATCGCCATTCCCAGGATGGGCCATTGGGCGAAGGCACTCTCGCATTCGGCAGGGCGCGTCAAGGAAGGCGGCCTTGAGAGCAACGGTCTCTCGGCGACCGCTGGAGCATGAGCCGGCGCCGACCCCGCGCCCGATGCTGGTACTGCCCGATCCAGCTGGCGCCCGGCCCGACGCGCGACCCTCTGATCACGGAGGTGCCGGTGCGGCAGTGGATGCTGTCGCTGCCGTATCGGGTGCGGCACCTGTGCGCGTATGACGCGGACGCCTGCGCTCGTGTACGCCGGATCCTGGTGCGCGCGGTGTCGGGGTATTACGAGCGGCGGGCGCGTCGGCTGGGGAAGCCGCGGCCGCGGGCCGGTGCGGTGGCGTTCGTGCAGCGCTTCGATTCGGCGCTGCGGCTGAACGTGCACTTCCACGTGCTGTGGACGGACGGGGTGTTTGCCTACGCGCCGGGCCGGGTGGAGTTCTGCGAGCACGGGGAACTGAGCGACGCGGACGTGGGCAGGCTGGTGCGGGCGATCCGGGACCGGGTGCAGCGGGCGCTGCGTGGGCTCGGCAAGCTGCCGGCGGCGGGGGACGGGCTGGGATTCGGCAATGGGTGGTGCCGCAGGTGGAGGCGACGGGGGAAGGGGGCGATGGG
>JADZDL010000440.1 GCA_020851075.1 Planctomycetota bacterium | reverse complement strand
CGCCGCGATCTTCGTTGGAGACGAGGGCACGGTAGGCGCCCTGGTTCGTCTGCTCCCAGTAGTTGGTCTCGTGCAGGTAGCCGAGGATCATGTTGACCGTGTCGAGCGCCTGCATCGAGTTGTCGCGAATCCAGAAGCGCGTTGCGTCGCTTTCGTAGTCGCTGCCGGTGACGCCGCGTACACCACGCGGCAGGCGCAGAGCAAACGACGAGCCGCCGCTGGCCTCGACGATGGTGACCTGCTGAGGACCTTGGAGACTGTTGATGTCTCCGGTCGTGCTACCGCCGCCGCCACAGGCGCTCAATGCGGCCAGGGACCATAGGGATACGAGAGTGCGCTTCGACATGTCTGTTGGGCTCCTTGAGTGCGCGGCCAGCGTTGGTTGCGGCCGAAGCCCACGAATCGGCACTTGGCATGCGCGGCATTGAGGTAGGAAAGCACCTAGTTGCGCCGCGAATCGCAGGCGTTGCAAAAGCCCACACTTCTCCGTTCGTTCGCCATGTCCGGCTGCGCTATCCGGTGGGAGGCCAGGTGAAATCGGGCACACTGGCATCGGGGACGGGCTTTCGTTCGTGATTGGCAGCTGATCCCGCACCGTTCGGCTAGCCGCCGCTGCCCAGTGCCTTGTGCAGCGCGGCGAACTGCCGAACGAGCTCGGTCGTGGCCACGGCACGTTGGTCCGCGAGGTCGAGCCGGGCCTGCTCGGCATCGAGCACCGACAGGAAGTCGTCGATGCCGGTGTCGAAACGCTGCTGCGCGAACGTGCGTGCTCGCTCCGCGGCTTCGACCGCGTTCGAGAGTTCGGCGAGGTGAAGGCGCTCCTGCTGCAGGCCCGCGACGCCGTTCTCGACCTCTTCGAACGCGCGCAGCACGCTCTGTTCGAGCTCGGCGCGCGCTTCATCGATCTGTGCCTCGCGAACGGCGATCTGCTCCGTGACCGTGCCACCTGTGAACAGTGGTAGCTGCAGGGCTGGGCCGGCGCGCATTGCCCGGCTCGTCGAGCGGAATATCTCGCTTGCCCGGTCGGCCTCAAGGCCGAAGAAGCCGGTGATCGACAACCGCGGATAGCGGTCCGCGAGCGCCGTGCCGAGTCGCGCGGTGGCCGCAGCGAGGCGGCGTTCGGCGGCGCTCACATCGGGGCGGCGGCGGATCAGTTCGGCGGGCAGGCCGAGGGCGATGAGGTCGGGCACGTTGCTGAGGTCCGCCGAATCGCGCAGTGCCGCAACCAGTTCGCCGGGCGTGCGCCCGACCAGGACGGCGAGACGGTGCGCACTGCGGCGCCATTGTTGTTCTTGTGCTGGCAAGCGCGAACGGGCGCTGGCGAGCAGACGCTCGGCGCGGGCCGTGTCGAGGTCGTTGCCCGTGCCACTGTCGGCGCGCACGCGCGTGATCTGCACGAGTTGTTCCGAGGCTTCGATGCTGGACCGGGCGACCGCGCGCCGGTGGTCAGCGCCCCGCAGATCAGCGTAGGCCGAAACGACCTCGGCGATCAGACTCTGCTGGATGCCTTCGCGATCCGCCTCGGCAAGCTGCACCTCCGCCGTGCGCGCTTCGCTCTCGCGGGCAAGTCGACCGAACAGGTCGATCTCCCAGCTCACGTCGAGGCCCAGCGACCACGTGTCATACGAACGGCCGGCGATCGGGCTCGGGGTTGCCTTGGTCGTGCGCGTTCGCATGTAGCCGGTCGTGGCGTTGATCTGCACGCTATCCGCGGCGTCGGCGATGCCGGCGAGCGCGCGTGCTTGCTGGATGCGGGCCGCCGCGGCCAGCAGATCGTGATTGGCCGCCAGGGCTTGCTGCACGAGTTCGTCGAGGTGTGCGCAACCAAGGGTTTGCCACCAGGCGGTTTGGGCCGTGGTGTTCGTGGCGCTCGCGTCGAAGTGCGCGTCGATGCCGGACCAGTTTGCCGGGGTCGGCAGTTCGGGCGGTGCGTAGTCAGGGCCGGACTTGCAGGCGGCGAGGCCGAGCATCGCGCCGAGTGCCAGGCGGTGAAGCGGGCGCAAGTTCACTTGGGGCCTTCCTTCGCTGGCGTCTGCGCACCACCTGGGGCCGACAGCGATTCGACGAACACATCCACGAGTTGCCCGACTTGCACGGGCAGAGCCTTGGGATCGAGCGCGTAGATCACCTGCATGACGCGCGTATCGACCTGTTCGCGGCGGCTGCCCGAAAGGGCACGCTTGGGGATCATCAGCGGCTCGATCGCGACGAAGCGCAGCGGCGCGGATAGTTGCGCGTTGCCGCGCACGAACGCGCGCGCCGGCGCGTCGGGACGCAGGCGCCACACGTCCATCTCGTCGACGTCGGCGCGAATGTGGAGGGTGCTGACGTCGCCTAGCACGATTGCCGGCGACGGGCTTTCGCCGATGCTCGCGAACTCGCCGACCCGCACGTTCACCTGCAGGACCTTGCCGGCAAACGGTGCTTTCACCTGCAATTGATCAAGCTCGGCACGAACGCTGTCGACGGCGGCCTGCGCCACGGCCACCTTCGCGTTGGCGATTGCGAGATCCGGAGCCCACGCGCCGGCGCGAACCAGAGTCAGTTCGGCGTTGGCCTCGGCGAGTGCCTGTCCGGCGACCGCGACGGCGGATTCGCGACGCGTGCGCTCTTCGCGACTGATCGCGCGCGGATCGGCGATGCTGGTCACGATCTTGAGCAGGCTCTGGGCGTCTTCGAATTGCGCTTGCCGCTGGCCTACCGCAGCGAGGCGCGGTGCGACCTCTTCGGGGCGCGGGAGTGAACGCAACCGTGCGAGTTCTTGTTCGGCGCTCGTGAGGTCGGCCTGCCGCGCGACCAGCCGCGCCCGGGTGTCGCGATCATCGATCTGCAGCAGCACCGCACCGGCCTCGACATTGCTGCCGATATCCTGCGGGAGTGCCACCACGAGGCCGCCGCGCGCGACCCCCAGGCCGACGTTCCGCGAACTGGCTTCGACGATGCCGGTCGCGGAGACGCGCACGGGGAACGGCGCCGCTGCCGGCGGGGTGAGCCCAGGCGTCTTTGGAGTGGGTTGGTTGCCGGTCTGCACGGTCCAGGCCGCAAGGCCGATGCCGCCGAGGGACAGCAAGGGCAACAGGACAAGGCGGACGATCATCATGAGTGGGCGTGGAGTTTGGGGGTCTTGTCCGAGGACTGTTGGCGCACGTCGGTGACCGCGCCGTCGTCCATGCGGACGATGCGGTCAGCGAAGTGGAAGATGCGGGCGTCGTGGGTGACGACGACGAGGGCGCGT
>JADZDL010000439.1 GCA_020851075.1 Planctomycetota bacterium | reverse complement strand
TCGTCGATGAGCGTCTTCGACGTCATCGGCAGCACCATGCCGGCGAGGCGCGACACGAGCATCAGCACGAGGCCGATCGCGAGCCGCTTCTTGTGCACCGCGATGAGTTCGCGGGCTTCGCGCCACACGCTCTCGAGTTTGACCTTCTGCTTCTTGTTGGGTGGTTTGGGGGCTGCCACGGTCCTCGTTGCGCTGCGTTGGCGGCGTTAGTGGATTCAGGACTCTAGCGGAACGGTCGCCTGGCCGTAGGCACGGAGTCGGGGCTGTGTTCGCTGGTGTTGCAGCGGCGCTTTGCCAAGTCGGTCTAGGAGACCACTAGGACCCAGCTGCCAGGTGTGCGCGCACGAACGTGTCGTAGTCCTCGCCCAAGGGCAACTCCAGCTCGGTGGCGAGTTGGCGACGGGCGGCGAGAACCACTTCGCCCGTGATCGGGTTCCTTCCTTCTTTGGTCACGTCCTGCCAGTGAACCCCGACACCGCGTTTCTGCCAGTTCGGAAGGTCGTTGAAGTTGATGCCGCGCTGGAACAGCAACTCGTTCTTCTCGGCGACCGACAACCCCGCGATGGTCGCAGTCGCTCGTGCGGCGTCGTGGCCTTCGGCGCGCAGTCGCCAGTAACAGTGTGCGTTGAGCGCATTGCGGTGAGCGTCTTCCTGACGCCATCGAAAGTAGTCGAGCACATCACGTTCGCCAGGTAGCTGGCTGATGCGGCAGTCGAAGCACGCCACGGCACCAAGGCGCAGCGAGAAGCTCGCACTCGCCTCACCAGCGAGAACCGAGTTGAGCTTGCGTTCCTTGCGGCCGAAGGCGCTCTCATTGTGGGCCAGCAGCAGCGAGATCTCGTCGCTTTCGGTGTAGCCGTAGGCCACCGCGAGGCCGACCTGCATGAGGTGCCGTACCGTATCGATCATGAGGTCGCGGAAGCGTTCGTCGAACGGGGCCGCGAAGCCATGCACCTCCTTGGTGAGCCGAGTGAAACTGCGGCCATCCAATCGGGCGACCATATGGATGCCGGGCATCACCGAGTGATCGTGCGCGGTTTCGAATACGCGCATGCGCTTGTCGAGTTCGTCGAATCTCACGGCTGCCAATCCTCGATGTGGAAGTCGTAGTCCGCCTGTTTGCTGCCCATTCGCACGTAATGCAATCGGTCGAAGCCCTCCTCGAGTGATGGAATCTGCAGGCGCGCGTGGGTGCCCCGTACGCCGAGATCTGGCACTCGTTGTCCCGCGTCGCGAGTGGCGTTGCGGGTGAGGGCTTCGTCGATGGCGGACTGGAAGTAGTACCCAACGACCACGAAGCCGTGTTGCTTCGCCAAAGTTATGTAGCTGGCGCGTTCGCTGCGGCTGGCGTTCGTGTTGTCGACCACGAACGACTGGCCGGCCGCCAGACACGCTTGCAACAGCAACGATTCGCGATGGCGCGTGCCAAGCATGTCGAGGTTGATGCGCGCGTGACTGTCGAACAGGCGGGTGCGCACGAACGTCGATTTCCCGGTGGCCTGGATGCCGATCAGGATTACGGCTTCGGCGATGGGTGGGCGCAATGTGGGCATGGGTCCTGGGCGCGAAGCTTGGCATGCTCGGCAGCGTCGAGCAACCTTGACGGTGACGTCAACTCCGCGTGGTCCCCGTCGTGAGTGAGTTCCGAGCCGCGCAGGCGGGTGTGTCCGATTGCACGATCACGATCCCGAATAGCGTGGCGCTCGCGAACGTGCACCTGTTCCAGCAGGCGCTTGTGCTCGACGCCAGCGCGAACGTTGACGGCCTCGTGGCCAGCAACGGCAGCGCAGTGGCCACCTGCATTCGTTGATTCTCGCTGCTGAACCCCACCGCGGAGCGCGTGGTGGGGCCCGGCCATCAGCCCGCGGCCATCAGCCTGCGGTCATACAGGCCGATATCATTGCGCTGCGAGGTCGAACCGATCGAGGTTCATGACCTTGTTCCAGGCCGCGACGAAGGCCGTGACGAACTTCTGCTTGCCCTCTTCGGACGCGTAGACCTCGGCGATCGCGCGCAATTGCGAATTGGAGCCGAAGACCAGGTCGACCGAAGTCGCCGTCCAGCGGACCTTGCCACTCTTGCGATCGACGCCTTCGTAGCTGTCCTTGCCGTTCGCCGACTTCTGCCACGTCGTGCTCATGTCGAGCAGGTTGGTGAAGAAGTCGTTGGTCAGCGTCTCGGGCTGCGCGGTAAATGCACCCGCCTTGGACTTGCCGTGGTTGGCACCGAGCACGCGCAGGCCACCGACGAGCACCGTCATCTCGGGCGCGCTCAGCATGAGTTGCTGGGCACGGTCGACGAGCAGTTCGGGCATCGGCCGGTCGTAGCTGCCTTCGCCGAAGTTGCGGAAGCCGTCGGCCTTCTGCTCGAGCACGGCGAAGGACTCGACGTCCGTCATCTCCTGCGTCGCATCCGTGCGGCCGGGCGCGAACGGCACGGTGATGTCGCGGCCCGCGCGCTTCGCCGCTGCTTCGACGCCGGCGCAACCCGCCAGCACGAGGAAGTCGGCGAGCGAGATCTGCTTGCCGCCGCTCTGCGCCGCGTTCCAGTCCTGGCGGACCTTGTCGAGCGTCGCGAGCACCTTCTGCAGTTCGGCCGGCTGGTTGCACGCCCAGTCCTTTTGCGGGGCGAGGCGCAGGCGCGCGCCGTTGGCGCCACCGCGCAGGTCGGAGCCGCGGAAGGAGGCAGCCGAAGCCCATGCGGTCGAAACGAGCTGCGAGATCGAGAGGCCGGAGGCGAGCGCCTTGCTCTTCAGGTCGGCGATGTCCTGCGCGTCGACGAGCGCGTGATCGACGGCCGGCACCGGGTCCTGCCACAGTTGCGCTTCAGGCACCAACGGGCCGAGCAGGCGCGAACGCGGGCCCATGTCGCGGTGCGTGAGCTTGTACCAGGCCTTCGCGAACGCGGCGTTGAACTCCTCGGGGTTCTTGTGGAAGCGCTCCGAGATCTTGCGGTAGGCGGGGTCCGTGATGAGCGCGATGTCCGTCGTGAACATGATCGGCAGGTGCGTCTTGTTCGGGGCGTGCGCGTCCGGCACGTCGGCCTTGGCGCTGGCGTTCTTCGGCTTCCACTGCTGCGCGCCGCCGGGGCCCTTCGTCAGTTCCCATTCGTAGCGGAACAGGTTGCGGAAGTAGCCCTGCGACCACTGCACTGGGGTTGCGGTCCAGGCACCTTCGAGGCCGCTCGTGATCGTGTCGCCGGCGTTGCCGGTGCCGTACGTGTTCTTCCAGCCGAGGC
>JADZDL010000438.1 GCA_020851075.1 Planctomycetota bacterium | reverse complement strand
GGGAATTGATCGTGTTGAAATCTCCCCCGGCGATCAGGTCTCCGTTTGGCAACACCTGCAACGCGCGGACCCAGTTGTCGCATGTTCCCAGGACCGTTCCGCCGACCCCGTTCCACCGATAGACCGTGGAAGCATAGGCATACCAAACCTCGTTACCCCGAGATTCGATAGATGGTGGCATCGCGGAGGTGAGCATGTACTGGACCGGCGTCCACGCGACGCCGTCCCAGCGGGCGATGGCGGAGTTGTAGGGCTGCGTGTTGATAACCCCTGCGGCAAACACGTCGCCGTTTGGGGTTCCCAGGATCTTCTTGATGCGACCAGACGTTGACGAGATGGGCGACCAGGTGCTGCCGTTCCACCGCCATAGGCACGGATTGCCACCCCCAGCGAGCAGGTCACCATTGGGGAGCTGGGCCAGGCAAGTCGTCCCAGTGGGCATTGCCCCCATCGGTGACCAGGCCTGCCCATCCCAACGGGCAATTCGATCGAGACCAGTCTGGTCACCGAAGGCTGAGAACTCGCCTGCTACCAGGAGATCGCCATCGGACAACTCCAGCACCGCGGAGACCGGCGCATCGAAGCCATTTCCCATGGGCGTCCAAACACTACCACTCCACAGTGCAGCACTCGAGTATTCGCCATACGGGCTGCTCACGCTTCCTCCTATCGCCAGCCCGAAGCCTGGGACCTCGGTCACGCATCGAGCCCAGAACCTTCCCCGCGCGTAGGTGGTAGAGGCCCAGGAGAAGCCATCCCATTCCCACATTAGCGTCGTCTGGGTTGGCGTCGCACCGAGTTGCCCCACCGCCACGAGGTGACCATTCTCCAAAACCTGAAACGCGTTGACTGCGGCGCCAGGTTGCGGCGTAAGCGTCACCCAGGACAAGGTGGCGAGGCTCCATTGCATCATGACCCCGAATTGCAGCGTCAGGAATTCGCCATTGGGGAGAACCGCGACATCGGATGCACCCTGGAAGCCGGACCAGCAAGCGCCATACGTCACCCAATACGAACCGTTCCATCGTGACAGCCCGCAGGCCGCCGTCCCGCCGGCCGTTGTGAAGGTACCGCCGACCACGAGGTTACCATTCGACCAGGCTGCGAGACTTCTGACGCTTCCATCCATGCCGCTGCCGTAACTCGACCAGGTGCTCCAGTTCCACTTCGCGATGCGATTGCACGGCACGGTGCCAGCCATCGTGAATGCGCCACCAACGACGATGTCCCCGTTCGCCAGCATGAGCAGCGCGAAGACTTCGTTATTGGTGCCCGAGGCGAAGGCCGACCAGGTCGCACCATTCCACTCCGCAAGGTTGTTGCAAGCGACACCGCCAGCGCTGCTGAAGGCGCCGCCGATCAGCAGGTTGCCGTTGGGGAGCGCGAGGACTGCGTTGACTCGTCCATTGGTGCCGGATCCAAGTGGGATCCAGGTCCTCGTCGCGACATCGAACGCCGCGATGTTGTTGACGGTCACCCCGCTGGCGTCGGCAAACTCCCCGCCCGTAGCGACCAGTGGCTGCGCGGGACCGGCGCCATCCGGGTCCCAGCTGACCATGTCCTTCACCTCCCCATTGGGCCCGGTGTGCGGAAACCAGGCATCCCACGTACCTGAGCACTGCGCCGAAACCGTCGTTGGCAGCAGTAACGCCAGGCACACGCAAAGAAGGCACAGGAAGGCAGGTCGCATGGCTGGCATGGTAGCAAGAAAGAGGATTGCCGGGGCCGGCGCCGGGCGGGATAGCTCGGTCCGATTCCAACAAACTCCATCCCCCACCCGCGATCACAGCAGGCCCATCACCAACGTCAGCGCATTCGAACTGCTGATCGATTGCAGCAGGCCGGACCCGTTGAGGTTCAGCTGCAGGCACTGGTGCGACAACTGCATCCCCGCGAACACCGCACTGTTGGGCACGGCGAGTTCGTGGTGGCTCACGCCTGCGACGGGCAACGCGAGCAACAGCGATTCTGTCGAGGTTAGCAGGTTGCAGTTCGGCAGGCCGGTCGGGTGCAGTTGCGCGAGCGGCAGGTTGGCGGGCAGTAGGCCGAACGCCGACACAGCGAGCGCCTGCGGTGCATAACCGGTCGCGGTCGAACGGAAGGTGGCACCGACCCACGGCAGCGTGTCGGCGGTGAGCGCCAGCGGCCCGGCGGGACCGACGCAGGCAGTGGCAACCGGCGTTGCGCTTGCCGGGCAATTCGTCGTCATGATCACGAGATTGCCAGCGGCCACGTTGGGCGACACCAGCGCGTCGAAGTCGCCGCCGATCTGGACTTCGCCGTTCGGTTGGCCGGCAAATGCCAGCACCGGGCCGTCGACGCCGCTGCCGACGCTCCCAATCGTGTCGTTGAAGCCATCCCAGCGCGCCAGTCGGTTCAACGAACCCGCCGCGAACACGCCACCGGCCAGCACGTCGCCGTCCGGCAAGACGTGCAACGCATTGACCGAGTCGGGCACTCCGCCACTCAGGGGCAGCCAGGTGAGGCCGTTCCAACGGGCGAGACGAGAGCGCGGGATGCCGCCGGCCAACGTGAACGCACCGCCGGCCACGAGGTCGCCGTTCGGCCGGCGGGCCAGCGCATTGACGGCGCCATCCATGCCCCCGGCCATCGCCGCCCACGTGATGCCGTTCCAGCGGGCAATCCGATTGCAGACGACGCCGCCGGCCAGCACGAACGTGCCGCCAACGACGAGGTCGCCGTTCGGCAGCGTGCTGAGGCAGCGCACCGTGTTGTCCAAGCCCGAAGCCAACTGGCTCCACGCCACGCCATTCCAGCGGGCGATGCGGTTGCAGGCGACGCCGCCGGCGGTCGTGAAATCGCCGCCCGCGATCAGGTCACCATTCTGGGTGAGTAGCAGTGCTCGCACCGTGCCATTGGTGCCGGTGCCGAGCGGCGCCCACGCGCTGCCGTTCCAACGCGCGACGTTGCTGGCCGCGATTCCATCGGCGGTCGTGAAGTTACCGCCCGCGAACACTTCACCGTTCGCGGCCCTCGCGACGGTCAGCACAGCGGCAGTGCCACCGGCCACGCCGGCGCCGAGTGCGGTCCACGTTGTGCCGGTGCGGCGCGCAATGCCGTTGACCACGAGGGCGTCCACGGTCGCGAACGCGCCGCCGACGATGGTGTCGGGGCCGTCGACAGCGAGACACTGCACCGGACCAGAGATGCCATTGCCTGCCAATGGTGTCCAATCGGTGCCGTAGCGGAACAGCCCCGGAGCCCGCGGCGAAGCGGCGGCGTCATCCAGCCCCACCACGTAGCCGAAGGCACCAAAGCGCGCCGGCGCAGTCGCGGCGGCAGTGCCCGCAGTCGGTCCGACGCTGCCGAGGGCGCTCCAGGTCGAACCGTTCCATCGCCAGACACGCGCTGCGCTGTTGGTGGTGGCGCCGGCGGCGATCACTTCGTTGCCGCCCAGGGCCTGAGCCCGCACGAGCAGGTTGACCTGGGTGAGTTGGGGCACGCCTGTCCCCGTCGCACTCCACGAGGTGACCGCTTGTCCAGCGACGCCGACTTTGGCGGCAGCGATGCCACCGATCGTCGTGAAGCTGCCGCCAGCGTAAAGGAAGGCCGAGCCATGCATCGTGCCGCTGATGCTGCGCAGGGAAGTGACAACGTTGTTCGTCGACCCAACCCCTGCCCAGGTCGTGCCATTCCAGCGCCTGACCTCGGTTGCTCCAGCGAAGTTGTAGATGCCAGCGTAGAGCGAACCGCTGAACGGCTCCAAGGCAGTGACCTGCTGCATACCGGTGGCTGCCGTGCTCAACGCGGCCCAACTACTCCCGTCCCACCTCGCGATGTGCTCGACCAGGACACCGCTTGCGGTGAAGAACCTGCCACCGGCGATCAGCGCGCCGTTGAACACAGTCAAGGCGGCAACCCTGTCCGCGACCTGGACCGTGCCCACACCGGTGCCAAGGGGGGCCCACGAAGTCGCGTTCCGCCGCGCGATCCTGTCGGCATTGCCGCCCGGGGTCGGTAGCAGGAAGAAGGAGCCTCCGGCGATCAGTTCGCCGTTGAACACCGTCAGCGCATACACGGGCTGGTCTCGAAGGAAGCCGATGCCGCGCCACTGGACGCCGTCGAACGCGAGCACTGCGACCGGCGTGACCTGGTCACCGCCAGTGAGATGCTCTCCGCCCGCCACGAGCCACGTCGGCAGCGGCCCGGGACCATCCGGGTCCCACAACACCGTCGCGTAAACCCGACCGCGCAGGGTGGCGATCGGGCCGCCCGACTGCAGCGAGGAGTTGCACTGGGCGATCGCGGCGGCGCAACCGAGCCAGATCGACAACAACAGCGCGAGCAGGGCTCGGCATCGGAGGATCACCCTGGTCATTAGCGTGCGGCGGGCATGGTCTTGCGTGTGTGTAGTCATGGGAGTTTCCGCAGTGCGGAGGGAAAGCGAGAAGGTGATGGGCGGCATCGAGGCACCTGCGCCAGGGAACGTCATCCGCTGTGGGTCGTGACGGTCGATCTGCTGCGCCGTGCGCTCACAGCGCGCCGATCGTGGCCGCCAACGCATTCGAACTGCGCACCGCGGCGAGCGCACCGGACGGCAGGAGTTCGAGCGGCAGCGTCTGCTGGCGGAACGTCGTGCCGATCAGGATCGTCGAGTTGGGCAAGGCGAACTGCGCGCGTGCCACGCTGCCCGTGGTCGCCAGCAACAGCACGATCTCCGTAGACGTCAGCAGCGAGCAACCCGGTTGGCCTTGCGGCAGCAGCGAGCCGAGTGGCAGCGCCTGCTGCGTGAAGCCGATCACCCCGAAGCACACCGAATTCGCAGCGACCCCGGTGGTCGTCGTGCGGAACGAAGCACCGAGCCACGGCAGCGTGTCGGCGCGGATCACCAGCGGGCCCGCGGCGCTGCTGCAGCCCGTACCGTACGACGCCGCCGTCGCCGGGCAGGTCGAGGACAGCACGGCCAGATCGCGCGAGGCGACGCCGCCCGCCGCGCTGAACTCGCCGCCGACGACCACTCCGCCGCTCGGTGTCGCAGCGAAGGCGCGAACATCGACGACCTGCGCTTGAAACGGCTCCAAACCGCCGGCCACGCTGCTCCACGTCGTGCCGTTCCAACGCGAGATACCCTGGTCGCGATTGGTGCT
>JADZDL010000437.1 GCA_020851075.1 Planctomycetota bacterium | reverse complement strand
GTGGTGCGGTTGGTGCCTTCGTCGATCGCCAGCAGTTCCCGAAGTGGGCCCTCGGCGTCGGCTGGACGACCGCTGTCGAACGCGAGTTTGGCGCGCATGTCGATCAGGATGCGGGCGCGCCCGTGGTTTGGGCCGCGCGCCGCGATGGCGCGGGTCGAGACCTGTTCCACGAGGGGCGTGGCAGCAGCCAGGTTGCCGGCGCGATGCAGCAGACTGGCAAGGTCGCACGCAGCCTCGATACCGCGCCAGTCGAGTTCGCCGTGCCGCGCCGCGTAGCTGTCCGCTGCAGCGCGAAGGTGCCCTTCGGCTTGCGCGAACTCACCGAGCGCCTGGTAGGCCTTGCCGATGACGTGGTGCAGCCTGGCTGCGACATCGGGCTCGTCCGCTGCGCGACGCAGCAGGGCATCACTGGCGTTGAGCAGTTCGACGACCTTGACGTCGCGGCCGGCGCGCTTTGGCTCGACTTCGCCAATCAGGCGCGCCAGGTATTCGGCGGTGGCGTCTGCTTCGCGGCGAGCAACCTCGGCTTCCTGCCGCGCCCGATCGGCGCGATAGAAGCCGATCGAAGCGGCAATGCCACCGCCGAGCCAAGCCACCGCGATGAACGTGGTCGCGACCAGGGCCACGCGGTGTCGCCGCGCGAACTTGCCGAGCCGGTAGCGGCGCGTCAACGGTCCAGCCCGCAGGGCGTCCCCAGCGAGAAAGGCGCGTACATCGGCGGCCAGTTCGACCACGCTGTCGTAGCGTCGTTCGCGCTCTGGGGCGCAGGCCTTGGCGACGATCCAATCGACTTCCCGCGGCGGATCGCGCCGCTTCGCCGCGTTTCCTGCCGGCCCAGGCTCGGCGGGGCGAGCCCCGGTCAGCAGTTCGCAGAAGACGATGCCGAGCGCAAAGACATCGGTGCGCACATCGATTTCTCCGACGTTGCCGGTCTTCTGTTCGGGGCTGCAGTAGGCGGGAGTGCCGAGCAGTTGGCCGGTCCGCGTGCGCTCGTCGCCATCTCCTTCGAGGACCTTCGCGATGCCGAAGTCGATCACTTTGGTGCGCAGGGTTCCGCCTGCCTGCGTCACCAGCAGGTTGGACGGCTTCAGGTCGCGGTGGATGATGCCGCGCTGGTGCGCGTGCGCGACTGCTTCGCAGATCTGGAGGAACAGGGCAATGCGCACGGACCGGGTTGGGTTCTCGCTGGCGACGAACTGCGCCAACGTGCGGCCGTCGACAAACTCCATGGCCACGTAGGGCCGCCCCGTTGCCGTGGCGCCGGCATCGAGGATCCGCGCGATGCCGGGGTGCTCCAACAACGCCAGCGTGCGCCGTTCGATCGCAAAACGGGCCAACACGGCGCGCGAGTCCATGCCTGGCTTGAGCACCTTGAGCGCGACGCGGCGGGCGATCGGCAGTTCTTGAAGCGCGCGGTAGACCTCGCTGAAGCCACCTTCGCCGACCAGGGCTTCGATCGTATAGGGGCCACAACGCGTGCCAGCAGGCAACGGCGCGACGGTGGCAGGTTACAGCGCGGGCCATTCGAGGAAGTCGGCCGCGGCGGTGGCGGCGGCCAACATGCCCTCGGCATGGCGCAACTGGTCCGGGTTGTGCGCGCATTCGACCGCCAGGAAGGGCTGGCGCTTCGCTGGTGGCAGCTCCAGGGCATCGGCGACGAGGTCCTTCAGCCGAGCCCAGGTGGCCGCGTTTGCCGTTGGGGCCTCGGTCGGCGGCGTAGAGCGCGGTGGCACGGCCGGCTCCTCGAGCGGTTCTCTGGATGGGTTCTCCATGTAAGATGCATGCGCTAGTCGGCGCCGCCCGGGGCCTAGTTTGCCACGCCGCGCACCGTTCCACCGACCATGGCCGACGATTTCCCAGCTGCACAACCCGAACCCGATATCACGCTGCTGCTCCAGACGGTGCGCAACGGCGGCGCCGGGGCCGAGCAGCAGCTGGTGGAAGCGGTTTACGCCGAACTGCGTCGACTCGCCGCATCGAACCTGCGCGGCGATCGCGCGGGCGATACCACGGGACCCACTGCGCTGGTGCACGAAGCGTGGTTGCGCCTCGGGCTGCCGAATGCCGCGTTCGACGATCGGCGGCACTTCTTCGGCGCGGCAGCGCGCGCGATGCGGCAGGCGCTGGTCGACCGCCACCGCCAACGCAACCGGCAGAAACGGGTGCACCGGGTCGCGGTGGACGCCGAACTCGACAGCCTCGCGGCGTCGCTGCCACTGCCGCCGATCGATCTGCTGGCGCTCGATGAGGCCCTGACGGCGTTGGAGCTCATCGATCCCCGCATGGTCCAGATCGTCCAGCTGCGTTACTTCGCCGGCTTGTCGGTCGAGGAAACCGCGAACGCACTGGCGGTGTCGGAGCGCACGGTAAAACGCGAGTGGAACGTCGCCCGCGCGTGGCTCTACCAGCGGCTCGGCAGGAACGCCGACGGCTGACTGGGCTCCGGCATGGCGGCTCCGCAGTAGCACCCGCAGCAGCTCGGCAAGGTCTGGCGCGAGCCACTGCGGGCCTGCTGCAAGAAAATCGCAGTTCCATGTCGATCTTGCTGCCCCTGGTTGGTCGTTGGGGTGTCTGTCAGGCAATCCCGCCGGCAGCGAGCCAATCCTCGCTACTTGAACGGCATCGCACCGTCGTCAGCTGCGGTCGCCGTCGGCGGGCGCACGCGGCGCAGGTCGCGGCGGCGGCGCAGGTAGAGGACGCTGTGCAAAGCGAGCAACGCCGTTCCAGCCAGCAGGCTGGTGCGGCCGGTGGTCGGGAGGCTGTGCACGTTCGTGAAGTCCACCCAGAGCGCCGGCACGGCCAGCAAGGCGCCGAGCAGGCCGAGCAAGACCGGCACTTCCCGGTCGTTCTGCACGCGTTCGACCCCGCGTGCAAAACCGAACGCCGACAGTGCGCCGAGGGCTGTATGTACGCCGAGCCAGGCCCAACTCGGCATCAGGATCGCCAAGCCGAGCCAGCGCAATGGCAGGAACAGGTAGATCGCCGCGAAGCCACCGAGCCCACTCTTGTCGCGGCCCGGTCGGATGCCCGCCAGTTCGCCCCACCAGGCGGCGATCATCATGCTCAGCAGCAGCATGACGCTGAGACAGCAGTCGGACAGGATCGTCGCGAAGACGGACATGGACGAGTCATCCTCGGGCCCGCCGGTTCGTGGCAGGAAATCCGTGGAACCCAATGCTGCGCTTTCCTTCACAATCGGGAACTCGCAACGGGCGAGCGGCACCCTACTGCCGATGCTCCAACCACTGCCGCACCTGCGCGCCGACGAATCGAACTGGGCCCGCCTGCTCGACCGGACCGGCATCTGTGCCTCCATCGGCTGCGCGGTGCACTGCATGATTGCACCCGTGCTGCTGATCTTCGCACCGGTGCTCGGCGGCATGTGGACGCACCCGGTTTCCCACCTGGCCATCGCCGCGCTGGTGGTGCCGATCGCCGCCTTTGCGTTGCGCCGCGGTTTCCGCCATCACAACCGTCGCTGGGTTCTCGGGGTCGGCACGGTGGGCATGGCGCTCGTGCTGTTCGGCGCGGCCTTGCCGTTCTGGCTGGCGACCGGCGAAGTTCACGCCGCGGGAACCTCCGATGTGCACCATGCGGCCTGCCACGAGTGCTGCCCGTCGCTCGCGGTCGACGATGCGACCGGCGCATGGTCGCTGCGCGTGCCGCCCGCGAGCATCATCACGTTGCTCGGCGGCATCGGGCTGGTCGCCGCACACGTTGCCAACCTGCGCTGCGGGGCTGGTTGCCGCGGCTAGAGCCTCCGCGCGCCGAACTTCTTCGCACAACCTGGGAACTCGCGGCGGGCAGCGGCAATCGCGTCGGCGCACGAATCAGAGCGCTTCGCGCACCAGCACCTTGCCGACTGCCTTGACGGCGTCTTCGCCGCGTTCGTCGCGAACGCGACCCGCGAGGAACACGAGATCGCCACCGAG
>JADZDL010000436.1 GCA_020851075.1 Planctomycetota bacterium | reverse complement strand
TGACGCCGGATCAAGACCAGTTCGACGTGCCGCTGCAGGCGGGATGGAATCGGCTGCTCGTCAAGGTGTAGAACGATGACGGCGGCTACGGGGTGATGCTGCGCCTCGCGGATCCGGATCGTGACCTGAAATTCGCGTTCGCGCCCCAAGACAAATAGCCGCTACTCACTCTCCGCGCGCGCTTTGCCCTTCTTCTCGCGCAGCAGCTCCTTCGCTTCGTCGTAGTAGAGATTGCGCGGATCGATGCCGAGCGCGACCAGTTGTTTGGCCTGCTTCGGCGTGCACAAACCAACCGCCTTGCGCTCGAGCAACGCTTCGCGCAGCGCCTCCGCCTCGCGACTCGACAACTGCGCGACCTGCGCCGCCGGCAGTCCCGACCGCTGGAAGAACTCCAATTGCGGCGCCGACGCCCGTTCGCCGCCGCGCGAACGCCGCACGTACACCGAGAAGTCGATGCCCACCGCGGCGAACGGATCGCGCTTCTTCAGCTGGTACGCCACCGACGCTTCCTGCGCTTCCTGTTCCTGCTGCGCCAGTTCGAGTGCGCGCTCGAGCGCGATCGCTTGCCCTTCGGCACTGACTTCAGCGGCGATGCGGCGGGCGCGCTCCTGCACTTCGGGATTGGCGCTCGCGAAGATATCGACGGCCTGGGCCAGTGAATGCCGGCAGTTCGATGGCACGAAGTCGAGCACGAGCAGATCCTTCTTGCCCGGCGCGATGCGCGTGCCGCGCCCCACCATCTGCGCGTAGAACGACCGCGACAGCACCGGTCGCGCGATTGCGACAAGCGCGATCTGCGGCACGTCGAAACCCTCCGTGAACAGCGCGCAGTTCACGAGCACCTTGATGTGGCCGCGCCGGAATCGATCGAGCACTGGCGCGCGCAGCTCATAGGACGTCGTGCCATCGACGGCCGCGGCGAAGTTTGGATCGCCGGCGAGCTCGTTCATCACGCGCGTCAGGGAGTAGGCGTGCGCCACCGACGCGGCGAAGACGATGGCGGGGCGATCGCGGCGTTCGCGCAGGATCGGCGCCGCGATCTCGGCGAGGTGCAGTTCCTGGTTGAGGATGTCCTCGACGTCGCGCGTGGCGAGTTCGCCCGCGATCTTGCGCACGCCCGAGAAGTCGGCCTGCGTCTGCACGAGGAAGGACTGGATCGGGCACAGCCAGCCGTCCTGGATCGCCGTGCGCATGTCGTACTCGAACGCCACGGTCGAGAACACTTCGCCGAGTGGCACCCGATCGCTGCGATCCGGCGTCGCGGTCACCCCGAGCAGGTGCGCGTCGAAGTGGTTGAGCACCTCACGGTAGGAATCCGCCGTCGCATGGTGCGCCTCGTCGACGACCACGATGCGGAACGCATCGCGCGGAATGTGCTGCAGCCGCTGCCGCAGCGTCTGGATGCTGGCCACGGCGATCTTCGGCCGCGAACCGTCAGGCCGTGTGAAGTCGCGCCGATGCGCCATTTCGACGGCAACCACATCGTTGCACCACGCCGAGATCTTCTCGCGCGCCTGTTCCACGAGCTCTTGCCGGTGCGCGAGCACGAGCACCGGCCCCTTGGCGAGGCGCGAGATCTCGGCAAACAACACGGTCTTGCCGGTGCCGGTCGGCATCACCACGAGCGCCGCGCGGTGCTTTTGCCGATACGCTTCGCGAACCGCTTGCAGCGCGGCGGCCTGGTAGGGACGCAGATTCATGGGTGCTGACGTAGCATCGCTTCACTTGCCGGAGATGGCAATGCGCGGCAGTTCGTCAATACGTTGCCACTTCACTTCGTGACGCTTGCCCGCGCGTTCCACGGACAAGACCACCTCGGCCTTGCTGCGCAACAGCGCGTAGAAGGTGCCAGGGCCATCCGGCAAGCTGCCACCGTCGGCGGCAACGAGCACGTCATCAACCTCCAAGTCCATGGTTGGGCGCGCAGCCCAGGCCATCACGCCCACGACCCGAACGCGCTTTGCATCGTCCCAGTCCACCATGATTCCTGAGACCTGTCCTGCTTGCGCATCGGCAGGAGCGTCCCAGAACAGCCGCCGGTTGCGATAGTCGAACGTGACCTGCGAGCCCTGCAACATCGAAGAGCCAACGATTCCCGCGCGACGCGCATCACCGCCAAGGCTCAGTCCTTTCGTAGCACCGAGCAACACGGCTGACACATTCGCGAGGCGGGTATCGCCGATCGAGAAGTGCGCAAAGCTGCCGCCGTGGCTCACAACCACACCGTTGAGCCCCAGGATGTTCGCCTTGCAGAGACGTTCAGGGTCCGCCGCCAGTTCGTTGCGCGCCACAAAGGGCTCGTGAAGGATGAGACTCCCTTCGGCACCGGTGTCGAATAGGAAGCGGAAACGGCGGCCACCGTCAAGCGACGCCCAGACCTCAGGCTGCCCCACGAAGAAGTCCAGCTTCGTCGCCACGGCCCCCTCTGGCGGTGTGAACTTCTCGTGGTCGCGGATACGCACGAGTTTGCGCCCATAGTCCATCGTGAGCACGCAGACGCCGAGGAACTGGCCACCCAGGATCCCACTCAGCTTGCGGCCGCGTCCACGCGAGAACCCGCTCAGGTCGAGTCCATAGAACAGCGGCGCCGTGAAGCTCGCACCAGAGAACTCAAGCGCTGGGGCACGGAACAGGGGCACCCTGCCCGTCCCACCAATGCCCGCCTGGATATCGGTGCCGCGCTGTTCCAGGCCCAGCTCCTTGGCGAGGTCCGGATCGACGGCCACACCATTGAACCCGGTATCGAGCAGGAACAAGCGCTTCTGGCCCGCGAACACCACCTCGATGCACGGCAGGCCAGGGTAGTTGCCGTTGCTCAACATCACGAGTGGCAACTCGATGTTGTCGCGACCGTCTTCAAACGTGAGTTCCTGGGCGCGGAGGCTTGCCCCCAGAGAAGCAATGGCGACCAGGATGCTGGCGACCAACGAAGCGCCGCGACGGAGGAGGTTGTCGATCATCGGATTCCAATTCGCGAGGGATCGCAACAGCCTAGCGGGCGCCACGACGTTCCTACCACTGCAGCCGCAACGTTTGCACGACGTGCTGCATGATCGGCTCGGGCACGCCGAGCGCCATTGCCTGCTCCCGCCAGCCAGCAAATGCCGCGGTCACGTCATGCAGGATGCGTCGTTCGCGCCCCCGCGGCAGGCCCGCATAATCCGCGAGGTGCTTCAGATCGGCCATGTCGAAGTCGGTGGTCTTGCCGTGGATGCTGAGTTGATGACGGCGCGTGAAGGCGCTGCCTTCGGCGTGGCATAGATCGTATGCCGGTGCGATGTCCCAGTGGCCTCGACGATCCATGAGGAACGCGAAGTTCTTCACGTGATCATCCTGGTTGCAACCAACCAGATTGAACACCACCCGCCGGAACTGCTGCTCAAACGAAGCCTGCGGCACCTCCAACTGCTTCATGAGCAGGAACAACTGCTCGTAGGAGTAGTGGCCACTGTCAAAATAGTCGTAGTGCGCCAGCGCCGCGAAGGTCTGCACAAAGCGCTTCTCGCCCGCTGCGTCGCGATCGAAGCGCCGCGTCATGAAGTGGCTGCGGCCATTCTCCTGGAGCAATCGGCACTCGCTCATCGCGATGCCACACTGCTGCGCGATCTGCGAGTAGCTGTACTCCAGCAACCCATAACCCTTCGGGTCGGCGATGCCCCAATCACCGCTGAACGCGACACCATCAAACTTGATCAACCACGGCTCGAAGCCCTGGGGCAACGCGGCCTGCCCGGAGCGCACGGCCCTCGTGCGAGGTTCAAACGCGATCACCGCTTTGGCGCGCGCGCCACCCGCCGACGTGCCCACGCTGAGGATGTCGAGCAGAGCCTGTTCACCACGTTCGCCGTCGAGCACCGTGTCGAGCCGGCTCTTTTCCGCGAAGGCCATCGACGCCAGTTCGACGAGTTCGGCGATCTCGAGCGGCCGGTCTGCCAACGCCGACGCGCCCGTGGAAGGCTCAAACTCGAGGGCTCCCATGCCACGCGTGCCGGTGTAACAGAGGCGATCGACCGCAGAGAACTGCTCTGGCGTGCGGCCCGTGCGGGCGAGCCAGACGTCGATGAGTCGATTGCCGTACTTGTCGGGCAGGCTGTCGGCAAGCAGTCCGGGCAGCCCATGGAACGCACGCGGCTCGAGGTCGCGAAACTGGTGGATGCGCCGCGGCGCGACGGGCATCTGCAGTGGCGCCACTTCGATCCCCGCCGCCGCGAAGTCCGGATCGTACTCAAACCGCGCGAAGCGTTCGCCCGGGTCCATCGACACGTAGCCGATCGGCGTGCCCCACAACTTGACCGTGGCCGTCGTCATGGCCGCTCGTCGCCCCAAACGAACCCAGGCCCTCCGTCGTCCGGCGAGGGCTTGGTCCGCCGAGGTCGGCGGCGCCCCTTCACCTCGGCCATCGGCGAACGGAAGTCCGCCGGCAACAGCTGGTCGATGGCACCTTCCATCTGCAAGGACACGAGGAGCCGCAGCCACGAACCGAGCTTGCTGTCCCGGCCGTCTTCGATCCGCCGCAGCGTCGCCACGCCAACCCCTGCCGCGGCGGCCAGGTCCTCCTGCGAGTAGCCCTGCTGCTTCCGGATCGTGGCCAGACGCTGGCCGAGTTCCTGGAGGATGGTCACGGTCGGGGTAAGACGGTCGATCTTCATGCGATCACAAGTGATCTCTATATGGTATCTTTGGCAGGAATTCGATCTCTTGTAATCGAATTCGGTGCGCTTTTCATGCCCAATCGACCATCGCGCCACGAGATATGATCTCAAAGGATCGATAATTGGCTTTTCGTGCCGTTTTTCGATCACTTGTGATCTCCTAGCAGCGGAGCTGTCGTCAACCCCGAACCACACGGACGATGACGCAAAAGGCGCATCGCATCGGGCATTCAGCCACCCCCGCCAAGCGTCGATCCGAAGCTCGGGAAGAACCGATCGTATCCGGCACCCGCCGGAGCCGGTCCTTCCAGCAAAGGAGAACCCAATGAGCCAGATTTCAGGAGTCAGCGCTACCAGTCCCTACGACCGGTTGCCGCAACTTTCAGGCGCCGGCAGGACCCCGCGCGAAGGTGGTGGCCCACCACCAATCAGCCCGGAGAAGATGGCCGAGAAGTTCAAGGCGGCCGCGGCCGAACAAGGCGTCGACGTCGACAAGCTCGATGACCTGCAGGAGACGATCCAGAAGACCGTGCACGAAACGCTGCAGAACGGCGGCTCGTTCGACGACGTCAAGTCCGCGATCGACGGCGTGCTGAAGGACAACGGCATCGATCCCGAGAAGCTGCAGGAGCAGCTCGGAGCCGCCGGTGGCGGCTTTGGCAAGCCTCCTGGGGACGCTCCCCCCGGCTTCGACTTCGGCGGCTCGCTCGGGTCTTCGTCGCTGCTCGGCGTCGACCTCATGAAGCTGCTCGACGGCGAGACCAAGGGCCTCAGCTTGGATCAACAGGCCTGAGCCCTGGCCCCACATCGCGCTCGCGCGCCCGATAGGCGCCGGGCGGGATGCCGGCCCAACGGCGGAACGCGTTCGTGAAGGCCGCTTCCGTCGCATAACCGCAGCGCCCCGCGATCTCCTTGATCGTCGCCTGCGGCTCCTTCAGCAATGCCGAGGCGATCTCCATACGACGCTCAAACAGGTAGCGCACGGGCGGCATGCCCATGGTCTCCAGGAACTGCGCCGCAAACGTCGAACGCGACAGTCCCGCCAGCTTCGCGAGACCGGCCACCGTCCAGGGCGCTTCCGGGCGGACATTGATCGCGGAGACCGCAGCCGCCACGTCGCGCCGGCGTGCCCGTTCGAGCCAACTATCCGCCAACGCCGGGTGTTCGCGCAGATGCGCCCGCAGGATGTGCCCAAGCAACGCGCAGCCGAGATGGTTGAGCAGGTCGTGCACGGCGGGCACGTCGTGGCCCGTCTCGAGAGCGACGAGATGCAGCATCGACTGCACCCACCCGTCTCCGGCATCGCGCACGACCACGAACGGCGGCAAAGAGGAGAACAGGCGATTCGCTCCACGATCCCGGTGCATGAAGAACCCACTGACCACCCGCGTCGCCTGCCCCAGTCCGCCGTGCACGATCGGCGCGCGACGCGCCACCTGATCCACCTGGACCAGATCGAGGATTGACGTTGGCTTGAGCCCCGCATCGCAGGTCAAGCGATGTTCGTCACCGTGCGACGCGAGCACGATATCGCCGTTTGCCAACACCACAGGCGCACCCCCCGACTTGCCAACCAGCAGCGCATTCCCCTTGGTGACCACGTGGAAGCTCAGTGGCCCGGCGGGGAAGGCAACGGACCATGGCGCAAGGAACGTGGCCTCTGGCGCAACGAAGGCGCGCATCTGGATCGAACCGAGCAGGCTGCTCAGGGTATCGGCGAGCTGCAAACGCTGGCCGATCTCGGCGATCGGGCCGGCCATTGCCGGGGCACCATGCTCACGAAAGAGCCCAGGCATGGCAGTGCCCGATTCAGCAATGCCACCCCTGGAGCGACGGGGGATTCGAAGGTCGGACATGCAGAGAACGTCGGCCGCGGGGAACGGGGGGAAACGCGGGCGCGAGCAACGCACGTGCCCGCCATCGCACACCGGCGGCTCTCGTTGTTTGCGCGGCACCAAACGAAGACCAGGGAGCAGCCACCGTGCTGGATCCGTCGCGCCAGCCGCGTAGCCTTGCCGGGGTGACGGACCTTCGCGAACTGGCAGAGGCCTTGCCAACGGGCGATCGGCGCGCCCTGGCGCGCGCAATCACCCTGGTCGAGAGTCGCCGCGACAGCGACGCAGATGCCGCCGAACAGCTGCTTACCGCCCTGCTCCCGGGCACCGGCAACTCCCTTCGCATCGGCATCACGGGCGCCCCCGGCGTCGGCAAGAGCACGTTCATCGAGGCGCTAGGCCTGCAACTGTGCAACGCCGGCCACAAGGTCGCCGTGCTCGCCGTCGATCCGAGTTCGTCCCGCACGGGCGGCAGCATCCTCGGCGACAAGACGCGCATGCCTGAGCTGAGCCGCCACGCCAACGCGTTCATCCGTCCGTCACCAGGCGGCGAGACCCTCGGCGGAGTTGCCGCCCGCACGCGCGAGGCGATGCTGCTCTGTGAGGCGGCGGGCCACGACATCGTGCTCATCGAGACGATCGGGACCGGCCAGTCGGAAGTCGCCGTACACAGCATGGTCGACTACTTCCTGCTGTTGCTCTCACCCGCCGCTGGCGACGAACTGCAAGGCATCAAGCGTGGCGTCATGGAACTTGCCGATGGTGTGCTCGTGCACAAGGCGGATGGCGACCTCGCCCCCGCCGCCGATCGGGCTGCACAACAATGCCTGCTCGCGATGCGCGTGCTGCACGCTGGCGAAGGCGAACCACCCGCCGTGTTGCTCGGCTCCTCGGTGACCGGCAAGGGCCTTCCGGAATTGTGGCAGACGATCGAACGGCAACTCACGGCACGCCGCGCCGATGGCCGCTTCGCGGAGCGGCGCTCGCACCAGGCCGGCGAATGGCTCGAGAGCGCGGTGCGCGAACGGCTGCTTGCCGAGTTCCTCGCCGAGCCGGCCGTCCAGCAGGCCATGGCCACTGCGCACGAGCAGGTCGCGCGGGGGACACTGCTGCCAACCGCCGCGGCACGGCGCCTGCTCGCCATGCGCCGTTCGCCGTGAACGGGCGTTATCTTCCCCAACGATGAGCCGCCCCGACTTCCGCCTGGCCAACGAAGCTGACTTCGAGACCATCGCGGCGATCACCAACCACTACATCCGCACCACGGCGATCCACTTCGGCTACGAAGCGATCACTGCCGACGAACTGCGCGAGCTCTGGCGATCCCACCAGGACCTCTACCCATGGCTCGTCGCCGACCACGAGGGTCAGGTGCTGGCCTATGCCAAAGCCGGCGTTTACCGGGCGCGCACGGCCTACCGCTGGACGACGGAGACCAGCATCTACGTGGCCGCTGCGGAATGTGGGCGCGGCCTCGGCCCGCTCCTCTACGAGCGCCTCTGTGAGGTGCTGCGCGAACAAGGTTTCCACACGGCGATCGGCGGCATTGCGCTGCCAAACGACGCTTCCGTTCGCATGCACGAACGACTTGGTTTCGTGCCGTGCGGGATCATCCGTCGCGCCGGGCGCAAGTTTGATCGCTGGCATGACGTCGGCTTCTGGCAGCTGGACCTGCAGACGCACGAGCAGGCCCCTGGCGAACTGGTGACGCCAATCGCCGCTTTCGCAGCCAGCGCACCGCGCTGAAACCCACGTGTTCCCCGTAGGTGTCGGAAATCCCGACAGCCGCGCACCCGATGCAGGAGCGGCCCCACACCGGCCATCCCCCCGGGAATTGCGATCACCCCTCAGGCCAGGCCGGACCTCCGACCGATCCTAGGTACAAGCCCTGAGTTGCAACGCCCATGCACCCAGAGCTCGCAACGACACGACCAGAGAACGCGAGGGGAACAAGTTCGATGAAGATCCAGACGCGCTTGATTGCTGTACTGCTTGCCTGTGGCACCCTACCCATGATGGGGGTAGGCATCATGAGCCTCCAGCAGGGGAGGAGTGCAGGCACGAAGTTGCAGGAGGTGGCAATCGCCGAACTCGAAGCGCGCAGCATCGCGCAACTGCACTCCGTGGCGGCAGCGCGACGCGCAGACATCGAACACTACTTCGGCATGATCCAGGACCACGTGCTCACGTTGTCGGAACAGTCCGAGATGGCCAAGGCGGTAACCGAGTTGGGCCCGGCCATGGCAGAACTCGCGACCAACCTCGACGCCAACAGCGCTCGCGCGGAGTTGCGGCGCTACTACACGGGCGACTTCCACAACGAGTACCAACGCCAGATCGGCCACGCCAGCAACGCCGACACGGCCCTCGGCCGCCTCGACAACGAGTCCATAGCGGCTCAGTTGTTGTATGTGCAGCGCAATCCCAACCCCCTCGGCAAGAAGTGTAACCTGATCCACTCCACGGATGGCTCGCGCTACTCGGAACTGCACGCAACCATTCACCCGGACCTGTTGAGCATCCAGCAGCGTTTTGGCTACTACGACCTGTTCCTCATCAATGAAACTGGTCGCATCGTCTACACGGTCTTCAAGGAACTCGACTTCGGCACGTCGCTCACCAGCGGCCCCTGGGCCGACAGCAACCTGGGCCAGCTCTTCCGCAAGCTGCAGTCGACCCCAGCCGGCCAGACCGCGCTGGCGGACTTTGAGTGTTACACCCCGAGCTACGATGGCCCAGCCGCGTTCCTCGGTGCGCCGATCCTGCACGAGGGCCAACGCTGCGGCTTCCTGGTTGTGCAGCTGCCAATCGACCGTATCAATACCGTAGCCTCGGCGACAAAAGGCATGGGCAAGACGGGGGAAGTGGTGCTCGTCGGCCCCGACAAGCGCATGCGCTCCAACTCGCGCCAGCAGCCCGAGACGCACTCGGTGACGGCGTCATTCCGCAATCCGAAGACCGGCTCCTACGACACCCCGCAGGTGCGCGAAGCTCTCGCCGGTACAGAAGGCGCCGGCTTCGTCGAAGACATCGACGGGGAGATGGAACTGACGGTTTGGGAGCCCCTGGACATCCTTGGCACGCGGTGGGCGATGATCGCCAAGTTCGAGAAGAAGGAGATCCTCTCCGGTGCGATCCACATGCAGGAAGCAGCGGCTTCGAACCTCGCCGCGATGACCAACTGGACACTGGTCATGCTCGGCATCACCGCAGCGGCGCTCACCGCGATCAGCTGGTACCTGGCCAGACAGATCGTGACGCCGATCCACGGCTGCGTCCAGGCGCTGAAGGACATCGCCGAAGGGGAAGGTGACCTGCGCGCTCGTCTACCCGATGCCCGCAAGGATGAGCTCGGCGAACTCGGCATGTGGTTCAACAAGTTCCTTGGCAAGATGCAGACGACGGTGAAGAACATCGCGCTGAAGGCCAACGATGTCGGCTCCGCATCGACCCAACTGACCGCCACGGCCCATTCGCTCGCCGAAGGTGCCGAGAGCACCAAGATGCAGACCTCGCAGGTCGCGGCAGCGTCGGAACAGATGTCGGCCAACATGAGCTCGGTCAGCACGTCGACCGAAGCGATGGCCTCGACGTTCCGCACCGTCGCCGCTGCCGTCGAAGAGATGACCGCCAGCATCGCCGAAGTCGCGAAGTCCGCGCAGGATGCCGCGTCGGTCGCCGGCACGGCTGCGGAGCTGACGCGCTCCAGCAACGAGAAGGTGTCGTCCTTGGGCGCCGCCGCCAACGAGATCGGCCGCGTCATCGAAGCGATCCAGGACATTGCCGAGCAAACCAACCTGCTCGCGCTCAACGCCACGATCGAGGCGGCGCGCGCGGGCGAAGCTGGCAAGGGCTTCTCGGTCGTCGCCAACGAAGTGAAGGATCTCGCGCGGCAGACCGCCGAAGCAACGCAGGATATCCGCAGTCGCATCGAACGCATCCAGACCAGCACCACCGAGTCCGTGAAGGCGATTGCCGAAATCGACCAGGTCATCGCCAAGGTCAGCCAGAGTTCGCAGTTGATCGCGACCTCGGTTTCCGAACAGCGTTCGGCCACGCAGGAGATCTCCTCCAACCTCGCGCAGAGCAGCAAGTCCATCGAGATGGTCACGACCAACGTCCGCGAAGGCGTGTCGGCAAGCCAGGAGATCAGTCGCGCCATCGCGGCCGTCGATCACCACGCGCAGTCCACCGCCGCCGGCGCCGAGCAGACTTCGATGGCGGGCAAGAGCCTGTCCGAGCTCGCGCACGACCTCATGGGCGTGGTCGGCCAGTTCAAGGTCTAGCAATCGCCAACAGGCCGGCTCAGCGTTCGCGCTGGAGCCGGCGCTGTCGCGCTTCGACCTTGGCCCGCCATTCGGGCAACAGCGACCACTTCTCGAGCTGCTCCAGATCGAGCGCCGCGTTGCCGGTGTCGCCGCGGTCCAGCATCGCATCGATGCCATGCAATCGGCCTTCGAGCCACGGCTCGCCTTCGGCGAGCATCACCTCGCGCGCTTTCTGCACTTCCACGGCATCAGGATGAAGGCGCAGGAACGCATCGATGCGCTGCACGGCACCAAGATAGTCGCGCCAGCGGAACTGCAACCGCGTCTGCGCCGCAAACAGGACATCCGCGGCCGTCTCAGGCTCGCCGATCGCCGCGATCGCGAGGTAGCGGGAACGTAGGTCCCTGGTCGCGCGCAGCAGCGGTTCCCCTTCCGCATTGCGCGCACAGAGTTCCTCGTGCGCGGCCAACCACTCGTCGCACAACCGCACCAATTCCCGCGCGGCTGGCCGGCTGGCGCCATCTCGCAGGTGCCGCCCGGCGAACGAAAGCAGCAGTTCTTGCTGCTGGCGGGCGACCATGAGTTTCGGCTTTTCCGCGCGTTCCACACGCCGCCGATGGATCTCGGCTTCGAGCGCCAGTGCCTCTGCGCGCGTGGCCCCGGTCGCTTCCCCCAACGCAAATGCAAGGGTATCCAACGCGCGCTGCGGCTCGTCGTTGTTCATCTGCGCCCGCGCCAGATCGACGTAGTGCTGGGGCGAATGCGGCCAGGTCGAACCGGATAGGCTGCGCAACAAGAACAGCCCGACAAGCAGCACCACGGCAAACAACGCACTCACGGGGATCCACCGGCCCCTGGACTTCGGGCGCACCGTCCGCGGCGAACGCCGAGGTGCAGCCTCGTCAGCGCGTCTCGCTGCGCGAGCCCGCGGTGCGATCGCCACCGATGCTGCATCCATGAGCCACCGGATCTGCAGCCCAGCGACCTGGATACGGTCTCCGGCGACGAGGTCCTTGCAGAACAGCGCTTCGCCGTTCACGTCGACGGTCGAGCCTGGCACCGCCGGCTCGACGCGATACCCATGGTCCGTCCGCACGAAGCAAAGCTGGCGCGGCGCGAGGCCGCGGACGCGCACGTCTGCCCCTTCACCGCTGCCAAGCCACACCTTGTCCCCGGCGATGGGAACCTTCCGTGACTCACCGCGATCGGTTGTGATCTCGATGCAATCCGACACTGATCCGTAGCCGGGTAAGCGAGTCACCGCAGGGGGCGGCACTTCGTCGGCGGCGCAAGCGTAGCTGCGGAATCGAAAGACGCTAGTCGTCGGACTCAGCGGTGGCCGGGGCGACCCGCGCCGTTGCCGCCAAACGCCACGTGCGTCTCATAGGTCCTACCCGAGCCGAAGTTCTGCACCCAGTAGCGCCCGTCGCAGCCGATGCCGAACTCCCGGTGGCCCGGATTCAACAGATTGCGATGGTGCCCGGACGAATGGCACCACGCCACGTGCGCGCCGAGGGCCGAATCATGGAGCGCGATATTCTCGCTCACACCGTACTCGTAACCAGCCAGACGCATGCGATCAAACGGCGTGCGGCGGCCCGGGGTCGGCGACATGTGGGCAAAGTACCCGAGCCTGGACATCTCCTCCGCGTGCCCCTGCGAGGCATCGCAGATCTTCGGCACCACGGCCAGCGGACGGTGGCGGAACATCGCGCGATAGCCATTCGTGACCTTGAGCTGTTCGCGCGCCGCCGAAGAGAGGTCCTGCCCAACCACGGCGTTGTAGGCCTCGATACGACGCCATTCTTCGAGATCTTCCCGCTCGCTCGGTGTCTCGCAGTAGTCCGCGATACCGATCGAATCGCCGGGCGGCAGCGCGCGCGCCCATTCCACCTGGGCGAGCGTCGCGGCATCGAGCTGACCGAAGTCCGCAAGCACCTTGGCCACCCAATCGAGGCGATCCAGATCCCCCTGCAAGGAGGCCGGGATCTTGATGCGCAGGCGATCGTCGTGCCAGACCGTCTCGACGGCGGCCACGCGCCGATCCACCTCTGCCTGCACCCGGTTGTACTCGGCAAAACGATCACTCGACACGGCCGGCGGCTTGTAGGGATAGAAGTAGGTGACCTCGTCGTAGATGAGGTCCTTCGCAAACCTGCGCGCCGCATCGAGCTGGCCCCGCTGGGCGGCGAGCTTGCCAACCTGCTTCTTCAGCACCCCGTTCTCGAGGCCCGCGACCTGCTTCTTGAACTCCTGCTGGAACGCCGCCAACAGTGCCGCCAGCGCG
Source organism: Planctomycetota bacterium (assembly GCA_020851075.1). Taxonomy (GTDB): domain Bacteria; phylum Planctomycetota; class UBA1135; order UBA1135; family UBA2386; genus JADZDL01. The sequence continues at coordinate 27,810 of JADZDL010000436.1, read as the reverse complement.
TCCGGTCCCTGGCCCATGACCTCGGTGACGAAGGCACTGCGCGCGGCGACATCCTTGCCGCGCATGAGCGCATCGAGCCGCGCCGCGAACTTCTGCGCCTGCTTCTGCGTGTCGATCGACCGCGCCGAAACGAAACCTTCCTTCGCCAGCGTGTAACCGCGCGCATCCCAGGCTTCGCCGCGCCCGCGCGCAATCGCGCGATCGATCACATCCTTCTGCTTCGGATCTGCTCGCAACACCTTCGCGAGCACCGACTCCGCGACCGGCGTGTCCCCGCCCTTGTAGAGCAACCCCACGCCACCCAGTAGCGCCGGGCCCTGCGCATGGGTGAGTTCGAGCAGCGACTGCAGGCCCGTAGCGGCAACCTCGGCCCAGGCCAGCGACTCTTCTCCATCGACGCTCGCCGCGAGCAGTGACTCCCCGGCCCCGTTCTTCAGGCGGGCAACCCGGCCACTGCGCATCGCAACGTCGAGCTTCGCGCCCGAACGCACGGCATTGGCGACGTGGGAATGCCATGCCGCAACCTGCTCGGCGTCGGCGGCGCGCACTTCGAGCCGGGCCGCAAAATCCGCGTCGCGCTCGCGCACCATTTCGGCCGCTTGCTTCAGCAACTGCGACGCTTCCGCATACGCGCCACTCGCTTCGGCCTCGCGAATGCGATCGAGCTGCGACCGCAGGGTCGACAAGGTCGCGCGCCGCGCCGCTTCATCCACGACCGGCGCGCCCCCCGCGGGCGAAGCACTGGCCTGAGCCACCTTGCGCATCTGCTCACGTTCCGCCGCCGCAATCTGCGCTTCGGCCTCGCTGCGCACGACGCCGAGCACGCGACAACCTTCGTCGTTGGGGAAGCGATGCTGCGAGGACACGATCTTCGTGATCGCTTCGCGAAGCTGCCCCTGCTGCACCAGGGCGCGCGCCTCGGCCGCGAGCTTCTCCGCCGCCGCGACCGCGTCCGTGCGCATGCGCACCAACTCGGCCTGCAGGTCGCGCACAACCTCCGACTCGACGGCCTCACCGACCTCCGCCTGCACTGTGGCGAGCGCCTGTGCAAACAGCCCTTGCTCGCACAATCGACGCGCTTCGGCCAAGACGCCCGAGACCACCGCCTTGGCATCCCCGCCTGTGGACTGGGCCGGAACACCCTGCACGGCAGCAGGAGCTCTGGTCGCAGGGTTCGTCGACGGCGCCGCGGATTCTGGCGCGCGAACGGCCTGGTCACCGCCAGCCCCCACCGCCACCGGGCTCACCACCGGCTCCGGGCGGCGCGAAATCGTGTCGCGCAACGACGACCGTACGATGCGCGCCGCCACGCGTTCGAACGGATCGCCTTCGGCCTCGAGGCGCTGCAGTTCGACACTCCACTGCGAGTAGGTGCGCGCGATCGACGGATCCAGGACTTGCGCGGTCAACTTCTGCACCGCGGACTCGATGCCCTGCAGCCGCGCTTCTTCGCCGCCTAACCGCTGCAGCCGCTCGTCCTTCGCTTCGTCCCATTCGCGGTGCAGACGCCCGATCTGGGCCTTCGCACGATCGAGTTCGCCGGCGGCCAAGGTCCGCTGCAGGACCGCGATCTCGGACTGCACGCGGCTGGCATCCGGCTCCGCCGTCCAGACGAACGTCACCACCACCGCCAGCAGCCCCGCCGCAGCCAGGATCGGCAGCCACTTCGAGTTACGTCGTTGGGTCCGACGGACGGGACGCTGCCGCGCCTCCCCCAGCACATCCTCGGGCACCGCAGGTCGCGGCACCGACTTGCCGACCACCAGCACCGCGCGGCCGATCTCGATGCGATCCCCGAGAGTCAGCTCCGCGCGCTGGGTCGCGCGACCGTTCACCAGCAGCTTGGCCAACGCGACGATGCGCACGCCTTCGCCGGCGGGTTCGATCCGGGCGTGCAGCGCCAGGACCTCTTCTTCACCAAGACGAAGGTCAACATCCGGACCGGAGCCGATCACCACGAGGCGACCATCGAGGGGATGCAGGAACGTCTGCCCTCGGTCGAGGATCTGCAGCGTGTACATTGCGGACAAAATGGGGGCGGGCCCGGGAATCAGGGCCAGACACGGGGAGGGGCTCGGGAAGATGCTACCCGTTCGACGCGGTCGGCGGCAGGGTCATTCGCTCCGACGCCAGAGGGACCCGATCCGACCTAGCGTACGCTCGCCATAGGGCACGAGGTTGGTGGCCCACGACGCTCGCCGCACGAGCTGCAAAGGCAATCCCGCCAGCAGGTTCCCGAGGCGCTCGAACTCAGCTTCGGTCTGGTTGGCGACAATGAGCCAACCACCCGGCCGGAGGGCGCGCGCGACCGCCTTGACCAGGCGGCGCGGGCGGAGATGGGAAATCGGCGATCCCCAGCGCAGCAACGGGTAGGCCGAGAGGAACGGATAGAACATCGTGACGAGGTCCTGCGGCGGCACTGCCAACCCACCGAAGTCCCCCACGAGAAAGTCGGTGCCCGGACCCGCCAGAGCAGCGTGCGCACGCCCGTGGTCCGCCCGCGAATGACCGTCCCGGTAGATGCCGTACCCGTCGATCTCCACCCCGCGCAGGACAACCTGGCGCGGCGCGGGGTCCCAGTTGGTGCCCACCCCGTGGGTACCCAGCCAAGCGCGCAGCCCGGTAGCGTACTGGAATACGCCGCAGCCCACATCTACAGCCCGCACAAGGACTTCCGAAGACGCCGGCAGGGGATCGCCGCCGACCAGGGCCTCCAGGCACTCCAACAGGGCCAGGTTCTCGGCGTAGACGAGCCGCGTCGAACGCGCACGCAGCGCGGCAAGGTCATACCGGCGTTCGAGTCGGGCGGCGACCCGCTCGGCGTCGCGCCGTTCCGCCCCTTCGAGCCAATCGAACACGTCCTGTTTCGGCTCTTGAGCAAGCACCACGGGCCCCCGGCTCCAACGCAGGCGGCTGCGCGTCGCAAAAGCGAGCTCGTTGGCCGGCGCACGCAGGAGCGCCAGAGAACGACGGAGAAGCGATGCCATGCCCATGCCATCGGCAAGACCGGCCCGCCATCCGTAGCGACGCTGCGAGCCAACGGCCCAAAATGCAGCGCGGCGCCCCTCAGCCATGCCGAGGGGCGCCGCGCGCGGGGGAAACACGGCTCGCCGTGCACCCTCAGTTCATCACGTGCCGAGCGTCATCTCGATGCCGTTCGACGTGATGAAGCCCAGCGGGGTCGCGCCCGGCGCATAGACCGCGGCCTGCACCTGGATCTTGACGCCCAGGAAGGCCGTGCCCGTCGGAGCCGTGTAGGAACCGCCCGCGTTGGGAGCGAAGTAGAGCTGCACAGCGGCAGCTTCGTTGTACTGGTAGCAACCCGGCATGCCGAGGCCACCCAGCGGCAGACCAGCAGCGAACTGGGTCAGGCCGAACGCGAGCGCGCCAAACGGCGAGCCAGCAGGCGTGTTGGTCGTGCTCAGCGTGACCGTCGAGCCCGGCGCGGCCGTGCCGGCGGCCGTGAGGCCCAGCGGAGTGAGCTCAACACCGCTCGAGACCGAGATCGTGCCCGGCAGCATGACCGACAGGTCCAGGCTGCCCGGGTCCTGCGACGCGCCGGCCGGCGAGTAGCCGATCAGCTTGCCGTTGCCCGCCAAGCTCGAGGAGACCCAGACGTAGTTGACGGTGCCCGTCGCCGTTTCGAACTGGAGCTGCCACGTGTCCGGCACGGTCGTGCCGAAGCTGTAGACGGCATCCCACGTGATGTAGGCGATGCCGTTGGCTTCTTCGAACTTCACGGTGCCACTACCGGCGATCGTCGGGTTGTAGTCGTGCCAGCAGGCGAACACCGTCTGCTGCATGGCCAGGAACGCGGCGACGTTGGGAGTCCAGGCGGTGCCGTTGCCGGTGGCAACCGACACGTAGCCGTTCGAGCAAACCGTCAGGCTGCTCGTGCTGCCGCCGTTGACAGGGAACGGCGTCGCGAGGGTGACCGTCGCCTCCGAGTCATCCACGAGCGCGAGGCTGGTGGCGTTCGCGGTCGGCGCGAAGTAGGTGGCCGTGCCGGCCAGGGCCAGGTAGCCGGTGCCCGTGTTGAGCAGCGTCATGCTCGTGCCATCGAGGTCGAAGGTGCCGGCAGTGGCGAAGTTCTCGTAGAACGAGTTGAAGCTGCGCACGCAGCCCTGGCCGTAGCTCGTGTTGAAGGCGGGCGGCACAGCGCTGGTGCACGGCGTCGTCACGTAGACGTAGCCCGGGTTGGTCGGCAGCAACGTGACCATCGAGCCGGCGAGATCGCTCAGCAGCGCGGTGTTGTTGAAGATCTCATACATCGAGTCGCTGGCCGCTGCACCACCGACGGACAGGTCGCTGCTGCCCGGATCGGTCGCGCCATTGCCGGGGCTCACGCCCACGAGGCAATCGCCGGCCGTGCGCATCGCAACGTTCGTCGAGTAGGTGAAGTCGATCTGGCCCGAGGGGTAGATCTTCGCCTGCAGGTTGAAGAGCGTGTTCGCGGGGTCCGCGTATTCAATCACGTTGTTCCACGTGATCGTGCAGACCGTTGCCGACGCGTTGACGAACACCTGCGCGTTGTTCGTCGCGAGCACGTACAGATCCGTCCAGAACGGGCAGATCATCGGGCCGGCGGTGTTGGCGAGCAGCGTTGCGGAAGTACCTGCGCAGCACAGCGCGCCACCTGGCGTCGGCACACCCGCGTTCGACAGGTAGAAGAACCCGTTCGTGGAGACGTGGATGTCCGAGTAGCTCGCACCCGCGAACGGGAACGAGAAGCCGATCGATTGGATCGGGAGCACGACGTCGTCACCGGAACCGATGGCGGTGCCGTAGTTGGTGTCGTAGCACGGGGGGGAGGGCGACGGCGACCGTGGCGGCGAGGCCGAGCACGGCGGCATTGAGGAACTTCTTGATCACAGCGAGGACTCCGAGGACTGGATTAGCAAAGGACAACGGCTTCGGCCCGACTCCGTGTCCGGGGAGCCAGGGCAAAGCAACGTTGCGGGGACAATGAGGCGGAAACCAACCTGGTAGGGGCCGACTAGCTTGGAGCAGCTAGCGCCGAACACATCGGACCAGACGTGAAGCCTGGCCCCGAACCCTGCATGTCTTGGATGTAACGACTTGTTGACAAGTTCCGTCAAGGGACAAAATCGCGCATCCAAACTGGGATCACGCCTCCATTACCAGGGTGCGGACCACGAATGCGCCGCACCGAACGCACAACCCGCAAACAACCGGACGCCGAGTGATCGACGGCCATACACTGCCCAACATGTCTGCATCCACGCAGGAACTGGTGCGCGCAGCCAGCCGCGACAAGCAGGCGCTCGAACAACTGCTCGTGCGCCATCTGCCTCACCTGACGGGCTGGCTACGGCTGCGCATGGGCGCCTTGCTGCGAGCGCGCGAAACCCCGGAGGACCTCGTGCAGTCCGTGGCCCGCGAGGCACTCGGCGAGCTCTCGACGTTTGAATGGCGCGGCGAAGGCGCCTTCCGTCATTGGCTCTACACCAGGGCCCAACACAAGCTGCAGGACCGCATCCGCTACCTTGGCGCCAAGATGCGCGACGCGAGACGCGAAGCGCCAACGCCCGAAGACAGTCAGGCGCTCCTCAACTGCTACGCATCACTGTGCACGCCAAGTCGCGAAATGGCTTCCGCGGAGGCACTTCGACGCATCGAAAGCGCATTCGACGAATTGCCCGAGGACTACCGCGAAGCGATCACCCAGTATCGCATCTGCGGTCTCGACTACGAGGAGATCGCCGAACGCATGGGTCGCAGCGAAGGCGCCGTGCGCAACCTCGTCTATCGAGGCCTCTCGCGGCTCGCGGTGCGACTAGGCGCTGCCAACGACGCGCCCGACGCCCCCACCGGCGCGTAGGCAAGCCGGCTTTCGGCCGCGCCTACTTGCCTTTGGCCGCCCCCGGCCGCCGCAGCACATTCTCCGGCGGATGGCGCGCCTGCAGCGCTGCGAACTCCGGCAAGCCGACGAGGCGCAGCGGTGGCCCCAGGCTCAGATCGACCGGCGGATGCCAACCGGCCTGTTCGCAAGCGAACAACGCCGCCAGCGCCGCAGCCTCGTTTGCCTTCGCGGCAGCGTCATCGCCGGCGGACTCGGCATCGCCAGCAGCGAGCAACAGATGCCAGGCAGCCATCGCCAACGCCTCCGGCTCCTTGGCAACTTCCGCCACCTCACGCGCGGTGCGAGCCTGACCACGGTGATCGTTGCGCCCCTTGTACTGCATGCAAAGCAGGCGCAGGCTCGTCAGGTAGGCCTTCCAGCGCTCGCGATCCATAGCCAGGACATCGCGGGCACTGCCAAACAGCACCCTGGCTCGTTCGAGCATCGCGATCACTTCGTCCGCACCGGCATGCAACAACGCCCTCGCCTGCGCGAGCTCCGTCAGCACACAAGCCAGATAAGCCGACGAATCCCCGTCATCGGGGTAGGCAAACGCGTTGATCTCGTAGAGCTCCGCAGCCTTGGCCAGGTAGTCCGCCGCGGCGGGAACATCTTCGCGAGTCACCGCCACGTGACTGAGCCCCCAGAGTGCATACGCGCGCAGCCGGACGTGCTCTGGGCGCCCTTTGGTGCGATCGAGCGGTGGCGATAGCTTCGCCAGCACCAGCTCGAACTCACGGGTGGCCTCGTCAAGCTGGCCCGCGCGCCAAAGCGAACTGGCATATCGATTGTGGGCCGTGGCGTAGGTCGCGATTGCCTGCGGCGAAGAGGCCACCTCGACATCGATGGCCTGCACCGCTTCACGCAGGCGTTGTTCGGCGCCCGCGGCGTCCCCGCGCTGCCGCAAGAGCTCCGCCTGGTCGAGTAGCATGTCCACCCGCATGACCACGACCTCCGTCGCCAGCAGCGGTTCCTTCGCGGCCAACTGCAGATCCGCAAACATGCGAACCACCATGGCCTCCAGGCCTGGCACCGGCAGTCCATTCGCGGCAGCTGCGACCAGATCATGACGGATGCTCGCCAACAGCATCGCGATCGCCGGCGGCGCATGGTCTGGATCGGGCCACTGCACGAACACGGCTTGGGCCCGCGCCAACGCGGCTTCCGCCTTGCCTTGCCGCAACAAGGACGCGATGAGCCACCGCTCGGCGTAGGTGCGATTCTGCAACACGGCGTCGCGGCCGGCTTCGGCGGGCAACTCATCGAGGATCGCGATCGCCTGCTCGAACATGCCCTCGGCCGCCTTCTGCCCGCCGGCAAGGCTCTGCAGGTCACCCGCGCCAAACCGCACGAGCAGCGCGCGGACCGCGGCGAGCGACTGTTTGAGGCTCTGGTCGCTGCGGTCCTTGGCGGCCGTCAACTCGCGCAAGGCCTCGCCCCGCTGCCACGCGATGGCAGCCGGCAAGGCCAGGGCGATGACCAGCAACGAGGCAAGCAACGACGCCGCCGTACGATGGCGCTGCGACCAGCGCAGGGCCCGGATGCGCCACGGCAACCGGCGCGCAACGATCGGCCGGCGCGCCAGCACGGCAGTCAGGTCGGCGGCAAACTCCTCGGCCGTTGCGTAGCGGCGTTCGCGATCGAGATCCATCGCCGCGGCCAACACGAGGCGAAGTTCGCGGGGAATGGACCGATTGCGCAAAGGCGCCACCTGACCGTTCAGGATCTTCTGGCGCAACTGCTCCTGATCCGGGGCGGCAAACGGCGGCGCGAGATCGAGCAGCTGGAACAACGTCGCCGCGAGCGAGTACACATCCGATCTCTGGTCCGTGCCAGCGCCACGCACCTGCTCGGGGGCCATGTAGGCCGGCGAGCCAGGTTCGGCGCCAGATCGCGTCAAGCGCGGGTCGCCCTGCACGAGTGCGAGGCCGAAGTCCAGCACCAGCGCGCGCCCATCGGGCGTCAGCATGACGTTCGATGGCTTCACATCGCGGTGCACGATGCCCCGTTCGTGCGCGTGCGCGAGCCCGACCGCCGCTTGCCGAATGAGGCGCACGCAGGCTTCCCAATAGCCACCCGCAAAGACCAGCGCGTCCTGCGAAGTGCCGCCGCGCGCCGGCACGCCGCTGCCGGCAAGGGCACCGCGCAGGTCTTCGCCGTTGAGGTCCTCGGGCCGGCGGTCGTGCAAACGACGTACCGCCTCGTCGACCGAACAGCCATCGATGAGCGCCATGGCGTACCAAGGCATGCCGTTGTGCTCACCAGTGGCGACGATCGGCACAATGGCGGGATGCGAGAGCCGGGCGATGACCTCGATCTCGCGCCGGAATCGTTCGCGCGCGCCATCAAAGAAGAGCAGATCCGGTCGGATCACCTTCAAGGCCACACTGCGGCGCAGGCTCTCCTGTTCGGCCACGAAGACCACCCCCATGCCGCCCCCACCAAGGCGACGCTGCAGCCGGAACTCGCCCAGCCGTTCGGGGATGTCCGTGCCAGAATCCCGCGCCAGCAATCCCGTGTGGCGGAATTGCGTGATCAGCGCCAGCACCTGCGCCCGTTCGGCCGGATGGCCGGCCAGGAACGCTTCGAGACCGGCCTCCCCGCCACGATCGAGAGCTTCCAGGGCCCCGGCGACGAGATCCTCCAGCAAGCCGCTCGAGGACAAGCCACTCGAGGAAGGGGCGGTATCGTCGACGGGAAGCTGCGGGTCCATGGGGCCAATCCTACTGGCGGAGGCGGGTGGTCCACATCGAACGACCCTCCCCTGAAGGGTTCCGGCGCGGCCTTTGTCACCGGCGTTCCACAATTTCCGACACTCGCTGTCGATCCCGGGCGGCCGTATGCGTCTTGTCCGCAACAGCCGACTTCCGGCTCCAACCGAGACAGCAACATGCCCAAGTTCATGCTCATCCTGCGCGGCGACGTTTCCGCGGACTACAGCCAGTTCACCCCCGACGACTTCGGCCGCATCCTGGCCGAATACGAGGCCTGGGGCGCCAAGCTCGCCGCGGAAGGCCGCCTCGACCTCGGCCAGAAACTCACGGACCAAGGCGGCAAGGTGATCTGGCCGAAGGGCAAGAGCACCGTGGTCAAGGACGGCCCCTACGTGGAGACCAAGGAGGTCGTCGGCGGCATCTACGTGATCAAAGCCGACAACTACGACCACGCCGTGCGCCTCTGCGATGGCCACCCCAATCTGCGGTTTGGTAGCATCGAGGTCCGGGAGCTCGATTTCATGGGCGGCCCGGAGTCGTAACACCGCCGCCGTGTCCGCAGCCCCGCCCAACCTGGTCGACGACCTGTTCCGCCACCGTTATGGGCGGATGGTCGCCGGCCTCTGCCGGGTGCTCGGCCCGGCCCGCCTCGACCTCGCCGAGGATGTCGTCCAGGAAGCGCTGCTGCGCGCGCTCCGGGTCTGGCCGGCAGAGGGCATTCCCGAGCAACCGGAAGCCTGGGTGTTCAAGGTCGCGCGCAACCTCGCGCTGGACAACCTGCGCCGGCAGAAGATCGCGTCGCGGATCGAAGCCGAGCTGCGGCAATGGGCCGAACGCGACCCGTCGACCTCACCCGCCGAAGAAGCCAGCGAACTCGGCGACGACACGCTGCGCATGCTCTTTCTGTGCAGCCACCCGGCCGTGCCAAAGGACGCGCGTGTGCCGTTGATCCTGAAGACGGTCTGCGGGTTGGGCGTGCCGGCGATTGCCGCCGCCCTGCTGCAGAAGGAGGCCACGATCGCGCAGCGACTCGTGCGCGCCAAAGCCAGGCTGCAGGGCGAGGACATCACCTTTGCAGTGCCCAACGCGGCCGATCTGCCAGGGCGACTGGACCTCGTGCTGGAGGTGCTCTACCTCGTGTTCAACGAAGGGTATCGAGCCCATCGCGGCAACGAACTCGTGCGCGCAGAACTCGTCGAAGAAGCCCTTCGCCTCACGGCCATGCTGCTGCTGGTGCCCGCCCTCTGCACGCCGACCGTGCACGCCCTGCTGGCGCTGATGTTGCTGCTCGGCGCCCGTCTGCCCGCGCGCACCGATGCCTCAGGCGAACTGCTCACCCTCGCCCACCAGGACCGCCATCGCTGGCATCGGGAATGGTTGCAACTCGGGTTCCAGCACTTCGCGCGCTCGATCGGCGGCAACGTTCTCTCCGCATTCCATTGCGAAGCGGCCATCGCCTCCGTGCACGCGAGCGCCACCAACTACGCCGCTACGGACTGGCCACGCATCCTGCAGGAGTATGACCGACTCCTGCAGATCGCACCGTCCCCCATCGTGCAACTGAATCGCGCCGTCGCCATCGCCAAGGTGCACGGCCCCACGGCCGGACTCGAGGCCCTGCAACGGTTGCGCAAGGAACGTGTGCTCGCGGAGTATCCGCTGCTGCCGGCCACGTGCGCCCAACTGCATTGGCAGATGGGTGAACACGACCACGCCATCGCCGAACTCGAAGTCGCCCTGCAGTTGCCTTGCACGGATCCCGAACAGCGTTTGCTGCACCAGCGCCTGCTCGCGTGCCGACGACGAGCAGCTCCTCCGGACTGGTGATGCGCCGCGTCAGTGCCCTTCGCGGGCAGCGGCGACCAGCCTGCCAATCGTCTCGACGAGTCGACGGCGATCGATGGGCTTGGTCAAGAACGCGTCGCAACCGGCCGCCAGACACGCTTCCTGGTCGGACTGCATCGCGTTGGCCGTCAGGGCAACGATCGGCAGCGAGCATCCGGTGTCGCGCAGGCAGCGGGTTGCCGTGAGTCCGTCCATCACTGGCATCTGCATGTCCATCAACACGAGGTCGAAGCCGGCGGCGGTTGTCGCCATGCGATCCAGTCCTTCCTGACCGTTGCCAGCCACGACAATCGAGCATCCGGCACGTTCGAGAATGCGCGTGATCAGCCGCTGGTTGTCCGGCCCATCTTCGACGAGCAGCACGCGTGCACCGTCGGCGGCTGCCGAGGCGTCCGGCACTGTCTCGGCAGGTCGCTGGCCCAGGTGATCCACGGTGGCCACGCGTGCGACGCCCTGCAAGGGCCCCGTGCCGACGGAGAAGGTAAACTGGGTGCCGCGGCCCACCTCACTCTCGACCAGGATCCGCCCACCCAACAACCCCGCGAGCTGTTGAGAGATCGCGAGACCGAGCCCGGTGCCACCAAAACGTCGCGTCGTGCTGACGTCCGCCTGTTCAAAAGGGCGGAACAGCCGATCGATCACCTCGCGGCTCATGCCCATGCCCGAATCGCGCACTGCGAAGTGCAGCTGTTCGGCGGCTTCGTCGAGCCTGACGGAAATGCGCACACCCCCGTTGCTCGTGAACTTGATCGCGTTGTCGATGAGGTTCACGAGCACCTGCCGCAGCCGCAGCGCATCGCTGCGAATCGCCTCGGGGACGGCATTGTCGTAGGTGACGGTGAGTTCGAGGTTCTTCGCCGATGCCTTGGCTTGCAACAGCTCGACAACCTCAGCCAGCACATGCAACGGGGCACAGCAGCCGACCTCCGCGGTGAGCTTGCCGGCCTCGAGCTTGGCGATATCGAGCAGGTCGCCGATGATGCCAACCATGTGTTTCGCATTGCGGCGAATGGTCTCCAGCGCGTCGCATTCGATGGAGGAGCCAAGCGAACACGAAAACCGCTCCTGCAGTTCCTCCGAATAACCGAGGATGGCGGTCATCGGCGTGCGCAACTCATGACTGATGTTGGCAAGGAACATCGTCTTGGAGCGATTCGCCGCTTCGGCAGCCTCCCGAGCCGCCAACAACTCGCCATTGAGTGCCAGCAACTGGTCGCGCGCGGCCCGCAGATCGCGGGTGCGCTCTTCAACCATTGTATTCAGGTTCTCAAGTCCGCGCCGTGCTTCCTGCTGCAGGTTCCACTTGTGCGTCAACGCGCTCGCAACCTGCAAGATCTCGACCTGATCAAACGGCTTCTTGACGATCAGCAAGCGGTCGGTGCGCCCAAGTCGCCGCACGATCTCATCCCACGAGTAGTCACTGAAGGCCGTGCAAATCACCATCTCGATATCCGGGCAGTCCGCCCAGATACGCACAATGGTCTCCAGCCCGTCCCAGCCGGGCGGCATGCGCATGTCCACAAAGGCCATCGCGAAGGGCCGTCCCGCTGCGACCGCGTCCTTCACGAGTTGATGCCCCTGCTGTCCTTGGCTCGCGAACGCGAGTTCGAAAGTGACGCGGTCCACCACCGAGACTGGCTCACCAAACAACTCCGCTTCGGCCGCCAGCAGGTCGTCGTCAGCGGCGCTCGTCGGCATCAATACCTTACGAAAGTCGTCGTGGATCGACTCGTTGTCATCAATGACGAGAACACGCCGATTCATGGCTTCTCTGCCCGATGTGATCACGTTTGCGCTCCTGCCACCAAGACGCCAACTGGCAATTCCAGACAGAAGCAGGCACCGCGCCCCTCCCCTTGACTCTCCGCCCACAGCCGCCCGCCCATCTCGGCGGCCGAATTGGCGCTGTGGTGCAGACCGAAACCGTGTCCATCGCGTTTGGTGGTGAAACCATGCCCAAACACCTTTGCGAGGTTCTCGGCACTGATCCCCACACCATGGTCAACAACGCGCAATCGCACGCGCTGTTCGGCCACCAGTTCGCAATCGACGCGAATCAGACCCTCACCACCGCCGCGTTGCACCGTCGCCTGGCGCGCATTGCTCATGAGGTTGAGAAGGATCTGCAGGACTCGCGAACGGTCCATCTCGAACTCTTCATCCCACAGGAACTTCGTCTCGACGCGAATACCATGCTCGGCAAGGGCCCCCTGTTGCATTCGCAGGACGTCCTCGACAACTGCCGACAATCGCCCAAAGGAAGTGACGCCGGAAACTCGCGCATAACTCTGCTGTCGATGCACGATGTCCTTCATGTGGTCGATGCGCACCGATAGGTCCCGCGCTTCACCAACCAGGACGTCGCGCTCCTGCAGCAGGTGTGCAGCCACCTTCTCAAGGTAGGCCGGCAGCTTCTTGCCTTGCGCAGACGTTGTCAGGAACTCCGCGAGATCGGTCTCGTGCTCGCGCAACAACTGCACGGCACGCTGCAGGCCATCCGACCTGGATTGACCAAGTCGATCGAGCAGCACACCCGCCGAGATGTTCACGCTATTGAGCACGTTGCCGACATTGTGGAGAACACCATTCGCGAGCTCGGCCATGCCCGCTCGCCGCGACGCATCGACCAGTTGCTGGTGCAGCTCTTCTTTCTGCGCTTCGGCTTTGCGTCGCTCGACAATCTGCCCTTCCAGTTCCCCAACAGTGGCCGCCAACTCCGCCGTGCGAGCCGCAACCCGATGCTCCAACTCTGACCAGGCCCGCTGGATCGGGATCACGAGTTGCCTTGAAAACCAGGCAATGAAGAGACTCATGAGCACCACGCCACCCAGCGTGATCACAATGCCGGCACGCATTGGCAAATCGCGCATGCCGCGTTCGCGTTGCATACCAGCAATTGCCAACTCGCGAACCTGGATCTGCGCCCCCAACAGGGCCTGTCCAACCAACCCGACCTGGTCATCCAGGAACGCAACCTCGTCGACGATGGAGCCTTTTCCGGCGACTTGGGACTCCAGTACTTCGAGTTCCGAATTGGCGCCATCCAACGCTTTGGCGACGGCTTGGAAGTTGACGGAATGACCAGATCCGATCTCGGAAGTCAGCACGCGTGCCTGCGCAGCAATCTCTTCCAGGTAGACACGGTAGACCTTGGGCGACACGTGTGCGGAGCCAACCGCCACATCCTCCTGCATTCGCATCCGCAGATCGCGAACGGCATCCACCGCACTCTGCACGGCCATGCTTGCGGACAAGGAACTCGACACCTGCTCCGTTGTCTTCTGCATGCGGGCGGCGAAATAGCCGCTGATGAACATCTGCAACACCTGCAGAACCAGTGCGAAGACGAAACCAAGGATCAACTTGGACGTCAGCGACATGTTCTCCAGATCTTCATGGCACGCACAGGCGACTATCGCCGCGCGTCCCATAAACACTTGAAGCTACTTCACCAGCGTCTGTGGAGTTTCTCGACACTCCACGGACTCGCGGCAACCATCACGAGTCCAACTTGCGCCGCGTTGCGGAGATCGCCTCCACCAAGGCCACCTGCAGTGCCGCACTGGTGAACGGCTTCTCCAAACGGCTCACGAAACCATGCCGTTGCGGATCCGCCAGCACACCTTCGTCGTGGTAGCCGCTCACGACAACGGCGGGTAGACTAGGCGCGATCTCCCGCAAAGCCGCCAGGGTCTCTAGCCCATCCATGCCACCGGGCAGGGTGAGATCCAACAACGCAAGGTCACACACCCGACCGGCCGCCTGCATCTGGGCGAGCTCCCGCACACAACTGACGCCATCCGCCACGGCAATCGCTTCATGCCCGAGGCTCGTCAACATGCGTACAACGACATGTCGAACCGCCGCATCATCATCGAGCAGGAGGATGCGCAGGCGCCCCACCGGTTGATCCACGAAGGTAGGGGCCACCGGCCGCGCTTCACTGGCCGCCGGTAAGCGCAGGACGAAACAAGCCCCGCGAGTGACCTTGGGATCAAGCTCGAGCACACCGCCGTGTCGCCGCGCCACCCAGAACGAGGACGAGAGGCCAAGCCCCGAGCCGTCGAGTTTGGTGGAGAAGTAGGGATCGAAGATGCGTGCATGCAGGTGCTCAGGAACACCCGGCCCCTCATCACGCCACCGCACTTCAATCTGTCGCACTTCCCCATCCCGAATCCGCCTGGCCTCGATTGCGAGTGGTCCGCCGGCCGGTTGCGCTTCGGCTGCGTTCAACACGAGATGCCGCACCACTTGCCGGATCTGCTCCCGATCAAACGACGCCCGCAACGGCTCATCGTGGAATTCGAAGCGCACGGCGAGGCTCGTGCCGCGAGCCGCCGCGGTCGCTTCCTCGACCAGCAGTGCACCAAGGTCGCCAACGTTGCGCACCGGCGCCCCACCGCTGGCAAACGTGAGCAGCTGCTTGGTGAGACTGCGCGCCCGATCGCAGGCAAATGCAGCGTCATCCAACATCGCCGCCACTTCTGCCGTCTGCACTTCCTCGCGCGCCAGCGCCACATTGCCCAGAATCGCCGTCAAGAGGTTGTTGAAGTCATGCGCGATGCCGCCAGCGAGTTGCCCCAAGGACTCAAGCCGCTCCGTGTGGTGTTGACGCTCGCGTTCAACCTGCAGCGCCTCGACGCGATGCAACTCAGCCTCCGCACGATGCAGACCACGCTCGGCAATCGCCGAGGCGATGCGCGGCGCCGCGAGCGTCGCAATGAGCTGAAATGCCGCTTCGTCCTCCTCCGAGAATCCGTTCGGAACTGAGGATTCGGAATCGAGCACGCCGATCACGCTGCCGCCGTACGAGATGGGCACCGCCAATTCACTGCGGCCTTCGACCTCATCGGGTATGTAACGAGGGTCGTTGCGCGTCTCGGCGACACGCTCCGCCACGCCAGTGGCGGCGACACAGCCGACGATCCCCTTGCCGAGTGGAACCACAAGGCGATTCTTGATCTGACGCATCGCGGGGCTCTTCACGCCGTGCGCTGCGTATTGCACCAGCCCCTCACCTTCGACCAGGTAGACGACGCAGTCTTCAAAGCCAAAGACCTCGCCAACCTGCCTCGCGATGTGCCACAAGAGGTCTTCCAGGCCACGCTGCTGCAGCAGTGACGCCGAGAACGTGGTCAGCTGCAACAGCACCGCGCGGGGATCGGAATCTCGGGAGTTGCGCCCTGGCTGCGCTGGCCGCATCGGAGTGTCTTTTCGGGAACCCACCGGAAAGCTGGGAGCCTGCCGTGAGGATGCGCAGGACAGGGCCCGGGAACAAGCCCCGTTTCCACGCCGCCTGCGCCCCCCGCCGCGGAGAGTCCTCAGCCTTCGCTCTTCGGCCCAGGCCCACAAACTGCCTCGCGGACCCGGAATTGATTGGCCAGTTGGCCATAAGTATCGCCTTGCCAGGGAACCCAGTCCTGCTTCCGCAGGACCAGAACACAACCATGCGTTACCAATCCACCCTGGCCGCCGCCCTCTTGATCGCCCCGGCGATGGCCCAGTTTGCCCCATTGCCCGCTCCCACCCTCCTTTCGCGCACCGCTCCCCGCGCGACCTGGACCTCCGTCATCAGCGCCGGCACCAACACCACGGGCACCACGTTCCGCTGCGACAACCCCGCGGCCGCGAGCAATGGTGTCGCCTACGTGTTTGGTGGCTGCTTGAACAACAACACGTCGACCACGCTGAACGACCTCTGGGCCTTCGACGCCGTCGCCGGCACGTTCACCCAGGTGCACAACGGCACCGTCTCGCTGGCGCCGCATGCGCGCGGCCGCGCTGCGATCGCCTGGAACGCCTCGAGCAACAAGCTGGTGGTCTTTGGCGGTGACAACCGTGCCACCGGCCCGCTGCCCGCCGACACGCTCCTGGCCGACACCTGGGAATACGATCCGACGACCAGCACGTGGGCCGATGTGACGCCCGCATCGGGCAACCCGTCACCGCGTCGCTGGGCCTCGATGGCATACGACCCGACCCTCGGCGGCATGGTGATGTTCGGTGGTGACCTCGGCGCCAACGCCGTCAGTTCGGAAACGTGGTCGTTCGTCGGTGGCGTCTGGAGCCAGCTGACGCCGGCCCACGTGCCGCCCGCGCGCCGCATGGCCAGCCTCATGACGCGCAGCGACTTCAACGACGCGATTCTCTGCGCCGGCGAAGATCCCTCGCTGACCGGCCCCTACGGCACGGACATCTACCGTCACCTCGACGTCTGGACCTGGAACGGCACCGATTGGACCCTGCTGTCCAACTGGGACTGGGCCAACGCCACCGGCTCGTTCCCAGCCAGCGCGACGGCGAACCAGGCCACCTACGACTCGCTCCGCAAGCGCATCGTCATGCAGGGTGGCCAGGGCATCGCGGCCGGCGCCGCTGCCAACGCCACCTACCTCTACCCCGCGACGTTGTACGGCGGTTCGCCGAGCAACTACACGAGCGAGTTCGACTGCGTGACCAACACCTGGTCGATCTACGCGAGCCCGACCACCGGCACTTCGCCGTTCAACAACAACGACACGCAGATCGGCCGCATCAGCCGGTTCTACGCCGCGTTCGTGCCGGCGACGGGCAAGGTCTACAAGCTCTGCGGCCAGAACGCCGCCGGCTCCGGCTCGAAGCCGACCTACAGCGTCTACGCCTACCAGGCCAACCCGGTCGCGGCGGCGCCGGTGGTCGGCACCGGCTGCACCGGCAGCGCTGGCCCGCTGGCCCTTTCGGCGGACAACCTGCCGTGGACGACGCGCACCTTCAGCGCCACGGGCACGGGCTTTCCCGCGGGATCGCTGGGCTTCGCCGCGATCGGCTGGGTGCCGAGCACGACCCCGCTGTCGACGCTGCATCCCGCCGGTGGCGCCGGCTGTGACCTGCTCGTGACCCCGGACGTCACGCTCCTGCTGCTGCCAAACACCGGCGCGGTGCACTTCTCGATCGGCATGCCCGCCGACCCGATCTTCGCTGGCGCGGTGCTGACGACCCAAGCACTCTGCATCGAGCTCGATCCGTCCTTCAACATCACGGCGGTGACAAGCACGAACGCGCTCGCCGTCACGATCGGCGCGCTCTGATCAGAGTGCCGCTGGGGTGGCCAACTGACCTGGCCACCCCATGAATCCGGGGCCCAGGCACTTACGCCTCCCGGGAACGGGTTCCTGCTGCCGCGGAATTTCCGTTGGCCATCCGGCGCGAAACATCGCCCTGGTGGCCGGGCCCTTCACCCCTGCCCGTCTTCCCAATTGTTGATGCCTCCTATGCACAAGCTCCATTCGCTCACGGCCATCGCCCTCTTGATCGCGCCCGCGATGGCTCAGTTCGCGCCCCTGCCGGCCCCCAACCTGCTGACCCGCACAGCCCCGCGCGCGACTTGGACTGCCGTCGTGAGCGCCGGCCTCTGCACCACCGGATCCACGTTCCGCAGTGATGCCCCGGGTGCGGCAACCAACAGCAAGATCTACGTGTTTGGTGGCTGCCTCAACAACAACACGTCGACGACGGTGAACGACCTCTGGGAATTCGACGCGGTCGCCGGCACCTACACGCAGGTCCACAACGGCTCCACTTCGCTCGCCCCGCACGCCCGCGGCCGCCACGCGATGGCCTGGAACCCTCTGAGCAACAAGCTCGTGGTCTTCGGCGGTGACAACCGCGCCACTGGCCCGCTGCCCGCCGACACGCTGCTGGCCGACACCTGGGAATACGATCTCGCCACGGGCACCTGGACCGACCTGACGCCGGTCGCCGGCAGCCCCTCGCCACGCCGCTGGTGCACGATGGCCTTCGACGCGACGTTCGGCGGCATGGTCATGTTCGGCGGTGACCTCGGCGCCGGCATCACGACCTCGGAAACCTGGCTGTGGAATGGCTCCGCCTGGGCACTGCTCAGCTCCGGCGCCGTCCCGGCGCGCCGCATGGCCGGCCTGGTCAACCGCCCCGCGCCGCACAACGACGTGCTCATGTGCGGCGGTGAAGACACGACGAGCGTCGCCCCCGAAGTGATCCGCCACCTCGACGTCTGGAGCTGGAGTGGCGGCACGTGGACGAAGATCAGTGACTACGACTGGGCCACGGGCACGGGCACGTTCCCAGCGAGCACCACGGCCAACCAGGCCGTCTACGACCAGCTCCGCCAGCGCATCGTCATGCAAAGCGGTCAGGGCATCGCCGCTGGCACCGCTGCGAACGCCACCTACATCTACGGCACGACGCTCTACAACGGCTCGCCGAGCAACTACACGAGTGAGTTCGACAGTGTGACCAACTCGTGGTCGCTCTATGCGAGCTCGACGGCCGGCACGGCCCCCTACAACAACAATGATCCGGTGATCGGCCGCATCAGCCGCTACTCCGCGGCCTACGTGCCCGCCACGGGCAAGGTCTACGCGCTCGGTGGCCAGAACCCGAACAACTCCGGTTCGAAGCCGACCTACAGCGTCTACGCCTACCAGGCGAACCCTGTCGCCACCGCGACGAGCTACGGCGCGGGTTGCACTGGTTCGGCCGGTGCGCTGAGCCTCGCGAGCAACAACCTGCCGTGGACGCAGCGCACGTTCTCGGCCACCGGCACGGGTTTCCCGGCTGGCTCGCTCGGTTTCGCCGCGGTCGGCTTCACCACTGCCGCCACGCCACTGTCGCTGCTGCACCCCGCCGGTGGCGCTGGCTGCGACCTGCTCGTCAACCCTGACGTCAGCCTCTTGCTGCTGCCGACCGCTGGCAACGTCAACGTGCAACTCGCGATGCCCACCGACCCGGCCTATGCGGGCATCGTGCTGAACACGCAGTGCCTGTGCCTTGAGTTTGGTCCGTCGTTCAACTTGACCGCAATCACAAGCACAAACGGCCTCGCGCTGCAGATCGGCGCGCTCTGATCGCGGCAGGCGCGATTCCCTCGCTGCGCGCGGCCGGCTACTTCGCGGCGCGCAGCCGGCTGAGTTCCGCCTCGGCCAACTGACGCACGCTGGCCGGCACCTTGGTGCCTGCTAGCAACGCCTCGAGGCGCGCCATCGCCGCGGCCTGATCGCCATTGGCGCCTTCGGCCCGGGCGAGCAGCCAGGTACCACGCGCATCCGCACCCTTGGCGAGTTCGTCGGCACGGCGCGCGGCCTGCAGCGCGCGCGGCCCATCGACCACGGGCATGTCGAGCAGGACCTCGGCAAGGCGCGACCAGGCCTTGGGCTCCTTGGGACCAAGTTCGGTTGCGCGAGTGGCATGTTCGACCGCAACCACCAACAACCCGGCCTGGCTCAATTGCACGGCCACCGTGGAACACAGATTCCAGTCCTTTGGCGCCGTCTGGAGGGCTCGCAAGTCCGCCAGCAGAGCCTCCTCCTTGCGACTCGCGCGGCGCAGCATAGCAGCCGACAGCTCCCACGGCCCGGTCTGCAACGGATCACAGGACGCCGCCGCCTGGAACTCCCGCAGCGCCGCCTCGTAATCGCCGGCGTCGCGCAGCATGAGCCCTAGATTGAAGTGCAGACGCCATTGCTCCGGTGCCGCCTTCGTAGCCTGCAGAAACGCCTCACGGGCAGCCACAGCGTCGCCCTGCTTCACCAGCACCGCGCCCAGACGACTCCACGCCTCGGCGTTGTTGGCGTCGATCGCCAGCACGGCGCGTGCCGCCTCCGCGGCGGCAGGTAGCTGCTTCTGCTTCTCCAGGAGCTCCGCGAACTGCAGCCACGCGCGTACGTTCTTCGGATCCGCGGCGAGCCCCGCACGATACGCCCGCGCGGCTTCGTCAAAGGCTCCTGAACGGGTCAACAACAACGCCAACGCAAGGTTCCCGCGCGGCATCTTGGCGAAGTCCGCCCTTCGCAAATGAACCAGACCGCGCTCGATGGGCAGCATGCTGGCACAGAGGATGCAAGCAAGCTCCAGACCATGGCTGGCCGGGAAATGCCGTTCGTAGGCAGCAAACGCCGTAAGGAAGGCGTCTTCATTCCGGGAGCGCGCTGCACTCACCATCCACCAAAACAAGAACGCAGCCCGCGGCTGCGCCGACATCGCCACGGCTGCCCCCATATGCCGCGTTGCGATTGCGAAGTTCTGCTCGCTGCGACGATGCTTGTGCACCTGCTCATACGCCACCATGCCGAGCACGAAGCTCTCGATCGGCGTCGTCGCGATCGCGGCGGCAAGCCCCAACTCTGCGCCCTGGTCGCGCTCCTGCACCATCGCCAGCACATGCTGTACGGCAGGTTCCTTGGCAAACGGTGCCAACCGTTGCACGGCTTCCGCTCGCCGCCCCTCGTGCACCAGCAACGCCGCCCACGCGATCGGCACTTCAAAGTCATCCGCCGCCGGCGAATAGGACTCCAGGGCCTGGAATCCTCTCGACACATCCTCTTCGGCCAACGCCAACCACGCCGTCGTCAGAACGTCTTCGCGGTGCTGCGCGATCTCCGCTGCGGCCGCTGCAGCAATCCTCGGCGCGTTGGCCCAGAGATATCCAAGGGTCGCCGTCAGCATCGGCGCCCCCAGCACGAGCACTGCCGCGGTCGTCGCTCGCCACGGTTCGCGACGCATCCAACGCACCACTCGTTCGGCCGGGCCCGGCGCGCGCGCGCTCACCACGCCTCCCGATTGCCACGCGCGCAGATCGGCGCGAAAGTCCCTGGCCGTGGCATAACGACGCGCGGGATCCTTCTGCATGGCCCGATCGACGATCGCCGCCAGATCGGTCGAAACGTCCGCGTTGCGCCGACGCAGGGCGCGGGGTTCCTCGACGAGGATCGCCTTCATCACCGCGGTCGCGGACCCGCGCACGAACGGACGTTCGCCCGCCAGCAACTCGTAGAGCATGACGCCGACCGACCACAGGTCCGTGCGTGCATCGACCTCAACGCCCTGCAGTTGCTCTGGCGACGCATATTCCAGAGTGCCGAGAAAGCTGCCATCCGTGGTCACGCTCGGCAGTTCCGCGTCGTGTGCCAGACCAAAGTCCGTGAGCACCGCCGAGTCATCCGCGCGCACGATCACGTTGCCGGGCTTCACATCGCGATGCACGAGCCCGGCCCGGTGCGCGTAATCCAGCGCTTCGAGCACCTGGACCAACAACGCCACGGCCCGCGGGGGACTCGCAAAGCGGTCGCGGCATCTGGTCAGCGGCTCGCCATCGATGAGCCCCATCGCAAACCAGTGCCGGTCCCCTTCGTTGCCAAAACCATGCACCTCGACGATGCCCACATGGCGAAGGCGCCCCACCGCCGCAGCTTCGCGGCGAAAGCGCGCCACGGCGCTCGGACTCGCCATCAACGCTGGCGACAACACCTTCAAGGCCACGGGCCGATCGAGCGAACGCTGCCAGGCCTCGTAGACGATGCCCATGCCGCCGCGGCCGAGTTCGCGCACGAGACGGAAGTCGCCCAACACGGCCAATTCCCCTTCGTTCTCACCACTGCCCTCGCCATCTCGCGCAAACATCGGCACCAAGAGGTCGCGCAGATCCGGGTTGGCCTCGATCACCTGCGCCACCTCGTCGCCGCCGGCTTCCGCGTGCTGCAAGAACACTTCCAAGGCGCGCTCGAGTCGTTCCGAGGCACTCGACATCGGGTCCCCTCTCATGGCTGCGAGCCCCCTCGATCCTCACCCCCCGCGGGTTCATCACCTTCGTCCAGGTCCGAGCCGGCCACTTCGCCAGCCCGCAACTTCAGCATGGTCTGCGCCAACCGCCCAACCGCCCGCGTCCACCGCATGCGCACCGCCGCCGCTGACAAACCAAGTTCTTCGCCGATCTCGACGAACGAACGATCTTCGTAGTCGCGCCCGAGGATCACCTTGCGATCCTCGGGTAGAAGCAGTTCCAGCGCCAGCCGCACCCAGGCCCGACTCTCTTCGCGCGCCACCTGGCGACTCGGCGTACTCGACACCACGATGCCCGAATGCAGATCGAGCACACTGTCGGCCGGCATCGGGGCCACCCGGCCGAGATTGCGCCGCTTGGCGCGGAACCAGTCGTTCTTGTCGCGCAGGGTGTTCTCGATGACGCGAACGAGCAGCCCGCGGAACTGGGTTTCGTCGCGCACCTGAAAGCGTGGCCCGTCGCGAAGGAAGTCGAGCAGGGCATCGTGCAGATAGTCACCGGCATCCCCGCGCTCGCGCAGAAACCCGCCAAGTCGCCGTTCGACGTGCTGGCGCAACCAGGGCAGGTTTCTCGCGACGAGTTGTTCCAGGGCCTGCTGGTCGCCCGCATGCCACCGCTGCAGCAAGTCCTGGATCGAAGGCAACTCCGCCACGACGACATTCGACGAGCCGCGGGCGCCCAATGCAACGACCGACCAGCCCAGCGCCGTGTTGGCCGGCATTCGCAGCACTCGAGGTCGCCGCGAACGGCCAGCGATTGAGAAGCTCGCAGAGAACACGTCCCAAACAGCGGCAGCCGCCCAGAAAACGAACCGCGGCGTGTGGTTTTGGCCGGACTTCCGCTCCTGGCTGCAAGCCAAGGCACTCGATCGACGCTGCGCGCGTCGAAGGCAACGCACAGTGGCAAGCGGCGGCTCCTGGTGTCACCATGGCACCATGCCGAAGTCCCACCTCTCGCTGCTCGCTGCGACGGCCCTGCTCGCCGGCTGCAGCAGTTTCTCGTACGATCTAACCTCCGTGCCGTTTCCGGTCAGCGCGAGCCCCATCACCACCCCAGGGCTCGCTCACGAGTCCTTTGAGATCCAAGCCAAGGACACCCTGTGGGTGCACGGGTTGTTTGGTGAGAGCATCCCGGACGTCGCCCAGCTGGTCCGCGAACGCTGCGGCGACTGCGAAGGCGTCGCCAACTTCCGGGTCAGCGTCGCGGGTTCGTTCCACGACTGGTTGCTGACCCACCTCTCGCTTGGCTTCCTGCGCTTCAAGACCGTCACGATCCGCGGCGAGAAACTCACGAAGGGCTGAGCTGCTGCGCCAACACCGCCTGCCGCACCGTCGCCTCGTACACATCGACGGTGTCGGCGATGTTCTTGCCGTAGCCCCCACCCATCACCGTGGCAACTCGCAGCCCGCGCTGGCGACAGGCAAGAAACACCATCCGATCGCGCTGCTCCAGCCCACCTTTGCTGATGCGCAATCGACCAAGTCGATCCCCTTCGTGCGGGTCGGCGCCACTGAGGAAGAACACGAACTGCGGATCGCTGCACGCGAACGCCTTCGCGAGGCCGGCCGCAAACTGCTCCAGATAGTCCCCATCGCCCGTTCCGGAGGGCAAAGCGAGATCGAGATCACTGGTCGCCTTGGTGCTCGGGAAGTTCTGCGCGCCGTGGATCGAGAATGTGAACACGCTCGGATCCCCCGCGAAGATCGCCGCCGTGCCATCCCCTTGATGCACATCGGTATCGACGATGAGCACACGCTGCACGCCACCTTCGCGCTGCACGAGTCGCGCCCCCACCGCGCAGTCATTGAACACGCAGTAGCCGGCGCCCTGATCCGCACGCGCATGGTGCGTTCCACCGGCAAGGTAGACCGAAGCGCCTTCCAGCAGCGCTGCGCGCGCCGTCGCCAGCGTGCCGCCGCAACTGCGCAAAGACCGCTCGACGAGTTCTGGACTCCATGGAAACCCGATGCGCCGCTGATGCTCGGCATCCAGGCGACCTGCGCAGAAGGCGTCGACGTATGCCGCGGAGTGCGCCCACAGCAGCTCCTCGCGCAGCGCTCGCGGTGCGAGCACGAGTTCGACGCCGGTACTCGCCGGCCACCCTTCGATGCGTTCGCGCAGCAACCGGTACTTCTCGAGTGGAAACCGGTGTTCCGGCGGCAGCGGGAACGTGAATGGATCCGAGTAGTGAATGCGCACGTCATTGCACCACGAATGGCGGCCGACCATGGCGCGCGCGCATGCGATTCAGGAACGCGGCGATGCCGGGTCGCCGCACGAGTTTGAGTTCCACGGCGCGTTTGCCCGGAAAGTCGAGCAACAAGAGACCGATCAGCATGGTCAGGAGCCCTTGCCCCGGCAACACCAGCAGGATCAGTCCGACGATCAGGAATACGGCGCCGAGCAGGTTCTTGCCGATGGCCAAGACCAGGCGACCGAGGCTCGCACGCGCCACGAGTTCGCGGCGCGAAGCCACGAAGTAGTCGGCTGGCAATCGCACGACGATCACGGGCAACAGCAGGAGCGTGATCACAAGCGACCCGAGGGACGCCACGAGGGACCAGCCGAGCAGGGACGAATGCTCGTTGAACCACTGGCCGATGCCTTCGAACGCCACCATGGCCGCATGCTATCGCCGCGTCCTCACGCGTCACCAGCGATGTCAGACCCGCACCACGGTAGGCTCTGCCGCATGATTCGACGTCTCCTTGGCCTGTTGGGACTACTGACCTTGCTGAGCAACTGCACCACGCCCGATCCAGCGGTGTCCGCGGCGCCCTTTACGGCGATGACGTTCAACATCCGCTACGGCACCGCCCAGGACGGCGCCGACGCCTGGCATCTGCGCCGCGACATGCTCGCCCAGCGCATCGCCGAGGCCGACCCAGCCATCCTGGCCGTGCAGGAAGCGCTCGCCGCACAGCTGCAGTTTCTCGAGCAGTGTCTGCCCAACCACGTGCGCATCGGGCAAGGCCGCGACGGCGGCGAGAAGGGCGAACACGCGGCCCTGTTCCTCGACCGGCGGCGCTTTCGCGTGCTCGAGTCCGGGGATTTCTGGCTCAGCCAGACTCCGCAGGTGGTCGCGTCCGTCGGCTGGGACGCGGCCTTGACGCGCCTCTGCACGTGGGCACGCGTGCAAGACACCACGACCTCGCGCACCATCACGGTCTGGAACGCGCATTTCGACCATCGCGGAGCCAATGCGCGCCTGCACAGCGCCGAACTCCTCGCCCAGAGGATCGCGGCTACGAGTGGCCCCAACCTCCTGCTCGGTGACTTCAATACCGGAGAACAATCCGCCCCGCTCACCACCCTGCGCGCTGCGGGACTGCGCGACACGTTCCGCGATACCAATCCCGCTGCTGCGGCGGTGGGAACGTTCCACGCCTTCAAGGGTGGCACCAGCGGCGACAAGATCGACTACATCCTCACCAACCAGGGGCTGGTGACGCGCAGTGCGGCCATCCTGAGCCAGCCGGGCGCCAACGGTCGCTGGCCGAGCGATCACCATCCGGTCGTCGCCAGCCTCTCCTTCTCGGTGGAATGACGGCGGGGATCGATCAGTGACGATGGCGACGGTGGTGGGAAGACGCACACTCGTCGTCGTCGTCGTCATCGAGCAGCGACAGCACCACCGCGCACAACCCGAGCGTGCAGGCGTCGACGGCAACCGCCAACGGCGTCAGCAGGATCTTGCCGAACACGCTGTCGCTCTCGACGACGTAGTGCGCATGCACGAAGTGCATGCACATCGCACCGCGCACGCGTGTCGCCAAGGACTCGGCGACCATCGTGAGCGCCTCGGCCTGCGGTTCGGCAAGCCATCGGGAATCGTGCGCCACCCGACCAGCCCCCACGGCCTGCATGGCTCCCCACAACCAGATGGCATCGGGGCGCAGCGCCACCGTGATGCGCTCTCCACTAGCTTCGCCGACGGCGAGCACCGCCAGGAGCCTGAGGCTGGCAAGGCGCTGCAAGCGCTCACCCAGCGTAGTCTCCACGGAGGTGAAGTCCTCGCCAAGCAGCTCCTGGACTCGCTGCGCATCAACGGGCCAAAACATCGCGTCAACCCACGCGTAACTCTGCAACCGCACAGGGCGCAGCCGGCCTTCGGTCTTGCCCAGCGGCGAAAGGTCCAAGCGCGCGAGCCGCTCCACACACTCGGCGAACATCGCCGGCAGCGGCGCACGCTCGACCGCCATCGGGAACGCGTCCCCGAGCACGGCCTGCTGCAAAGCGTGCAGCGTCTCCACGGGGAGGTTTGCACCATCGAGCACCACGGCGAGACCCGCGAGGCAAGGCTGGCCGATCAGCCGCAACTCGGCATCACTGCGCTGAACCTCTTCACCGACCACATGCCGGTGA
The DNA here is from genome assembly GCA_020851075.1 of Planctomycetota bacterium. Lineage (GTDB taxonomy): Bacteria > Planctomycetota > UBA1135 > UBA1135 > UBA2386 > JADZDL01. The sequence continues at coordinate 1,448 of JADZDL010000436.1, read as the reverse complement.
ACCTGCAGTTCGGCGCTCTCGATCGCAAAAAGCGACGAACCGGCCAGCAACGCAGCCGCCTCGGCACCACCTTCACGCGGCAGGAGCCGCCACCAGCCGTGTGACTCGGCAACCCCACTCGCCTTCGCCATTTCTGTGCCATCGAGCCGGCTTGCCTCGACAACCAGATCCTCCGCCACTTCCGCATCCCGGCCAAGGACGACTTCCAAACGCGCCTCCGACCGGCTCTCCATGAGCACCCGCGAGGGGTGATCTTCCCACAACGCCGAAGTCAGGCAGCCGGGCAAGCTCCCCAGGAAGAACCAACCCACCGCCGCGCCAAGCCACCTGCGAGGACAGATCTTCATGAGGGGGCGCCGCAGCGCGGACCATGGAGCAACGTTGCCCGGCCCCCCGGGAATTCACGGATCCTCCACTCACACTGGCCTGAATGCCGATGGGCCGCTACGCCTATGGCCACAACCACCATGGTCGAGACCAATTCCCCCGCTTCCCAGCTCGAACAGAAGATCCGTACCCGCACCGCCACCGTCGGTGTCGTCGGACTCGGCTACGTCGGCCTGCCTCTGCTCCGCGCCTTCTTCCAAGCCGGCTTCTCCGTCGTTGGCTATGACGTCGATCAACAGAAGATCGACATGCTGCATCGCGGCGAGTCGTACCTGAAACACCTCGGCGAAGACTTCGTCCAGGAGCTGTCCAAGTCCCCCAAGTTTGTGGCGTCCGCCGACCCGAGTTCGCTCGCCAAGGCCGATGCAATCATCCTGTGCGTACCGACGCCGCTCGGCCGCCACGGTGAGCCGGACATGAGCTACATCGTGAAGTCGACGGAGATGGTGGCGAAGGTTCTGCGCAAGGGCCAGCTCATCTCCCTCGAGTCCACGACCTATCCGGGCACGACGCGCGGCGACTGCCTGCCGATCCTCGCCAAGACCGGGCTCGTCGCGGGCCAGGACTACTTCATGGCGTTCAGCCCCGAACGCGAAGATCCAGGTCGCAAGGACCACAGCACGCAGACCATTCCGAAGCTCGTCGGCGGCATCGACGAAGTGAGCGGCAAGCTCGCCACGATGCTCTACGCCGCCGCGATCAAGCAGGTCATCTCAGTCGAATCCGCGGAGATCGCCGAGGCTGCGAAGCTGCTCGAGAACATCTACCGCTGCGTGAATATCGCGCTCGTGAACGAGCTGAAGCCCGTGCTCGCGGCGATGGACATCGACATCTGGAAGGTGATCGACGCGGCGAAGACCAAGCCTTTCGGCTTCCAGGCCTTCTACCCAGGCCCCGGCCTCGGTGGGCACTGCATCCCGATCGATCCGTTCTACCTGACGTGGAAGGCGCGCGAGTACGGGCACCACACGCGCTTCATCGAGCTCGCGGGCGAGATCAACAACTCGATGCCGCACTACGTGATCCACCGCACGATCGACGGCCTCAACGAGATCGGCAAG
>JADZDL010000435.1 GCA_020851075.1 Planctomycetota bacterium | reverse complement strand
TTCTTCTTCGCCATCGACACGTAGTGGTGGTAGCCACGCACGGCCGAGAAGCCGTCTTCCGCCAGCGCACGCAGGCGCGCCACCGTGTCGGCCTCTTCGAGGTAGACGATCGGCGAGCGCAGCCACTCCAGCAGCGTCGGGTTCGACTGACGCAGAAGCTGCAGCGTCTTGCGCAGGTCCCAGCCGTTCACGTCCAGGTCGCCGCTGATCGGTTGCTCGATCACGTCGCGGCCCGACTCCACCGTCAGGTACCACGACAGGCGGTTCACGTAGATGAAGCGCACGTCGTAGTCGCTGTCCGGCGAAGCGAAGCCCCAGCCGCGACTTCCGGATTCGCAGGCGAACAGCACCTTGACGTCGTGATCGACTTCGAGTCGCTGCAGGCTATCGAGGATCTGCTCCCGCATCGCCGGTTCGATCGGGTGCGCGCTGATCAGTGCTTCGTTGTTCATGACTCCCTCCCATTCATCTTGAAGTGGGGTGAGAGCCACACGGCCCTTCCCCCCAACTTAGCCCTTCACACACACCACCTGCTTCAAAGTGTGGACGACTTCCACCAGGTCCTTCTGCGCTTCCATCACGGCATCGATGTCCTTGTAGGCCATCGGGATCTCGTCGATCACGTCCTTGTCCTTGCGGCACTCGACGCCTTCGGTCGCCTTGATCTGGTCGTCGACCGTGAACAGCTTCTTCGCCTTGGTGCGGCTCATCACGCGGCCGGCACCGTGGCTGCAGCTCTCGAAGCTCTCGGCGTTGCCCAGGCCGCGCACGATGTAGCTGCGTGCACCCATGCTGCCGGGAATGATGCCCAGCTGACCGCGCTTCGCGCTCACCGCACCTTTGCGCGTCACGAACACATCCTCACCGAAGTGGCGCTCCTGCTGCACGTAGTTGTGGTGGCAGTTGACAGCCTCGACGTGCGACTCGAACGGCTTGCTGATGACCTTGCGTACCGTCGCGATCAGGTTGGTCATCATCACCTCGCGGTTGCGCGCCGCGAACTTCTGCGCCCAGCCCACCCCGCGCACATAGTCGCCGAAGTACTGCGCGCCTTCCTCGAAGTACGCGAGGTCCTGGTCCGGCAGGTTGCGCTGGTGCAGTTCGGCATCCTTCTTCGCCAGTTCGATGAAGTGGGTACCGATCGCGTTGCCCACGCCACGCGAGCCCGAGTGCAGCATTAGCCACACGAAACCGTCCTCGTCGAGGCAGACCTCGATGAAGTGGTTGCCGGTGCCCAGCGTACCCAGGTGCTTGCGGTTGTTCGTGTTCTTGATGCGCGGGTGCAGTTCGCACAGGACGTCGAACTCGTCCACCAGCGTCGCCCAGACCTGGTCCACCGCATCGGGCGGGTTCTCCCAGCTCCCTTGGTCACGACCGCGGTTGCGCGGCGACGAGCCGTGCGGCACGGCACGCTCGATCGCGGCACGCAGCGGCGCCAGGTTGTCCGGCAGGTCGTTCGCATGCAGCGTGGTCTTGCAGGCCATCATGCCGCAGCCGATGTCCACACCGACGGCGGCCGGAATGATCGCGCGCAAGGTCGGGATCACCGAACCGACCGTCGCACCGATGCCCAGGTGCACGTCGGGCATCGCGGCGATGTGCTTGAAAACGATGGGCAGGCGCGCCGCGTTGGCGAGCTGCTTCTTCGCTTCTTCCTCCACAGGCACGCCGCGCGTCCACATCTTGATGGGCACGCCGCCGTCGGGTTGTTCGGTGTTGTAGTTATGTTCCATGTTCGTCTCACTTTAAGAAGTCGTTGACCAGGGTCGATGTGGCGTCACTCTGCCATCCATTGCTGAACCGGGATTCGGACGCAGGCTTCCAGCATCGCAGCAAAGGGCGCGCGCCGACCCTTGACGAGCCAGCGCGCGTGTCTACCGTAGATTCATCTGCATTGACCGAAACGTCGCCCAGCAATCCGTGCGGCTCAGTTCAGGCGCGAGCCTTTCGGCAGCCTCGCCGCGAGCCACTCGTGCACGTCTGCCCGGATGTGCCGGCCCTCGAGCAGGAAGTCCTCGAATCGGCTTGGCACGTACGGCAGGTACACCAGCGGCATGCCCGCTTCCTCCGGCGTGCGGTCAGCCTTGCGTCCATTGCAACCACCGCAGGCGGTGACCAGGTTCATCCAGGTCCAGCCGCCACCGCGCGACTCCGGCACGATGTGTTCGCACTGCAGGTCACGCTCGTTGAAGCTCTGGCCACAGTACGCGCAGGTCAGCCTGTCACGCCGGAACAGCTTGCCCTTGCTGAAAGCCGGCACCACATCGAACAGGTTGACCTTGGACGCGCCGTGCAGCGCGATGATCGGGTGCACGTCGATGACCGACTGCCGGCCGCGTGCGACATTGAAGCCACCTCGCAGCGTGGCCAGCGGGCCATCGCCGTCGACCCACGCCACCGAGCCCGTCGCCACATGCAGGGCCGCGTGCTCGAGCGAGATCCACGCCTGTGGCGTGCCCTGGATGTCGAGTTGCAGCACATGGCTGTGGTGTGGGTGCATGGGTGGCCTCCTTTCTTGGCCGCTACGTGGGTGACTTCGCTATGGCACGTCCGGGCGGGTTCGAACCACCGGCCTCGACCTTCGGAGGGTCGCGCTCTTCCAGCTGAGCTACGGACGTAGAGATGGATTGGTAGCCCCTGACGATTTCGAAACGTCGACCTTCGCTTTGTAGGAGCGTTGCTCTGCCTCTGAGCTAAGGGGCTGGTGGATGGCAGGGGTGACAGGATTCGAACCTGCGTGCACCGGTTCAAAGCCGGCTGTCTGAGGCCACTCGACTACACCCCGGCAGATCTAGGACCATGGTGCGGGCGCAGGGAGTCGAACCCTGGCCTGCCGGTTAAAAGCCGGCTGCTCTGCCCCTGAGCTACACCCACATGGCCGGATGGCGGAGAGCGAGCGAATCGAACGCCCGCGGCGACAGCGTCGCCGGCCTTGGCTTAGCAAGCCAGCCCCTTCCCACTCGGGCAGCTCTCCTCGTTGGTCATCGGCATCAATGGTTCAACGCCGATAGTGATCGCGGTTCACGCCGTCAAAAGCATCCACTGCGAAGGCAGCAGCGCTTGAAACGACCTCGCTGAGCCGCAGGGGCACGGATCGTTGCGACCGAGTTTCTCGACAAGCTCCTTCGCGCCGCCGACAACGCGGTCACCGCGCTTGACTCCCGTCTCAGACGGGAAGCCCTTGCGCCGTTTGCTCGTGACCGTGAAAGCTGACGTCGTCTTGGTCGATCGGTTTCATGGCACACCTCCTTTGGTGGTTGATGGTCTCGTGTTGCTGATCTCGATGGTGGTCCGGGGTGGGCACGATCCACCGGCCTTCGCCTTATGAGGGCGCTGCTCTGCCGCTGAGCTACCGGACTGCCGGCTGGTCCCCTCGGTCCGAGTCGAACGGACACGCCCTGCGGGCTCCGGTTTCTGAGACCGGTGCGTCTGCCTATTCCGCCACGAGGGGTTGATGAGTGGTGCGTCGCCAGGGGCTCGAACCCTGACCATCCGGGGTACGAACCCGGTTCTCTGCCGCTCGAGTTCGCGACGCCTCGAAGTGCATGCGCTTGGGGGTGACCGGCCGGAGTCGAACCGGCACCAGCGGGTTCACAGCCCACGGCTCTGCCATTGAGCTACGGCCACACCCAAGTGCACGCTTGTCTGGTCTCGGTGGCAGGTCTCGAACCTGCGGCCTCGTGATCCCAAATCACGCGCGCTGCCATC
>JADZDL010000434.1 GCA_020851075.1 Planctomycetota bacterium | reverse complement strand
GGGGTCGCTCGCGTAGATGGCCCAGGTGACCCGATCGCCGGGTCGCAGCGGGGCGCCGCGCAGGTCCTGGGTGGGAGCTTCGGGCCCGAGTTCGGCGATCACTCCGGTGATCTCATGGCCGAGGATCGTCGGGGTCTTTTCGGTGCGCTTGCCGGTGAAGGTGGTCACGTCGCTGCGGCACAGCGTCGTGCAGGTGTTGCGGACCAGCACTTCGCCAGGACCGAGCGGGGGCAGTGGTACGCGGCGTAGTTCGATTGCTAGACCAGGTCCGTGGAAGATCGCGAGCAGACTGTCCATGCTTGGCGTGGGGGCGTCGCGGGGTAGCCGCATCCGCCAGCACAGAATGGGCCGCTTCGTGAACGTGGCGCCAACGCCGCAACAGGATTGCCAGCGCGCCTCAGGACGCCGGGGAAGTCTTCGCTGCGGCAGTGGCCAGCAATTGCTGCAACACCCGGCTCAGTTCGCCGCTGTCGACGGGTTTGGTCAGGATCTGGAGCCCCATCGCGTGCAGATCCTGGTGGGTGAGTCGGCCGGCTACGTCGCCGCTAAGGAACAGGATCGGCAGTCCCGGTTGCACTTCGCGCAGTGCTTGTACGAGGTGCCGGCCTTGCAGGCCTGGCATCACGACGTCGCTCACGACGGCGTCGAATGCCGTGGGGTCGGCGCGCAGCAGGGCCACGGCGGTGTCGCCATCAGGCGTCGCGTGCACCGTGCAGCCGAGGTGGCGCAGTAGCCGGAGAAGCGCCGTTCGCACGTCGGGCTGGTCTTCGATGAGCAGGATGCGACCGTGCAAACGGTGGGGCGGCGCGTTGGGGATCACGACCTGGGGTTCGATTGCCGCGGCGGTCGTACACGGCAGCGTGATACGAACCGTGGTGCCGTGGTCGACCGCACTGTCGATGTGTACTTCGCCGTCGAGTTGTTTGACGATGCCGTAGACGGTGGCGAGGCCGAGGCCACGACCGCCGCCGTGTTGCTTGGTGGTGAAGAACGGCTCGAAGACGCGTTCCTTGACCGCTGCGGGCATGCCGACACCGTTGTCCTGCAGTTCGATGTGGACCCGTGAGTTGGCGACGTGGATGCGGATCGTGACCCGGCCGCCGCGCGGCATGGCGTCGCGCGCGTTGGCGGCGAGATTGAGCAGGATCTGTTCGATCTGGGTCACCGCGGCCTGCACGGGCGCTTCCTCGGGGGCTGGTTCGTAGTCGAGCGGGACGTCGTCACCGAGCAGTGCGCGCAGTACTGGCAGCAGGTCGCGCACCACGACGTTGAGGTCGAGGCGGGCGGCCTGCACGAGTTGCCGGCTGGCGACCGCGAGCAGGTGCTGGGTCAATCGGCGACCGCGTTCGCAGGCTTGCCGGATGCTCAGGCAGAGTTCTTTGCCATCCGCGGAATGCACTTCGTCTTCGAGCAGGTGGCTCGAACCCGAGGCGACCGTGAGCAGGTTGTTGAAGTCGTGGGCGATGCCGCCGGCGAGTTGGCCGATGCTCTCCATGCGCTGCATCTGCTGCAGCTGGCGTTCGAGGCGCTGCTGCTCGAGCATCGATTCGTGCTGGCTGTGCAGGGCAACTTCGAGTTCGCGCGTGCGGGCCAGGACCCGCTCTTCGAGCTGCTCGCGCGCGGCGCGCAGTTCGCTCGTGCGCTCGTCGACGACCCGCTGCAGCCGCAGGGCGCGCAAGGCTGCACGCGTGGCTCCAAAGCGCACCAGCAGGATGGCCGCGGCGAGGCCGGCGAGGGGCAAGAGGATCCAGAACCCACGTGTTTCCCAGAGACGTGTGGGCACGTGCAACCGCAAGCACACCGGTTGCGAACTCGGACTGCCGTCGAGATCGATGGCTTCGGCTTCGAAGCACAGTTCGCCCGGCGGCAACGCGTCAAAACGTACTTCGCGGCTGTAGCTCGGGTTGCTCCATTGGTCGAAGGCACCAAGCAGACGCCAGCGGTAACGGACCTGCGGGTAGTAGTCGAAGTCGCAGGTGCCGAGGCGGAAGGTTGCGACGCGCGCGTTGGGGACCACGGTCGGAGTGCTGCTCGGCGTGCATGGCTGGTCGCCGAGGAACATGCCCTGCAGCGTCGTTGGCAGTGAGCGCCGCAGCGGCTGCAGGTTGGCGGGGTCCATTTCCAACAGGCCGTCGATGCTGCAGCACCACAAGTGACCGTTGATGACCGAGGCACACGGCTGCATGCCGCCGTCGCATTCGCCCGCGTGCTGGTTGTCGGTCAGGATGCGGCGGCAGGCGAGGTTGTCGAGGGTGCCGGCGACCAGGGCGTCGAGATCGCTCCAACGCACCACGCAGACGCCGCGATTGCTGGCGAGGTAGCAGTCCTTCTCCATCGAGACCATCGCGCACAGCGATTGATCGCAGAGACCGTGGCGTTCGTCGATGGCCTGGCAACGAGCCCCGTCGATGCGCACGATTCCGCCGCCGTAGGTGGCGATCCAGGCGTGTTCGCCGGCTTCGGGCAGGATGCTGCGGACCTCGCCGAACGGCAGTTCTTCGCCGCTGTGCCAGGTGCGGGCGGTGGCGCGATCCGGGGCGATGCGCGACAACATCGACGCCCCGCCGACCCACAGTGCCCCGTCGGGACCGAGCGCGAGGCTGCGCACCAGTTGGTCGCGCCATTCGGCGGCGAACGGTGGCGAAGACAGCGTGCGCCCTCGCATCTGGAGTGGGCCGTGATCGCTGCCGAGCCAGTAGCTGCCGTCGGCGTCCCGGACGATGGCGCGCGTCGGGGCTCCAGACCAGAGTTCGGTCGGGATCCAGATCTCGGGTCCGCGATCGTCGAGGCGCGCGAGGCCACGC
>JADZDL010000433.1 GCA_020851075.1 Planctomycetota bacterium | reverse complement strand
GCGTGACCTTGCGCGCGGTGGTTGAGCGACTGCGCGGCATGCCATCCATCAGCGAACTCCGCTCGGCAGTCATCTGGACCAAGGGCGTCTCGTCCTATGTGCCCGACTATCACGTCGAGCTGCTGCCGACGAGCCCCTGGATTCACCAGCCCTTCGAAGAGTACGACGGAATGCGCCCGGACGTGCTCGCGAAGAAGTTCGCGATTTGAGTGCCGGTTCGATCGAACTTCGGCCCCTGCGCGTCATCGTCTTTTCAACCCTATCGCGGCGTGTATCGCCGCCCCAAAACAAAGAAGCCAGCGTGAGCTGGCTTCGTTATATTTGGTGCCCAGGAGAGGACTCGAACCTCCACGGAGTTACCCGCTAGTACCTGAAACTAGTGCGTCTACCAATTCCGCCACCTGGGCATTCAGGAAGCCTGAGATCATATCATCGATAAAACAATAAACCAAGCCTCGCCCTGCATTGGAGCCGACCTCATGAGCGAGGTCGTCGGCACTGTGCAGGGGCATCGCGACGGGCACGGATTCGTGATCCGCGACGATCGCCAGCCCGATCTCTACTTGTCGCAACAGGAAATGCGTGCGGTGCTGCACCGTGATCGCGTCAAGGCGCGCATCGTGCGATTCGACCGCAAGGGCCGACCCGAAGGTCGTGTGCTCGAAATCATCGAGCGCAAGAAGGCGCCGATCATTGGCCGTCTGCTTCATGAAAGCGGCGTCTGGCTGGTCGCACCTGAAGACAAGCGCTATGGACAGGACATCCTGATCCCGAAGAATGCGGTGGCCAACGCCACGGCAGGGCAAGTCGTCGCGATCGAGTTGACGGAGCCTCCTTCGATGTTCTCCCAGCCTGTTGGTCGCGTCACCGAGGTGCTCGGCGAGATCGACGATCCCGGGATGGAAATCGAGATCGCGGTGCGCAAGTACGAGGTGCCACATCGCTTTTCGCCCGAAGCGCTGGCGCAGGCTGCCGGACTGCCGGACAGGATTCGCGCGATCGATCGCAAGGGTCGCATCGACCTGACCGACGTCGCGCTGGTCACCATCGATGGCGAGGACGCGCGCGACTTCGACGACGCGGTGTACTGCGAACCTGCCAAGGTCGGCCGTGCGAAAGGCTGGCGCCTCGTCGTCGCGATCGCGGACGTGAGCCACTACGTGAAACCCGGCGAGGCACTCGACAACGATGCCTACGAGCGCGCGACTTCTGTTTATTTCCCGCGCCGCGTGATTCCCATGCTGCCCGAGAAGCTGTCCAACGGCCTGTGTTCCCTGAACCCGAATGAAGACCGGCTGGCGATGGTCTGCGACATGCTCATCACCGCCACTGGAGAGATCTACGCGTACCAGTTCTTTCCGGCCATCATCAACTCGCACGCGCGGTTCACCTACAACGAGGTGGCTGCCATTCTTGGCAACACACGCGGGCCCGAGGCCTCGCGGCGCAAGGATCTGGTCGATGACCTGCTGAACCTCAACGAGGTCTACCGCGCGCTGGTCAAGGAACGCGGCAAGCGCGGCGCAATCGACTTCGAGACCACCGAGACGCAGATCGTCTGCGACGAGAACGGCCGCATCGAGAAGATCATCCCTCGGACCCGCAACGAAGCGCACAAGCTGATCGAGGAGTCGATGCTGGCTGCCAACGTCTGCGCTGCCGACTTCATCTCCGGCTCGAAGCATCCTTCGCTGTACCGTGTGCACGAAGGACCGACACCCGAGAAGAAGACGCTGCTGCAGAACTACCTGAAGGCACTCGGTCTCGGCTTGTCGATCGGGGACGATCCGCACCCGCGCGAGTATCAGCAGATCGCGGCGGCTACCAAGGATCGCATCGATGCCGAGCAGATCCATTCGATGCTGCTGCGCTCGATGCAGCAGGCCGTTTACACCGCCAGCAACAGCGGACACTTCGGTCTGGCCTACGACGCTTACGCGCACTTCACCAGCCCGATCCGCCGCTATCCCGACTTGCTGGTGCACCGCGTCATCAAATCCATCCTCGGCGGCAAGCGCTACCTGCTCAGCAAGGGCATGGTCGAATCGATGCCGCTGGCTCGCAGCCTTTCGAAACCGTCCAAGCAAGCCAAGACAGCCAAGGCCGTGACTCTGACGGCCGAAGGCGAGGTATGGGAAATTGCGGGCGCGCACTGCAGTGCCAACGAACGTCGAGCCGATGAAGCCTCACGTGACGTGGAAGCCTGGCTGAAGTGCCGCTACATGCGCGAGCATCTCGGCGAGGAATACAGCGGTCGCGTCAGCGCGGCGACGAGTTTCGGGCTCTTCGTGCAGCTTGACGGGTTGTACGTGGAAGGTTTGGTGCACATCACTGAGCTCGGGGGCGAGTACTTCCGCTTCGACGAGGTCAAGCAGGAACTGCGTGGCGAGCGCACCGGGGTGCGCTATGCCGTCGGTTCGCGTGTCAGGGTTCAGGTCAGCCGAGTCGATCTCGACGGCCGCAAGATCGATTTCCGCATGGTGCGAGATGGCGAGGAAGATGCCGCAATGGCTCGCGCCCGTAAAGAGCGGGGCGCCGATCGCAATGCCAGTGCAGTGGCCGAACTGGCCAGCGTCAAGGAGACGGATCGCGCGGTCAAGGCTGCTGGAAAACGCAAGGGGTACAGCGCATCGGGGACCCGGGTAAATCCAGGGCGTGCCGCCAAGACGCCGGCGCGCAAGGGACCCGCCAAGGCAGCCAAACGGCGCTGATCCGTCAGGCGCCGTTGGAACCGCGTCGGGTCATTCGGCAGGGTGGCCCATGCGCAAACCGTGGTGCAGTCGTCTTATCAATTCGCTGGCCGGCAGTGCGCCAGGTTGCAAGGGATCGGCTGCCGCACCGTGCTCGGCCACTGCGCGTGATGCGGTGGCGAAAGCGATGCCCAACTCGTCTTCATCCCGGTGGCGTTGTGCCTGGGCCCACAACCCACCGATCCAGCCTGCCAGAACGTCCCCCGTGCCACCTCCGGCCAGCGAGCCGTTGCCCGTGCCGTTGATATGTGGCGCGAATCCCGGCGCCGCTGTGACCGTGCCCGAACCCTTCAATACCACCGTGCATCGGGTCAGGTCCGTCAGCGCCTGCGCTGCGGCCAGACGGTCCGACTGCACGACGGCGGTATCGCAGCCCAGAAGCCGTGCAGCCTCCAGCGGATGGGGCGTCAGGACGGTGGTGCGCGATCTCTGAATGCGACTGCGCAGCAGCGTCATCAGCTGCGGGTCAAGCGCCACTG
>JADZDL010000432.1 GCA_020851075.1 Planctomycetota bacterium | reverse complement strand
TTCCTTCTTGCGCTGTTTGCGTGCCGCGGCGCGCAGGCGCACCGAGAACAAGGCAAGCAGCAGGCCGATCACGGGCAACACGGTCATCGCTGCCAGCGCCAGCCGCCAATCGACCATCGCCATCACGGCGAGGGTGCCGACCAGCATCAGGCTTTCGCGCCCGAGCACGAACAGCCCTTCGATGAGCAAGACGCGCAGGCTCTGCGCGTCGCCACACAAGCGGACCAGGAGATCGCCCGCCCGGTGGCGTTCGTGGAACGCGAGCGACTGACGCAGCATCGCATCGAGTGCGTCGCGACGAACCTTGCCGACCGCCCGCTGCCCAGCATCGGCGAGCCAGAGTTCGCGGAAATAGCCTGCGACTCCACCGAGCAGGGCGAGTGCAATCGTCGCCACGATCGCCGCCGTCATGAGTGCGCTCGTATCGCCACGCCACGTGGTTGGCAGCAGCGCCCAGTCATGGCCGAGCAGGACCTGGTCGATGACGACCTTGATGGGCCACGGCTTCAGCAACTCGACCAGAACGGCGAAGAGCGTGAGGGCGACGGCCGCACCGAGTTTGCGGCGATGGGGACGCAGGTACGGAAGCAACGCGATCCACACGGCAATCGCCGCGCGCAGGCGTTGGCGCAGGCGCTTAGACACGGTGGTTCTCCAGCGCGCGCGGCGAGTTGTCCGCCGCCGCGAAATGGCGAGCGACCTGGCGAGCCTTCTCGGTCCAGTCGAGTTCTTGCACCAACCGTGGATCGATGCCCTCACTGCCGGCCATCTCGCCAGCGGCCAGGACCCGGTGCGCGGCCGTCACGAAGGAGCAGATGTCGTCGGCAGCAAAGAGACCGATGGGCTCGTGGCCCACCAACGTCTGCTCGACGCAGGGCACGCGGCTGGCGAGCAGTGGTCGGCCGGCGGCCAGCGCTTCGGTGATCTTCAGCGGCGAGAAGTAGTGGGGTGCACTGCTCGTGTATGGCGCGACGACGATGTCGGCGGCGCGCAGCAGCGACGGAATGCGCGCGTGTTCGACGGCTCCCTCCAGGACGATATCGCCAGGGAACGCGCGCTGCGCCAGTTCGATGCGGTGACGCTCTGGACCGTCCCCCACGATCCAGAGGCCGCAATTCGCCTGGGAACGCAGTGCGGCAAAACCACGCAGCAGAAACTCCACACCGTGCCATGGTTTCAGCGAGCCGACGAAGAGCAGCGTGGGCCGACCGCGCAGGGACGCTGGTTTCGGGGCCGCTGGGGCACTGCGGAAGAGTGCGAGGTCGGCGCCATTGCCGAGCACTTCGATGCGTTCTTTCGCGACGCCAGCGGTCGCCAGTTCGAGAGCGAGTGCGGCCGAGACCGCGAACACTCGATCGGCTGCGCGCAACACGTCGAGGCAGACGCCCTGAGCGGCGGCTGGCAAGCTCAGTTCCCGGAACATCGCGGCTTCGCGCCACAGTGGCGCGTTGACCTCGACGAGGAACGGAATGCGCAGCCGGCGCGCATGGGCGAGGCCAGCAAGGCCGAACAGCGATAGCCGTTCGTAGACCGCCGTGTGCGGACCGGCCGCGGTCATGGCCTCCAGCAAGGCGCCGGCATGGCCAAGCTGCAGGACCTCGCCGGCGGTGCCCGGCGCGCGTGGGGTCGGCACGGTGCGGGCGCGGTGCGGAGCAAACCCCGACACGTCACCGGCGCGGGCCAGGAAGACATCCAGCTTCGTGCCAAGGCTCGCAAAGGCCTGTGCCATGGCGCGGAAATGCACCGATGCACCCTTGCTGCCATCGGGTGGAATGCCGGCATCGGCACACAGGTAGGCGACGCGCTCGATCACGCGTGAACCTCGGCTGCGACCTGCGCGCGCTCGCTGGACGTCGCGAACCAGTTGCGGAGCCTGCCGGTGTTCGTCGACAGGTCGAACTGCTGTTCGGCCCGCGCGCGACCATTGGCGGCAAGTTGTTGTTGAAGTGCGCGGTCGCGCAGCAGGCTGCCGAGCGACTCGGCGAGTGCGACAGAGTCTCCGGCGCGCACGAGCAAGCCGGCGCGGCCGTGGTCGACGATCTCCTCAACGCCGCCGATCGCGGTGCTGACGACCGGCAGGCCGGCGGCCAGTGCTTCGAGCAGCACGGTGGGCAGCGCGTCGCGATTGCCGTCCTGACCGATGATGCAGGGCAGCGCCATCACCGTCGCGCTGTGGATGGCTTCGCGCACTTCCTCGTGGTTGCGCATGCCCACGAACTCGACGTTGTCGAGCTGCAGGGACAAAACCTGCGCCTCCAGCTTCGCTCGCTCCTCGCCGTCGCCGATGATCACGCAGCGTGGCCGACAGTTGGCATCGCGCAGATGCCCCAGCGCATCGAGCAGTACGGCAAAACCCTTCTTCTCGACGAGGCGCCCAATGGCGAGCACGGTTGGGCGTTCTGGGGGCTTGCGAAAGCGCGGATGGAACGCGGCCGTGTCGACGCCGTTGTAGAGCACGCGCAGATCGAGCTTGGTGTCAACCGCGAGCTGCGTCTCGATCCACGCGCGGTTCGCTTCGCAGACCGTCACCACGAACGACGACGCCCGCAACAGGCTCTGGAAGTGCGACGGCACGATGCCATCGCGGTAGATGTCCTTGGCGTGGCAGGTCACGCTGAACGGCAGGCCCGTCACCGCGGCGGCGGCGCGGGCGGCATACGCCGCAACCGTGGCGAAGTGCGCATGCAGGTGCTGAATGCCGTGTTGACGACAAAGCAGCGCGAGATCGAGGCCGTAGCCAAGCACTTGCCAGAGATCGGGGCGCCCCGCGGCCAGCAGGTCGGCGAACTCCGCAAACAAGGCCGTCTGCGCGGCGGCGAGCAGGTGACGGTGGGTGCGAAGTTGGCTGAGCCAGGCGTCACTCTTGCGCACGGGCAGGTAGATGACCGGGCGCTGCAGTTCGGCGAGCCCCTTGTGGAAGACGCCGTCGTCGGGCCGGTTCAACGAGAACACCGTCACGTCCACACCGTGGCGCTGTAGGGCCAGGATCTCGTTCAAGATGAACGTCTCCGAGGCGCGCGGGAACTTCTTCAATACGTAGGCGATGTGCACGGCGGGGTCCTTGGTGGTCAGCGGCCGCAGTTGGCGGCGTTGGGTGGCGAAGTGCGTTGGCGGCGTTGTTGCAGGCAGATCCGTGCCGCGGTGGTGGCGCCGTCACACGCGATGCGGGGCGTCGGCTGGCAGGTGCGCAACACGTCGCGAATGGCCTTCGCCGTGGCGTGGGGGTCGGCGAGGTCTTGCGGGGCGAGAGTCCGCAACATGCCGGCCAGCTCCAGGCGGCGGCAGCGTTCCCACTGCTCTTCGCGAGGCGTGCGCCGCGGCACGGCCAGCATGGGTAGGCCACGCGCCAGGGCCTCGTAGACGGTGTTGTAGCCGCCCATACCAAGCACCAGGTCCGCATCGTTGAGCAGCGCCTGCATGGTGTTGGTGCTGCGCAGCAGGGTGATGCGCGGGTCGCCTTGCACAGCGCGATCCAGGCCTTCAAACGCAGTGGTGGCGAGCAGTGGTCCGGTGATGATCGTGACCTGCAAGGGCTCGTCGCGCAGTGGGCCGCGCAGCGCCGCAATGCTGCCGCGCAGCAGTTCATAGCCGTCTTCGCCACCGCCCGTGGTGATGACGAGATGCGGTGCGGCCTTCGCTGCCTTGCGGCGAGAGTCGCGCGCCGCCGGCACTACGACCGGCCCGGTGAACGTGGTCTTCGCGGCGATCGAGTCCGGAAACCCGTACTCCGTGATCGGGTCGAACATGGCGCGATCGCCGTAGACGAAGACGTGGTCGTAGTAGGCGTCCAGGACCTCGAAGGCGCGATTGCGCTGCAGTTCGGCGCGGGCACGCAATGGCGAATCCAGCACGTCGCGCATGCCGAACACCACCCGCGTCTGCATGTGCTCGTGACGCAAGCGCCGCAACACGGGCAGCAGTTCTTCGCCGGGACCCGAGATCGTGTGGTCCACGAGCAGGAGGTCGGGGCGGAAGGAGCGCACGGTGGCCGTGATCAGGTCGCTGCGCAGCGAAGTGATTTCGCCGATCGCCATGGGCAGTCGGCGTGCGCTGTAGAGGCCGTTCTCGTCCTTGCCGATCGAGGGCAGCTTGATCAGGTCGCAACGTTCGGGCAGCGCAAACAGATCCGGTACAGGCGACCCCGTGAGGCAGATCGCATGCACATTGCGACCGCGCTCCACGAGCGCCGTTGCCATGGTGACGCTGCGGCGCAGATGCCCCAGGCCGTACGAGTCGTGGCTATAACAAAGGACGCGGAATGGCCTCTGCTGGGCGTGCGTGTCGTCGAGAGGGAGGGGCCGAAGCGGTTGCATGGCTCCCCTCCGAAGGCAACCGATGTGCCAAGGCCCTCACGGTTTCTTAATGACCACTTCGCGCACACTGCGGCGCGAAGTTGACCGGATCCGGAGCAGATTGCCGGCTGCGGCGAACCGGATCAGCGGTCGTCGTCGTCGCCAGCACCGCGGCGCACCGGAATGGCGCCTTGGGCCTTAGTGGCGAAGACCGCGGCGGCGTTGTGGCCGTAGACGAGTTCGCCGCCCTTCTGGCCGACCTGGTAGCCGAGGCCCAGCACCGCGAACGTGCCGATGCAGGTGGCTGCTCCGGCGATCAGGACATGCGAGCGCTTGCGCAGCAGCAGAGGCAACACGCTGATGCCGAGCAGCAGGGCGCCACCCCACTCGAAGCGCTCCCCGGCTTCGGCGTGTTCTTCGATCACCGACTCGGCGACGACGCGTTCGACGCGTTCTTCATCCTCTTCGCCGCTCTGGAGGGCGAGATAACCGCTACCGACCAGCAAGAACTGTCCGGCGATGACGAGCGACCAGACGCGCTTGGTAAACCACTCGCGCCACATCGCGAGCAAGATGCCGCTGGTCAGCAAGGGCATCAGAACGGCGAGGGCGATCGGCAGGTGGACGATTTTCGGGTGCAGAGGGAGGTCCATGTTCGGTCCTGGTTGTTTCGGGTTTGGGTAGTGGGCAAAAGCCCGCCGCCCATGCGATCAGGATCGACCAACATCGCCGGATCGACCATCCGTCATGTGTGATAGCCTTTGCCAGGCATGGACTTGGAGCAAGAACGTGCGTCGCATGGCGGACGCGAAAAACGCGTGATGGCCGCGGTCATGCTGCTGTTCTCGGCCGTCGCGATATTGGCCATGTCGGATCTCGTGGCCGATTTCCGGGAGGGCACCACGTTGGGCCATGTGCTCATCGAAGGAGCGGTCGTCTTGGTCGGGATCGTGGGACTCGCGCTCGGCCTGCGCCGCATGCGCGCGCTACGTCGAGCCGAACGAGACGCGCGTTCGAGTGCCGAGGAGCTGAGCCAGCGGTTGGCACAGACCCGGGCCGAGGCCGATCGCTGGCGCAGCGAAGCGAAGGATCTGCTGCAGGGGCTCGGCGCTGCGATCGAGCGCCAGTTGGTGCGCTGGGAGTTGACCAAAGCCGAAAGCGAGATCGGTCTGCTGCTGCTGAAGGGGCTCAGCCACAAGGACATTGCCGACCTGCGCGGTAGCAGCGAGGCGACCGTTCGTCAGCAGGCGCGAGCCATCTACCGGAAGGCGGGGGTGGAAGGCCGGCACGACCTGGCAGCGTTCTTCCTCGAAGGGTTGATTGCTCCGCCCGAGGCGGGCTGAAAACCAGGAGAACTGGCGCCGGCGAGAGGCTAGCGTCTGGCCCAGCATGAGCGACTCCGAGGAAGAACCGGGCGTGCAGCCCTGTCCCAAATGCCAGGCTGAGAATGCCCTGGATGCCGCGTATTGCATTGCCT
Source organism: Planctomycetota bacterium (assembly GCA_020851075.1). Taxonomy (GTDB): domain Bacteria; phylum Planctomycetota; class UBA1135; order UBA1135; family UBA2386; genus JADZDL01. Next base: position 2,549 of record JADZDL010000432.1, on the reverse strand, counting down.
GTGGGGCTCCGTTGGCCCCTGCGGCGACTGCGGGCGGTGGCGGGGTGCGGTCGCGCCGGAGGGCGCGGGCGACCGGGGATGCGGCGGAACAGGCTCGCGCGCGGCACGAGTTCGCCCGCGTCAAGAACAGCGTATTGGCGGTGCGCGCCGTGTTTGCAGCCAGCGCCATCTACGCGGTCGTACAGGTGCTGTTGTGGCACGTCGTGCTCGCGAGACTGCAGCGCAGCGTGGAGTTCGCTGGCAGTGAACTCGACCAATGGAGCACGGTCGTCTCGATTCTCGGCTGGTCGCAGGTTGCCTTGCTCGCCGCGGGGTTCTTCTTCGTGCTGCGTTCGCCGTTGATCTGGTCCGTGACCGGCGCCTGCTACATGACGCTCAGCGTGGCCCTGGCGCTGTGGGCCAGCGACTTCTCGATTTCCGTGGCGTCGCTGATCGGGCTGTTCACGGTCGTGGCGCTTTGGTTTGCAGTTGGTCAGGCGGCGAGAGTCCAGCGCTTGATGGCAGCGGATCCCAAGCTGCAGATCGTGCGCAAACGCATCGACCCGAGCCGCAAGGTCGTGGGCGGCGTGGCGGACGAGGCGCGGGAGCGGCGGCGGTTGGAGAAGCGACGCACGTTCCGCAGCAGGTTGCGGCTGCTCGGCGCCGTCGCGGTCTTGCTCGTGATCGGTGGTGTGGCCATCTGGCAGGTGACCAAGCCGCCCTCGCCGGATGCGACCATTGCGGCGTTTGCGAAGGCCTGGCAGGCAGGCGATGTCGAAGCGCTCGGCGGGCTATTCGTGGATGGGCCGGCCAGCCGCCGCGCGATTGGCTTGCGCGAGGAACTCGAACGGCGTGGTTGGCAGCAGTCCATGCCGGCGTTGACCGCGGGCACTTTGGATGACCGCGGGGACCACGCGGTCGAGAGTTACACGTGCACCGGGGAGCCGCTCCGCGTGATGTTGGCGCGGGACAAGTTTGGCTGGCACGTGACGGGTGTTTCCTTGCCAAACTACGAAGTCCCAGCCTTTGCGTCAGGCCTCGCTGCGTTCACGGCCGCCTGGCAGGCCAAGGGCCCCGAGGCACTCGTGGACATGTTCCGCCCCACCAGCCGCGAACGTCTTGGCAGCGCGTTGAAGCGCATGCTCGAGAAGCGCAAGTGGACGGAACAGCGGCCCGCCCTTGGTGAAGTTCCCAAGGGCAAGAGCGGCGATGTGCGCCAGCGTTTGCTCATTCCGCTCGAGGATGGCGAACTCGAAGTCGTGTTCGAGTTCTGGCACCCGAGCTGGCGTCTCGTCGGCATCAAGTTGCCACAGGAATGAGCAGCTACTGTCGAACCTGCCGCGCGGAATTGCCCGCGCAGGCGCGCTTCTGCGGCAAGTGCGGCACGGCGAGCCGCAGCCACGCGCGCAGTGTCGTTGCGCGCGGTCAGCAGGAACGGAGCGAAGTGCTGCGCGCGGCGCTCGCGTTCGGGTGGGTGTGCGTCGGGACCTTTGTCGCCATGCTGGTCGTGGCGAGTTTCGTGGGCGACCAGGATCCGTGGTCGTCGGTCCTGTGGGACGCTGCCGGGATGGCCATGGTTGGCCTGTGCGCCGCCGGGATTCGCGGTTCGTGGCGGGAATCGATGCCGCTGGGCCTGTCATGGCAGTGGCTCGTGGCCGCAGGGATCGGTGCTGCCATGTCGATGGTGTTTGGCATCGCCTACGTTGGTGTGTTGTCCGGCGGCCATCGTGAGCCGAGCGAACTTCCCGGGGCCCCAGTCATTGTCGCGGTGGTGGTTCTGGCGCCGCTGTTCGAGGAGTGGCTGTGTCGAGGCGTGGCCTGGCGTGCCGCTGCAGCGATGGCCAATCCACAGGCGGCATGGCTGTTGACCTCGATCCTGTTCGCGTTCCTGCACGGTCTTGGTGGCAACTACCTGCTCGAGTTGCCGCATCGCGCGTTTGCCGGCCTCGTGTTCGGGTGGCTGCGTTGGCGCAGTGGCAGCCTCGTTCCCGGTGTGGTCGCGCACGCGTTGCATAATGCGGCGGCTGTGCTGCAGTTCGGTGGCTGAGGTCGGGGCGGGGGAGCAAAAAACTGGCTTCTTGACGATACTCGGGCGTAGGAGGACCATCGGAGGCCCGCCGTTGGTGGCCTGCTGTTTGCGTTCTCCTCGTCTCGGTGTGTCTCGTGTCCAATAAGACCATCTTCTCGGCGCCAGCCATGCTGGCCGTCGATCGCGATCTCAAGATCCGCACCTGGTCGCAGAGTGCCGAGCACCTGTTCGGCTGGTCCAGTGAGGAGGCACTTGGGCAGTCCGCGTTCGACCTGCTTGGCTGCACGTTCGACCAGACCGGCCACCCGCAGATCGAGCGCTGGGAGGCTTGCGTCTTCCATAGCACCAAGCGGCACAAGAACGGCAATCTGTTGCGTCTGCGCGTTGCCTTCGAGCCGCTGAGCGGCGCCGAAGTGGATTGTGGGCTCATGCTGCTCGACCGCGACGCCGCGGCTCGCGACGAAGTCGAATTGCGCCATGAAGCCGTGGTCGCGGCGCTGCAGGAAGGTGTGGTCGTGCAGGCTGCAGACTCGACGATTCT
>JADZDL010000431.1 GCA_020851075.1 Planctomycetota bacterium | reverse complement strand
GGGCGGCGCTCAGGTCTTCGACGACAACCGTCGACTCAGCCGCTCGCCGAGGATCGTCTCGGCTTCACGATCCTGGTAGTCGCTCGACCAGTCCTCTTCGGCGGGTTCCATCGAGCGGCGCAGGTCCTTCACCTTCTGCTGTTCGACGACGTAGCGGATCGGCCACCCCTTCGCGTTGGAGCCCTCTTCGAGCAGGACTTCGGCGCGCAGGCGGTAGCGCCCAGGCCGGCCGAGCCCGAGCTGGCGCAGGCGCCAACGCGACTGCCACTTGCCGTTGCCGCGATCGCATTCGGGCACGTCCGCCGTAAAACCACTGGTCTGCGCGACGAACACGAGCCCGTCAAAACACTGCCCCAAGGTCATCGGCGCGGTCTGCAGTTCGCGCCAGTCGCTGACGGTGCCGCAGGCAGTAGTGGCCAACAGGGCGAGCAACACGAGGAGATGGCGAACGGACTTCATCGTAGGCCGCGCAGTGTATAGTACTGGGCACTTTGCCCCCGCCACCTTTCCTGTTCGACCTCGACGGCACGCTCGCCGATACGCTAGAAGACATCGCCGCTAGCACCAACCACTTGCGGCAACAGCACGGCCTGCCGCCCGCGTCGCTCGAGGCCGTACGCTCGTTTGTCGGCGACGGCGCGCGCCAGCTGCTGCGGGCCGCCCTGCACGAAGTGCTGCCCACGGCCCCTCTTGCCCTGGAAGCTGCCCTCGACACCGCGTTTGCCGCCTACGCCGAACACCACCGCGAGCAGTGTACGCGCACGGTGCAGCTCTACCCCGGCGTGCGCGAACACCTCGAACGCCTGCGCCGGGAAGGCCATGCGCTCGCCGTCGTCACCAACAAGCCCGAACGGTTTGCGGTGCCGATCGTGCGCCATCTCTCGCTGCACGAACTGCTGCCCGTGGTCGTCGGCGGCGACACGTTGCCCGTGCGCAAGCCCGATCCGGCCCCGCTGCGCCACGCGCTGCAGCTACTCGGGTACACAGAGGGTGCAGGGCAACCGACGATGGTCGGCGACGGCGTGCAGGACCTGCGCGCGGGCAAGGCGCTCGGCGGCCGCACGATCGCGTGCCTGTTTGGTTTTGGCGATCCGAAGCGTCTGGTGGCGGAAGGGGCGGACCAGTTCTGGCGGGCCTTCGGCGAACCGGTCTGACGCGGACTGCCAATCCCTACCGGAACAGGCGCACAAACCCCTGCGCCAGCCGGTCGTCGAAGCACCCGCGATACGCCTGCGCAAGAATGCGTAGCGCATCAAACACGCCGACGCGCGGCTGCTGCGCCGAGTAGACCTTGTCGAACGTATTCACGAGGCCCACGATGCGCCCAAACTCGGGGATCTTGCTGCCGCGCAGCCCGAGCGGAAACCCCGAGCCATCCCAACGTTCGTGGTGCGAACACGCCGCCTCGACGACGGGCACCGGCAGGCCGAGCCCCTTCAGGTATTCCGCGCCGCGCGTGGTGTGTTCGGGGTCGTGGTCGAGGTCTTCGTGCCCGACCTTGCCGACGTCGTGCAACAACCCCGCGAGCCCCGCGATGACGAGCGTCGACGCATCGGCGGCGAGCACGATGCGCGCGAGCCCCATGGCGAGGAAACTCACGGTGAGGCTGTGCGTGGCCAGACCGCTGCTCGCCGCCATCACGCGCCGGATCGCGGCAAACCCCTGGGCCTCGCGCAGCATGAGTCCGCTCGTCGCCATCATGACGCGCTGCGCGCGCTGGATCGTCGCCTTGTCCGGCACCGCGCGCAGGAGGTCTTCGGCCATGTGCACGGCGACGCCCTGCAGCACGTCGGCCCGCCGTTCGAGCGGCATGTTGCGCTGCAGCAGGATCTGGTCGAGCGCGTGTTCGACGCGGCTGAAGTAGGCCCCGCGGTCGCAATCGCGGATGAACAGCTGCAGGACCCCTTCGGAGTGCAGGCGCCCCAGGTGCCCTTCGTCGAGGGCGGCCGCCGCCGGCCGGTAGAGCACCCAGGTGTGCTCGGCCGTCGCCAGATAGAGCGGAAACGGCACCGGATCCTTCGCCACGAGTCCCGACAACGGGACCCCGGTGTAGGTCGTGCGCATCGTTTCCACGGCAGCAGCAGGCATCGACCAAGGGAATCGGTCGGCGCCGGCAACCAGCTTGACGGGCCCGCTGTCGGGTCGGTGCGGGCGGCAGGTGGGGTGCGTCGGATGGCAGGTGCCCACCTACCTGCGACGCGGCTAGTTGCCCTTCGGAGCCTCTGTTGCCTTCGGAAGCTCCGGAGCCTCCTTCTTCTTCGGCATCGCGAGCCGCAGCCGCTGCAGCAGCGGCTTGCCACCGCCGTTGCTAGGCTGGTAGTTCAGCAACCGCTGGGCTTCGGCCGTCGCCGCTTCCGGGTCCCCGACCTTCTCCAGCAGGAGCGCCAAGGACAGGCGTACCCCGCTCGTCGGTGCCATGGACAGGTAGCTGCGATAGTGGCGGATCGCGGCCTCATCGTGGCCCTCTTCCTTCTCGAGTTCGGCGAGCCCCACGAGCATCCACGCCTCGGGAGTCGGTTCCTGCACAGCCTGCTGCAGGCGCGCCAACAGGTCGCGGCGCGCCTCGGCGGCGACTTCTTGATGGGCTGGGTCCTTGCCAAACTTCTGCACAAACCAGTGCAGCCACCGCGTATTGGCGCGCGCCACCTGCAGGGCCAGGTCCGTACGATCGAGCCCCAGGACGAGGGCCCCGAGCACGTCCTGCATGCGGTTGCCCATGCGGATCGCGCGCTCAAACATCGCCGCCGCCCCCTTGTCGTCGCCCTGCTTGAGCAACTGCCGCGCCCACGCGAGGCAGGTATTGGCGTTTTCGGGGGCAAACCGATACCCACGTTCGACCCACGCCGCAGCCCCCGGCTGGTCGAGCCACTCGCTCCCAAACTGGCCGGCCAACGACCACAGATCGCCGCGCACGGGGCACCAGCGCCGCGCTTCGAGCAAGCCATGCTGCACGAGGCCCGCGGCCTGCTTGAGGCGGGCCGCCTGCTCTTCGGACAACTGTCCCTTCGCCGGCACAAACTCCACGCCTTCGCTGGTCGCCTTCCACTGCCACACGGCCGTCGCGTAGGCCACCTGCAGGTCGGCGCGTTCGGGCACGGCCAGGATCGCGGTGGTCAACAGCGCCCGCTGCTGCTCGCGCACACTGAGCAGGTCCGCCACGGTGGTCGCCTTGTCCGCGCGAACGCGCAGGTCCTTGGCCGCATCGGCGCACGTGTAGGCCACGCGCTGGGCCTCGATGGCCGGCAACTGCCACGCGAGCCCGCCCGCCACGAGCAACGCCACCACCGCGGCCACCCGCCGCGCCAGCACGCCGTCCAACACGCGCCCGGTCTGGCCGGCGACGACACCCAGGCACACGATCGTGAGGGTCGCCACGGCCGGAATGCGCAAGCCGAAGTCGCTGGTGGCGTGAAACAGCACCGCCGCCACCCCAAACAACAGGCCAAACAGGGCCGCGTCGCCAGCGACCCGGTGGTTCTTCAACCGCCGCAGCCAAGGCACGACGACGGCGAGCAGGAACGCAAACGCGAGGCTCGCCCCGACCAGGCCGGTCTCGACGAGCAGTTCGACGTACTGGTTCTCGGCGTGTTCGGCGCGCCCCGGCCGCATCGTCGTATCAAACAGCGGGAACACGTCGTTGAAGGTGCCCTGGCCGCTGCCGAGCCACGCAAACTTGCCAAACGCGGACAGGGCGTCGCGCGCAATGGCGAGGCGCGCATCAAAAACGGTATCATCGTCGAGCGTCGCCATGCGGTCATAGACGGGATCAAACCCGACCATCATGAGCACGATGAGTGCCAGGGCCGCCAACCCACCGAGCGACCAGCCCATGCCACGCAGGTACTTCGTACGATGCAACACGGCCGCCACGATGGCGCCCGCGACGAGCATCGACAGCACGCCGTTGCGCGACCGCGACAGGCAGATCGCGACGACCGCGATGACGACAAACGTAAACAAGAACAAGTCGAGCCGTCGATCCGGCGCGCCGAGGTCGCG
>JADZDL010000430.1 GCA_020851075.1 Planctomycetota bacterium | reverse complement strand
GGTCGGCCGATCAACTGCCTCGAGGACCGCGCCGCCGTGCTCGCGGCGCTGCAGGCGGTCGACTACGTGGTCGCGTTCGACGACGACACGCCGAAGGACCTCATCGAGGCGATCACGCCGCACGTGCGCGCGAAGGGCGAGGATTGGCGCGACAAGGGCGTTGTCGGCCGCGAATGGGTCGAAGCGCACGGTGGGCAGGTGTTGCTGGTCCCGCTCGTGCCAGGTCGTTCGACGACGAACGTGGTCGAGAAGATCCTGAAGCTTGGGCGCTGAGGAGGTTTGGTGAGTGGGCCCCACGACGAACTGCCGATCCTTCCCGTCGGTACGCAGGTCGTTTTGACCGGCGACCTGCGCGGTCCGGCGGGTGGTGTCCGGGTGCCGCGCGGTGCGGTCGGAACGGTGCTGCGCGCGCCGACCGATGCCGAGCACTCGTACTGGGTCCGCCTCGTCGAGGGCGCCGAATTGGCGTTGCTGCGGGAGCAATTCTCGACGTTGGCGCGCTGGCAGGACTCCGAACTGCGCGGTCCGACCTTGGGTGGGCGGGCCCTGTTCGACCGCGTGATCCTGAAGGTCGTCATCGGATCGCGCGCGTACGGCCTCGAACACGAAGGCAGCGACACGGATCGCCGCGGCGTGTTCCTACCGCCGGCCGAACTGCATTGGTCGTTGCACGGCGTGCCCGAACAGATCGACGACGAACCGGCGCAAGAGACCTACTGGGAGTTGCAGAAACTGCTGGTGATGGGGCTCAAGGCCAACCCAAACGTGCTGGAGTGCCTGTGGTCGCCACTCGTCGAGTTTGCCTCGCCGCTCGGCCGCGAACTGCTCGCGCTGCGTTCGTGCTTTCTGTCGCGGCTCGTGTTCCAGACCTACAGTGGTTATGTGGCCTCGCAGTTCCGCAAGATCGAGGCGGACCAGCGTCAGCATGGTGCGCCGAAGTGGAAGCACGTGATGCACCTGTTGCGCTTGCTGCATGCGGGAGTGGTCGTGTTGCGCACTGGTGAGGTGCCCGTGCATGTTGGACCACTTCGCGAACGGTTGCTGGCAGTGCGCAATGGCGAGCTGCCCTGGCATCTTGCCGAGGCCTGGCGGCAGGAATTGCACGCCGAGTTCGCGGCCGCTGCCGAAACCACGAAGTTGCCCGAACGGCCTGATTATGCGCGCGTGGACGCGTTCCTGCGGAGCGCGCGAAGACTCGCTCTGGCTCAGGAGTTGCCATGAATGTTGCCGACGACCCTCGTTTGCATGCGGCTGCGGCCGCCCACCCGCAGCCGTTGCTGTTTGCGACGATCAGTGGTGCGCACCTGTATGGGTTCCCTTCTCCGGATTCGGACTACGACCTTCGCGGGGTGCACGTGTTGCCGCTCGAACAGATCGTTGGGCTCGTGCGCGGGCCGGAGACGATCGAGCGTATGGCGCCGGAGTCCGGATTGGACCTCGACCTGGTCACACACGATGTCGGCAAGTTCGTGCGTATGATGGCCAGGCCGAACGGCTATGTGCTCGAGCAACTGTTCTCACCGCTCGTGGTGAAGACCTCCCCGGCGCACGCGGAATTGTGTGAGTTGGGGCGGCGGTGCGTGACGAAGCGCCACGTCGGTCACTACCTCGGGTTTGCACACACGCAGTGGAAGTTGTTCCGCAAGGAAGAGCCACCTCGTTGCAAGCCGCTTTTGTATGTGTACCGGGTCTTGCTGACGGGCATCCACTTGCTGCGCACGGGGGAGGTGCAGGCCAATCTCGTGGTGTTGAACGAGCAGGCGAAGTTGCGGCACGTCGAGGATCTGATCGCGCGGAAGACGACCGGGGCAGAGCAGGGTGTGTTGCCAGCCGGGGACCTCGGGTTTCACGAACGGGAGTTCGAGCGCCTGCTCGGTGAGTTGCAGGCCGCTGCCGGGGCTTCGTCGTTGCCGCAGAATGCCGAGGTTGGGCCTCTGCTGCACGATTTCCTGCTGCGTGTGCGTCTGGCACCGCGCACATGAAACCCCTGCGGCTTGTTCTGTTGCTGGCTCTGTGGCTTCTGGTCTACGGCTGGGCTGTAGGGTGGACCAGCGGGTTCTTGGTGCTGGGGGCGTTCTTGGTCGCGATCGTCGTGCCCGTGGCCTGGACCTTGCGACGAGCAGAAACGCGAGCGCGACAGCGCGGGTGGCGCGTGAGCGCAAGCCATCCGGACGTCTGCTACTACCACGAGTACCGGGGTGGTGCCTGGTGCGTGCTCGAGTTTGAAGCCCTCTGTGATGGGGACACCTACTCGGTGGATCTGGAGCGACCAAGGGCTTGGGACGACAAGCCCGCATGGGCCTGCGAGCGGCGTGCGGAGATTGCGCAACGCGTCGCCTCGGCGCTCCGAGATCAGAGTTCTGGATCCGAACGGACGTGAGTTGGCGCCGCGACTCAGCGCCCCGCGGGCGGTGCGGTCACGGTGACCTTGATCTCGGTTGGTTTCGATACGTCGATCGTGAACTTCGCGACGCCAAATTCGCCGGTACCAGCAGATACCATCACCTGGTATTCGCCGGCCGGCAGTCCACGCAGTTCAAAATGGTCCGCGGAGCACGTTGCGGAGTAGTGTCGCCCCTCGTCGTTGCCGGCGATGCGAGACACGCTCAGGTGGAACGTCTTGCCTGCCGCGGCTTCGCCGAGCAGGGTGCCACGCAGCACCCCGGTGCCCTGCGGTCGCAGCACCAGGTCGTGGGGCGTGCCGCCTGTGAGGTTCACCGGCTGACTCAGTGCAAAGCAGACCCCATCGCGGCTCGCATGCGCACTGAGTACCCAAGGTCCCGGTTGCAGGGAATCCGCGAAGCGGAATCGACCATCGTCCCCGCTGGCAGTGCTGACCGCCGGTTGGTCTCTCCGGTACATCTGCAAGCGCGCCTGGGGCAGGGCTACACCTTCGGAGTCGAGCACGACACCCGTCACCGTCGCACCCGCGGGAATGCGCACGACGCGCTCCACGGTGCCGCCGGACACCATGACGACCGGGCCGTCGACCATCGGCGGTAGGCCCGGCGCGGTGACCTCGAACGACGCCTCGCCGGGTGGTACGTTCGCGAGCACGAACGAGCCGTCGGCCGCGGTCGTAGTGCGCAGTTGCCCGCCGAAGCCGGAGGCCTGGTGGCGTGGGCGGGCGTCGTCGAAGTGCACGATCTGCGCGCCGGCGAGTGGGGCGCCGTCGCTATCGCGCAGCACCTTGCCGGTGACCGTGCAGCCGCGGCGCAGGCGCACGATGCAGGCGGCGGGATCGGGTTCGGGTGAGGCGACGAGGCGATTGGCGATCGCGGGCGCATAACCGTCCGCGGTGACCTGAATGGCGCCGATCGCGCCCGGTTCGAAGGCTTCATCCACCGTGCGGAAGATGCCGTCGTCGTTGTGGAAGGCGAAGCCTTCGCGAACCCACGTGGCCGAGTAGCGCTGGATCGGGCGTTCCCCATTGGTTTGCTGCATCGACTGCACGAAGTGCACGCGGAAGTCGACGATGGGCGCCTCGGTCACATCGTCAATCACCTTCGCAGCGAGCTGGGCGGCCATCTGCAGCACCATGCGAACGTCGCGGCGATCGACGGCGAGGTCGTATTCGAGCTTGCGCACGGTGCGACGGCTGTAGGCTTCGAGGTTCACGACACCCGACGGCAGACCCTCGATCTGGAACGTGCCATCGCTAGCGCTCGTGGCGCGCAGCTCGAGATACTCGCCGCGGGCATTGCGCCCGCCGGGGGAACCAGGCCTCTTCTGCAGCACGGCGAGGCCAATTCCGGCCAGTGGCTTGCCGCTCTCGTCCACCACGACGCCGGCGAGCGTGTGCGGCGGTTGCAGGTGGATGTCGAGCAGGAGGTCACTCTGGTCGCTCGGCACCACGAAGACCTGGGTATCGGGCGCGAACCCCTTGCGGCTGGTGACCATGGTCTGCGAGCCGGCTGCCACCGCAGGGAACTCGAAGACGCCGTCGTCGCCGCTGGTCGCGTCGAGCCGGTCGTAGGCGTTGGGGCTGAAGCCGATGTATAGCGACGCGCCAGCGACCGGGGTGTTGTTGGGCGCGAACACGCGACCGTGCACCCGCACACCACGCTTGAGGACGAGGTCGTAGGTGGTCTCTGGGGCGCTGGTCTGGATCTCGACTTTGGCTTCGACGTAGCCGCTCTTGCGCGCAAACAGCGAATGACGGTCGTGGGCCGCATCCGCGTGCGTGATCTCGTAGCGGCCTTCGGCATCGGTCGTCACGGGTTCGTAGAGCGTGAAGAACGTCGCGACCTTGGCGCCTTCGATCGGCTGGCCTGCTTCGTCCGTGACGCGACCCGCGATGTGGAAGCCGGGCAGCAAGCGGAAGTGGGCCGTGGTTTCGTTCGCGTTGTCGACGACCAGGGTTTGGCGCATCGTTGCAAAGCCGCGTGCACCGGCCTGCAGCGAAGTCGCGGAGCGGCCGCTCACCACCTCGGTGCGGAACGTGCCATCGGCGGCCACGGGCTGTTTGTCTTCGTAGGAACCAACCCACGCATTGGCGATCGGCTGGTCGTGCTGGTCTTTGACCGTGCCCGTGACCACACGGTCCCTCTGTGCCACGTAGAGATTGAAGTCCTGCGGCGCAGGATCGCCGCGCGCGACGAGCTGGGTCTCGGGATAGCTCGCGTGGTTTGGCATCGCTCCCTTGCCCAGGAGCGTCACCGTGCCCTTCGGCACCGGCAATGGCCATTCGAAGTGGCCCGTCGCGTCTGCCATGATCACGGCCTCATGCTGTGGTGTGCCGTCGGTGCTCGGGCCCGCGAACGACTGCAAGCGCACGATGGCGCCCGGATACGGGGCTTGCGACCCTTTGGTCACGACGCCGCGTACGACCCAGGTGAAGTCGGCGGGCACGATGGACACCCGATCCGGGGGCGGTGTGGTGGTCGTCTCGTTGGCAGCATCGACTGTGCTCGCAACGACCGGTGCCGCTGCGGGGGCCGCTGTAGGGGGCGCGGCGGGAGAGGTCGGCGCAGGGCCAGGCGCGGGCGCTGGCGCAATGCTCGGCGACTCTCGCCAAAGCCACCAGCCGACGATCGTGATCGCCAACACGAGGATCCCAAGGGCGACGCTCCGCATGCTGGCATGCTAGCGCGGGACTGGTGGCGCGAGAATGCCAGGCTCGGGAGTCGGTCGGGGCGTCGGCGGGTCAGCGGCCGTTCTGCATCGAACGTACGGTGCTGTTGCCGAGCGGGGTGAGGGCGCGCAGGCCAGCTTCGAAGGTGATCCAGCCGAGTTCCTGGGCGGTCCGGGTTGCCGCCTCGAGTGCGCGCGGTCGTTCGGCCGTCATCGCGGCAAACATCGCGCGCCGGCCTGCGGTGTCGGCGCCGCGTTCCATCTCGGGAACCGGCACGAGCCGCTCCATGAGTTCGCCGTCGGTCATGTCGGGATCGTTGCACAACAGGTTGCAGAGGCTCGCGGCGAGCGCCTGTGGATGGCCGCCGTGCGCCGTTTCGCGTCCACACTCTTCGTAGGTGGAGATCGACCAGCGCAGGCCCGCAGGCGTGGCGGCATAACGCGGCGAGTCCTGCGCTTCGGTGAAGAACACGAGGCCCCTCGCGGTGGCCCAGGCGAGCGCGTGTTGCAGGCGCTGCTGCTCGTGCTTCGTCTCGCGACGGATGCTGCCGAGCAGGATCGCGCGCACGCGCGGCGGCAGGCCCGTCCCGAGGTCGTCGAGGGGTCCCATGACCATGCCGAGCGCCAGGCTCAGGTTGGCGAGGCTCTGGGCCCCTTCGTCCCGCATCTGCTCGATCACCATCGCGAGCAGCATGGGGTCCGGTGTCGAGCCGGGGTCCTCGTTGGTCGGGCGCATGGCCCTGTATCGGCGGGCGCGGACGTTGGTGTGAAGGGGCCCGCAGCGCCGCCGCAGCGCCGCCGGTGGGGCCTTCTACTTCTTCGCTGCCATCGCCGCTTCGAGTTTCTCGATGGCGCGCACGCTCATCAGCGTGCCGCAGGCGAACGGGTCGCCGAGGTCCATCTTCATCGCCGCGTAGATCGAGGGCACGTCGGCTTCGGTCGGCAGACGCTGGTCCTTCATGGCCGCCGCGATCTGCTTTTCGAGCGGGGTCGCCGTGTAGGCGCGAATGCCGCGGATGCAGAGCACCTGCAGGGTGAGGTTGGCCCAGGTCTTCTTGCTTTCGGCATGCGTGGGCATGTTCGCGAGCATCTTGGCGGTCAGCGTCGGCGACACGATGAGGTCGACTTCCTTGGGTTTGGGCTTTGCCGAAGGATCCATGACGAGGATGTGGTGGTCGAGCGCCTTCGTCAGTTGGGCGCGCAGGGGGCTCTTTGGCGACCAGTCGGTGGCCTTGCTGACCACATCCATCGCGGCAGCACTCTGGCTCAGCAGTTGCTCCTCACGTTCTTCTTCGGTCGAGAACGCGGCTGGCTTCGAGCACAGCGCGAGCAACTTCGCCGCTTCGGGTTTCTTGCCGAGGTAGAGCAGCGCATCGATGGCCTGCACGAGCGTCTGCGGGCTCGAATCTGCCTTGCGCATCGTGTCGATGAGCCTCTGCGCGTTGCCGGCATCGCCCGCGAGCGCGTAGGCGCGCAGCGAGAAGATCTGCACGTCTTCGCCCTCTTTGCCTTCGAGTTTGGCAAGAGCTTGCTTCGGCTTGTTGGCCTGCAGCAGGAGCCCCGCTTCATACACGTAGAACTGCGGCACGGCCGCCATCGCGTCGGCGTCCTTGGTGAGCCACTCGCACTGCTCCTCTGCTTCGTCGGTGCGGCCCATGAGGCGCAGTGTCTGCATGAGCCCGAGGTGCGCGTGGAACGTGTCCGGAGTCAGCGACAGCGCTTTGCGGTACGTCTGCTCGGTTTCCGCGAGTGCCTGCATGCGCGCTTCGCTCGGCGGGAGCTGCACGGCAAGGCTCCACCTGGCCATCCCGGCGTGGTCAAAGAGGAACCGTGAATCCGCGAAGTGGTTGAGGCCGGCTTGCGTGATGCGCAAGGCGTAGGCCGGGAACTCGGCGAGCAGCGGACTGCTCGCCTGCAGGAAGTGATCAGGCGAGAGCCCTTCGAGCGTCTCGAGCTTCTTCGTGAAGTCCTCGAGGGCCTTGGTTGCCTCGGCGAGCAGTTTGGCGTCGGCGTGGGGGCCACGGATCATCACGAGTTGTTCGCTGAGCTCCCCTGCCGTGCGCGCGACGTCCTCGACCGACGGCAGTTCTTCAGGTTCGGGCGGATCTTGGGGCGTGGGCTCCTGCGCGGCGAGCAGAAGGCAGAAACCTGCCGAGAACAGGAAGAACGCGGTGCGTGGTAGCATCGACATGGTGGGCATCGTGGCGCCGGCCGGCGCGTGCAGAACGACAACGTTGGCAGATCCAGAACGGTTCGCTCGCCAGTCTACTTGCCGGTGCCGACTTTGCTGTCGAGCACGCCCTTTCCCCGCATGAGCGCTTCGATCGCGTCGGGTGCCGACGGCACGTTCCAGGAGAGCACCTCTTGGCCCTTTGCGGTGACAAGCACGGTGTCCTCGATGCGGCAGCCCATGCCTTGGTCGCGCAGGTAGGCACCTGGCTCGACCGTGATCACCATGCCGGCGGCGAGTTCGTCGATCGACGGATCGTGCACGGCGAGGCCAACGTGGTGGCACGGACCGTGGTCGCTGCGGTAACCGCGTTCTTTGAGCATCTCCTGGCACTTGCGGCCGAGTTCGCTGAGGCGCGCGCCGGGCTTTACGTCGGCGATGAGCGCCTGCTGGATCTCGTAGACGTCCTGCACGAGCTTGCGCTGGGCGGGCGAGAACTTGCCTGACGCCGGGAACGTGCGCGTGACATCGCTCGCGTAGCCTTGCAGCGTCGGCGCGTAATCCATGACGATGAGGTCGTCCTGCAGCAGCTGGCGCGTGCACTTCATGTAGTGCAGCACGCAGCCGTTGGGGCCGCCGCCGACGATGGCGGCATAGGCGTCGGGGCCAGCGCCGCGCAGCGAGAACACGTAACGCGCCACGGCAGCGACCTGGAACTCGTAGAGGCCCGGGCGTGTGCCCTTCATGGACTCGGCGATGCCCTCGGCGGCGATGCGCGCGGAGTTGCGCAGCAGTTCGATCTCGCCGGGACTCTTGTGGGCGCGCATCGTGCCGAGCAGACCTTCGAGGCCTTTCACTTCGAGGCCCGGATAGAGCGCCTTGCAGCGCGCGACGAGGGCCTGTTCGCGGCTCGTGCGGCCGTCGAACTTGTCGTTGGCCATGTCGGCGGCGACTCCATTGGCCTTGCCGGGCGTGCTGCCGATGCGCGGTGCGGCCTCGACGAGCGTGTAGAGCACGGGGCGTTTGCCGTCCTGGTCGGCGCCCAGCAGCGCGGCGAGGCGTTCTTCGAGGCTGCGAACGTTGCCGCAGACGGCAAAACCGGTCGCCTTCGCCGACTGCTCGCCGGGGGCCAGGAAGTCGCCGTCCCAGGTCGCCGCAAAGCGGGAATGCGGCGGCACGAGCAGTTCGTCGAGGCCCTGGCCGTTGTTGGCGCCGGGGCCGAGCAGCAGGGCGAGCCCCGGCTCGGCCACGCCGCTCAGGTACAGGAAGTCCTGGTCCTGCACGAAGGCGCCCATGTCGGTAGCGCCCGCGTTGCCGCGCACGAGCACGACGAACTTGCCGCCCGGTTCGGCCTTTTGCAGCTCGCGAACGAGCGCCGCCCGCCGTTCGGCAAACTCGGTTGCGGGCAGTGGCGCCGGTGGTGCCGGCAGTTTGGGGGCCTGGGCGGCGAGGGCGGTGGTGATCCCAACGGTGGACAGCAACAACCAGACGGCGCGGGTGCGGAGCATGGCGGAACCATACGCTGGTTGGACGGCTCTGTTGGCGAGCCCTGGTCTCGACTTCGCAATTCCTTGCCGCAAACGCAGCGATGGCGCGATTCCTGAGCCGTTTCGCGCCAGAATCCCGCCCTGGTATCACGACCCATGCGCACGTCCCTACGAATCCTCGTTCTTGCCCTCGGTTGCACGTCGTTGCTGGCGCAGGATCCCGTCGACGATCCGTTTGGCCACTCGCGCCACGGTGGCGAGTTTGACGAAGGGCCACGCCAGGCGGCCTACCTGATGGCGGGCATCAGTGACCAGGTGCACATTCCGGTAGTGGGGCTCTCCGCGGAGGCACAACGCTTCTTTGACCAGGGGGTCTGCCAGCAGCACGGCTTCTGGTACTTCGAGGCCGAACGCAGCTTCCGCCAGGTTGCCAAGCTGCAGCCCGAGTGCGCGATGGCGTACTGGGGCATGGCGATGGCCAATGTCGAGAACTGGAAGCGCGGGGCGGGTTTTGCGGCGCAGGCCGTGCAGCGCGCGGCAAAGCTGCCCGAGTACGAAAAGCTGTGGGTCGACTCGCTCGCGGCGTACTACCAGATCGACGATGCGCTGCGCACGGAGCTGCAGTCGGGCGATGCGGAGCGCATCAAGAAGGCGAAGGAGACGATCACGGGCAAGACCGAGCGCGACGAGAAGCAACTGCATCGTACGCTCGTGCGCGGCTACGAGACGATCCTCGCGGCATTCCCCGACGACATCGAAGCGAAGGCGTTCCTCGCCGTGCAGGTCTGGCGCAATTCGGACGTCGGCATCGAGATCAGCAGCCACAGCGCCGTCGATGCCCTGCTCGATCGGGTATTTGCCAAAGCACCGATGCATCCGACGCACCACTATCGCATCCATCTGTGGAATGGGGAGAAGGACGAGCGCGCCCTGCGTTCGGCGGCGTTGATCGGGGATTCGGCGCCCGCGATCGCGCACGAGTGGCACATGTCGGGCCACATCTACTACAAGTTGAACCGCAACGCCGAAGCCGCGTGGCAGCAGGAGGCCAGTGGCCGCGTCGACCACGCGTTCATGATGCGCGACCGCGTGATGCCGTTCGAGATCCACAACTACGGCCACAACCAGGAATGGTTGTGCCGCAGTCTGTGCCACATCGGCCGCGCGCGGGAAGCGCTCGACCTGGCCAAGAACATGGCCGAATTGCCTCGGCATCCCGAGAAGAACAAGCTCGAGGACCATGAGGCGATTGCCGGCTACGCGCGCGATCGCCTCGTCGATATCTGTGAGGACTACGAATTGTGGGAAGACGCCGTGCAGGTCTGTCGCGATGGCCACATCGAAGCCAGTGACGACTGCAAGGCCGAGGCCCAACGTCTGTCCTTGCTCGGGCGCGCGCTGTTCCGGCTAGCAGGCGGCGATGCGGGGCGTCTCGAAGAGGCCGAACGCGTGGTTGCCGCGGCCGACGCACTGCTCGCGAAGGCGCGGGCGGAGCGCGCGAGTGCGATCGACAAGGCCGAAGACGAAGTGATCGCCAACAAGGGCGATCGTGAGAAGGCCGACAAGGCGATGGACGACGCCCGCCGCGAACGCACCGATGCCGTGCGCGTGGTGCAGGACCTGCAGCGCGAACTGCGCGGCGAGAAGCTGCTGGCGGCCGGCGATGCCAAGGGCGCCTTGGCCGAGTTTCTGCAGATCAAGGGCTTCCGCCGCACGTTGCTGGCCGACGCGCATGTAGCGGCGGGCGACCCCGACAAGGCCATCGAGATGCTCGAGAAGGACCACAAGGCGCATCCGCATCGCGCGCCGACGACGGGGCGGTTGCTGTTGGCCTATGACGCGGCCTACGCGCAGAGCAAGAAGCCGGAACACAAGGATCGTATGCGGGAACTCATGCTCGATTGCCCAGCGGTCGTGGATGGGAACAAGGCGGACACCCGCTTCGTCGAGCGCCTGCAAATCGGCGTCAGTGCTTGTGGCGATCTCAACAAAGAGACTGTGCACCTGCCCAACGCTGGCTTTGGCGAGGACTTCGGCCCGCGCCCGCCGCTCGAGTCGCTGGGCCCGTTCCGCTGGAGCCCCACAGCCGCCCCTGGTTTTGACCTGCCGTGCGCAAACGGTGGCAGCATGACGATGCCGAAGGGGCGCCCGACGCTGGTCATCTTCTACCTCGGTTTTGGCTGCCTGCACTGCGTGCAACAACTCGAAGCGCTGTCGCCCAAGGCGAAGGACTTCGCGGCCGCCGGCATCGACATCGTGGCGATCGGCAACCAGTCGCTCGACAAGACCGTCGACAGCGTGGCCGCGCTCGGCGACCAGAAGTTTGCGTTCCCACTGCTCGCCGATCCGGAGCTCGCGGCGTTCAAGGCCTGGCGGTGTTACGACGACTTCGAGGAAATGCCGCTGCACGGCACGTTCCTCGTCGATGGCGATGGCAAGGTGCGTTGGCAGGACATTTCGTTCGAGCCGTTCACGCAGATTGACTGGCTGCTCGCCGAGAGCAAGCGCCTGCTCGCACTGCCGAGCAACGTCGGTTCGAAGTAGCGGGCGCGCCAGTTCTTGGCGAAGAGAGTAGGTCGGGGCCTTGGGTGCCTTGTTGCAAGGGGAACACGTTGGCGATTGGCGGACGGTGCGGCCGCGCCTTCGTAGGTTTCCCGTAAGAGCTTTGGGGTAAAACGTTTACGGGAGTTTTGCGGGGGCGGAGGGGCCGCCTCGCACCCCTTTGCAGCAGGTTCTACCGAACCCTGCCACAGCCTTCACGGCGGCTTCATGCGCATTCCTAGGGTGTGCCTCACCAAAGACAGGAATCGCACCAACACCCCTTCGAGAGGATCAACCCGTGAAGCGCTCCGTTCTCCCCACCGCACTCGCCAGCCTCGGCCTCGTCGCCGCGGCCCAGGCCCAGGCGACGATCGTCGTCAACGCCGATATCGCCACGTCGACGACGTGGACGGCCAATAACATCTACAACCTCGCCAGCCAGATCTACGTGTTGCCAGGCGCGACGCTGACGATCGAGCCAGGCACGGTCATCGCCAGCACGGCCAACGCCGGCGGCAGCCTCTGCGTCACGCGCGGCGCGCAGATCTTCGTGAACGGCACCGAACGCAACCCCGTCATCATGACGTCGGACGCGGACCGGGCGACGTGGGTCGGCGGCGACCCGAAGACGGGCACCTGGCGTGCGGCGTGCAATGAGTGGGGCAACCTGACCATCTGCGGTCGTGGCTACGTGAGCGAGAACCTCAACCCCGCCACCAACACGGCGACCCCGAACGCTGCCAACTACGGCACGATGGAAGGCCTCACGCCCGCGTTCCCGGGCGACACGCGCGTCTACTACGGCGGCGGCAACGATGACGACGACAGCGGCAACATCAGCTACCTGTCGCTGCGTTACGGCGGCAAGGTCGTCGCGCTGACGAACGAACTCAACGGTCTCTCGATGGGCGGCGTTGGCCGTGGCACGGACGTGCACCACGTCGAGATCATGAACAACGTCGACGACGGCGTCGAAGTCTGGGGCGGCACCGTCAACTTCAAGCACCTGAGCATCTGGAATGTCGGCGACGACAGCTTTGACGTCGACCAGGGCTGGCGCGGCCGCGCGCAGTTCGGCCTCATCGTGCAGGGCTACAGCGTGCCCGCCGGGCAGGGCTCGGGCTGGGGCGACAACGCGATCGAGATGGACGGGGCCGAGCAGTCGGACTACCAGCCGGTGACGACCGCGACGATCTACAACTTCACCGTGATCGGCTGCCCGACCACGCCCGTCACGGGCGGCACGGGTGGCACCGACCACGGCATCGCGCTGCGCGACAACGCCCGCGTGCAGTTCCGCAACTGCATCTTCACCGATATCGGGGAACGCGTGCTGTCGTTCGACAACACCGACGGTGACGGTGGTGCGGGCTACGGCTTCAACGGCACGCTCACGTGGGCCGCGACCTGGACCACGCCCTACACCGCGACCTCGTCGGTCAACGCCCCGGCCAACCCGGCCGCGTTCTACACGGTGCAGACCAGCGGCACGCTGAACGAGATCAGCGACAGCGTCTTCTACAACAACCAGCACGGCACGGCCTACACCGAGGCCAACGCGCGCAGCATCTTCGCCGCCGCCAACAACAACGTGCAGGCCACGAGCTCGCCGATCGTCTCGATCGGTCGCGCCGCGCCGGTCGTCGTCAGTGGTTCCAACACGGTCGCCCGCGTGACCTCGCTGAACCCGCTGCCGCAGAATGACGCGCTCACGTCGGTCGCCTACGCGCCCAACGATGGCTTCTTCGAAGCCGCTCGCTTCCGCGGCGCGTTCGCCCCGGGCAACAACTGGCTGGTCGGCTGGACGGCCGCCGACGCCTTCGGCTTCCTCGTGCACGATGGCTGGTGCGATCTCGGCAAGACGGCGCGTGGCACCTACGGCGCGCCGGTGATGGATGCGGCGGGCACGCTGCAGGCTGGCGTCCCGACCACGTTCTCGCTCAGCAACGCCAAGGAGAACGCGCTCTGCGTGCTCATGTTCGGCTTCGTCCGCGCCGACGTCTCGCTGTCGCCGTTCGGCTACACGGGCGTCACGCTCGTCCCGAACTTCAACACGCTCGGCTACTCGATCGTGTTCACGAACGCTTCGGGCAACAGCAGCTCGAACCTGACGCTGCCCGCCGGCTACTCGGGCGCTTCGTTCTACGAGCAGTACCTCGTGTTTGACGCGGGTTCGCCGAACGGCCTCGCGGCCTCGAACGCGATCTACCGCCTCGCGCAGTGAGGCGCGAAGCCTGCGTCAGCCAAGGCTGGATCAGGCAACGGTGAAGATTGAGGGCGGTCGCAATCGCGGCCGCCCGTTGTCATTGCCAGGCAGCGAGAAGATTCCGCAAGTATGCGTTCCTACCTCGGTTCGTCGTGCCGCCTCCTCGGAGCGGCGTTCTGCGTGTTCCTCGGCAGTGCGGAGGTCCGTGCCCAGGAAACGGCCTCGAAACCGCTCGTAGACCAGCCGCTGGCGCAATCGCGCCGCGAGCTGCTGCAGCTGGCGTTCGACGCGGTGAGCGCGATGCCGACCAAACCGCACGCGAAGAACCGTTCGCGCGCGCAGGAGACCGTGGTCGCCGCGTGCCTCAAGCTCGAGCAACCAAGACTCGCCCAGGACTACGCCGAACGCATCGACGATTGGCGGCGCGGTGTCTGCCTCGCGGACCTCGCCCTCTACTGCCTCGACCACGGCCGCATTGATGCCGTGCAGGGGCTGCTGGCCGCGGCCGATGTCGTGGCCGAGCAGTCGAAGTCGGATACCCAGTCCTGGCGGCGCGATCGTATTCGCGCGCGCATCGGCCAGGCGCACCTGCGCTTGGGCAAGAACCAGCAGGCCCGCGAGTACGTCGCCGGCGTCGCGCCGGCGGACCTTGGTGCGTTTGACGGGGCCGCTGCACGCCTCGCCGACCCGGCGGACTTTGCTGGGCAGATCAAGGCCATCGATGCCGTGATCGCGGCCGGCAACTTCGAACCGATCCGCAATGCCCTGCAGGTCTGCGTCGATCTCTACGAACGGTACCACGGCGATGAAGACCGGCGCGAGCAGGTCGAATCGCGTGCTTTGAATGCGTACGACCGGCTGCCGATCGCGGTGCGCCTCGATCTCATCGCGCAGATGGTCGGCGTCGCGCTGCGAAAGCAGGATGAAGCAAGTGCGCGGCGGTTCCTCGATCGCGCCGACACGCTGTTCCAGCAGCCGGCGATGCCGACCGAGGACGAACTCGCGGCTCGCGCCCGCTTTGCCTCGTTGCGGGGCAAGGCTGGGCAGGTGGAATTGGGTAGAAAGGCCGCTACGGCCGCCGTGGCGCGCTTCTACAGCGAACGCGAACGCATCGTCGACATCGACCGCGGCATCGCGCTGCGCCCGCTGGCGGCCGCATTCGTCGAACTCGGCGACTTGACCGAGGCCCGGCGTGTGTTCCTCGCAGCGCTCGAAGAAGGGCTGCACAACCCGAACAGCCGGCCGCGCGCCGAGGACCTTGCCGGCGTCTGCGTGACGATGGCTGTCTGTGGGTATGAACCCGATGCAGAACTGCGCGCCCGCCTCGAACAGATCAAGAAGGGGCTCGGCAACCCGTGGTGAGACTCGGCGCTCGTCCAGGCCTGCTCTTCGGCAGCGTGCTGTCGTTGTGCTCGTTCGTCTCGGCGCAGCAGGCGGGTTCGATCCGCGGCCTCGTCAGTGACAAGGACTTCGACGTTCCACTCGGCGCGGCCACGGTGCAGGTCGTCGAGACGGGCCAGAAGACGCAAACGACCGACCAGGGCAACTTCGTATTGCCCGACGTGCCGCCGGGCCGCTACACGCTGGTCTTCAGCAAGGAAGGCTACGTGCGGCAGGTGGCGACCGACGTCGTCGTCTCCTCGGGGCAGCTCACCGACGTCAATATCGCGCTTTCCGGCGACTTCACGGACCTGGAAGAGTTCGTGGTCCAGGACGTGCTGCAGGTCGCATCGGGCAGCGAAGGGGCGCTATTGCAGTTGCGCCTCGAAAGCCCGGCGATGATGGACGCCGTCGGCGCCGAACTGATGAGCCGCGCCGGTGCCAGTGACGCGGCGGG
>JADZDL010000429.1 GCA_020851075.1 Planctomycetota bacterium | reverse complement strand
GAGGCGCTGAGCCAGCGGGCCGTCGTTGAGGGTTTTCCGACGGAGGTTGCCGCCGGCAAGGTCGTGTTCCGCGTCATCAATACGGACCTGCCCGAGCACGCGCACTATGTCGATCACTACGAGATCACCAACAAGATCGTCATCGTCTCACACCAGCGCGATGGCAAAGAAGTCGAGTGGAAGGGCCTGCAGGACGTCTGGGTGCACTTCCACGAGCCCGACACGTTCTTGACCTACGTGCGGGAGCCGATCCGGGCCTTCCTCGCGGGAAAGTGATGTGAGCGACGTCACGCTCTATTCGTCGATCGCCAGCGGCTTCGGGCTTGGACTCGTCACCGCCATCAGTCCGTGCCCGCTGGCGACGAACGTGGCGGCGACGGTTTGGTTGGCGCGGCATGCGACGTCGCGACGCCGTGCCGTGGTCGGGGCACTGGCCTATACAACGGGGCGCGTGCTCGCCTACGGCATGATCGCCGGCGTATTGGTGCTCGGTGCGCTCGGCGCTCCAGCACTGTCGGCGGGGCTGCAGAAGTGGTTGCCGCCGGTCATCGGGCCACTGCTCGTGCTGACGGCGATGATCCTGCTCGATCTGCTGCCGCTGCCGTGGGCAGGCGGCGGCAAGAGCCAGGCAACTGCCGAGCGGCTGGTGCGACTTGGTGTGCTCGGCGAAGTGGCGCTGGGCGGTCTGTTCGCGCTGACCTTCTGCCCGGTTTCGGCGGCGCTGTTCTTTGGCAGCCTGTTGCCGCAGGCGCTCGCCGGGCCGGCGGTGGCCCCGCCGGTGGTTGCGTTTGGTATCGGCACGGCGATCCCGGTCGCGGTGTTTGCGCTCGGCGTCGTGTTCAGCGCTGGCTTCGCGGCGAAGTTTGGGGCCGGCATCTCGCGCTGGCAGCCGCGCATCAAACTCGGCACGGGCGTGGCACTGTTGGGGCTCGGTCTCTACCTGATCGGCCGCGACACGCTTGGCCTTTGGCAGGCATGAGCATGGATCATGGCTTGCTGGTCGCGACCTTCTGCGCTGGCTACGGCGTGCGGATTCCTGGTACGCGACGGAACGCTTCGCAGTAGCCCTTGCCGCGCGCGTGCACCATCGAGCGATAGGCGTTGAGGCCGAGAATCGTGTGTTCGAAGTCCGTGTAGACCGTCTGGCTCGCGTGCGCGCGGATCGCGCGACGCTTTGCGTCGGCGGTGCTCGTGATGTCGACCACGACATCGGGCACCATCGCGTTCCACACTTCGTAGCCAAGTGCTTCGCCCGCGAACTGCACGCGTTGCATCGCGGCGAGCACGATGAGGTAGAGCGCGTGATGGTCGGGATGGCCTTCGCGCTCCCAGGGCAGGTAGATCACGTCGGGGCGGAACTCGGCAATCGCGTTTGCGGCGAGTTGGCGGCCGAGTTCGAGGTCCTGCTCGCTGAGCACGCAATTGTCGGGCAGGCCCCAATAGACCGCATCGTCGACGCCGAGTTCGCGCAGGCCCGCGCGGGACTCCGTGCGGCGCAGTTCGGCGTAGGTCGCGGCATCGAAGCGTGCTTCCGGATCGCCGGCCGTGCCGCTCGAGACGACGATCACGCGCACCATGTCGTTGGCGCGCCGATGCAGCGCGAGGCAGCCACCGGGGCCGGCGATCTCGTCGTCGGGATGCGGCGCGAAGACGAGAATGCGGCCGTGGGGCACGTCGAGGTGCCAGCTCGGGTTCTGCGGCGGCGGGAGAGCGCTCGGTGCCATGGGGCTGGGATTCTGTGGGGCCGGGCGCTTGTCTGGAAGGCTAGAACCAGTTTGCTGGCGCTGGCGGGGGATCTCACCGGGTGTTGAGAATCAGTGGAGAAATGGCCGGAAGCGGTGGCGCCGCCTGCTACTTGGCGATGTTGCCAGTTGTCCACGCAGGACTGCGGTTGGCCGCAAAGTGGCATTTGGGGCCCGATTGCGCACAACCGCGAAGTTGCTTGGGCCGGGCGAGAACGGCACCCTGGAGGGCCCGAAACGCCGTTCTTTCCAGGTGCGGCGAAACTCGAAACCTCTGCGGGTCTTCACGGATCGTTGATCCTGTCGTCGATCCTCGACGCTGCAGAATTCTACCAAGGACGCCCCAATGCAACGCACGACTCTCGCCCTGCTGGCTCTCGCGGTTTCCGCGACGGCGCAGGATTTCGTTTTCCCGCTCGGCTTCGCCAACGCCGGTGGCCCGCCCGCCAACAACTACCCGGCCGCGCGCGCCAAGGATCAGAACGGCGACGGCGTGATCAGCAGCAACGAGATCTACGCGTTCGCGACGACGCTGCCGACCACGGCGGCTTCGGGCACGAACTTCATGACTGACTGCCGCGTCGTCTTTGAGAACGGCGAGGCCGCGTTCTACTTCACGGACTCCGAGGACGGTCAGGTGCTGCGCTGCGTTGACGCCAACCACAACGGCGTGATCGACCCCAGCGAAGCGGCCGTGTTCTTCCGCTTCGGCACGACGTCGTCGGGCTCGGGCCTGTTTGCGCCGGACACGCTCGGTGTGCACCGCGACACTGCGAACAACCGCACGATCGTCTACGTGGCGCTCGACAACAGCGCGCCGTCGAGCCTCGGCTTCACGCACGGCATCCACCGCCTCGTCGACAGCAACGGCAACGGCAATGCGATGGACGCGGGCGAGCAGAGCATGTTCGTCTCGAG
>JADZDL010000428.1 GCA_020851075.1 Planctomycetota bacterium | reverse complement strand
TCTGGACCGAGTGCCTCGGTGTTCGATCCGTGACCCCCTCTGAGCCTGCACTGGTGGGCACTTTCCTCCCTTTTCGGGCTTTTCTGGGTGTTTTTCGACGGTCCTTGATTTTTTTTTGGGATTTTTGCGGCGAATGGGGCTGTTTTTCGCCGCAAACTGACCAGCAAACATGGTCATGTGACCTACGGGCGAGGTCGGACTTGACTTTTAGGGCATCCGCCTGATATACTTTTGGTATGAAGGTTGGCAGCCACCGTTGGGACCACAAGTAGCCCCCTTGACAAACCGAGGGCATGTGCGCTATACTGATAGAGAACGAATGATTCACCCGTCCGTGCTCGACTGCACTCCCGAACTCCCCGCCACCCCAAGCTGGTGGCTGAACACCGCGTCCTTTTACGAGAACGCCCGCACCTTTACGAACGACGCCAAAACGGCAGGCGATAGTGGCCTCCCTCCGGCTGTCGCGACCTACCTGCACGACCGCGCCCTATGCGAAGCCCGAGAGATGGCGGAAATTCCCGCCCCGATACGTCGGTGACCGTGACGCGGGTGCCCGCACGGCCACTGCCTGACTGCCCGTTTCTGGACCCTTTGAGCTGTGACTTCCACTGGCCGCACCGGCTGCATTCCACCTCCACCGACGCCACGGACGATCTGGCAACCGAGGAAGGGCTATGGTTCGGGCTTGCGGGATTCGAGGCTGAGGAAACAACGGGCACTTTTTATCGCGGAGATGAGTCTGCGGGGGACGCCGATGGCGGAGATTACTGAGGCGCTCAACATTACCGAGCGCACCGCGTATCGGGAGCTGGCGCGGGCCGAGGAACGTGGTTGGCTCGATGTGGCCCGCAAGCGCATGCAGGAGACGGCGGACAAAGCGCCGCTGGTGCTCGACACCATTCTGGATGCCGACCCATCCGAACTGCAAAAGAACCACAAAGGCTACGCCCTCAAGTCCGAAGTGGCCCGTGAACTGATGAAGGGCATGGGCGTGTTCAGCCCCGAACAGAAGAAGACCACGACGGTCAACCTCAACAACTGGCACGCGCAGCAGGCAGCGGCCCCGACCGACCCCGCCGCCCCCCTCGATGCCATCGACATTATCCCCTATGAGCATGACACCCCGCAAATCGGCGACCCAAGGCCAGAACCTGCAACTCGCGATGACGGAAGACGAGACGACGGGGCAGGTGACCCTGACCAATCCGGCGAAAGCTGGTGAAAGTTGGGTGGGTGATGACCTCGCCGACTGCATGACGCAGGCCCGGAAAGCGACCGCGCAGCGACCCGCCAGTCACCCGACGCCTGAGTGGATGGGCACCTTCTGAGCCTCCCCCGCATTCCCTTCGCCACCGCCATTGCCGACCGCGACCTGTTCGCGTCCGCCTGGGAGGCGATGCACCCGGAGCAGCGCGGGGTGCTCAAGATGCTCTACGGGCTGCCGCTCGATGCCGCCGAACTGCGGCTCTGGCACGCGCTCAACGGCGCAGGTATCTACGACGACTGCGGCTTCCTCGTAGACTGTGACGACAGCGGCCTGCCCGCCCCCACCCGCGAATTCGAGGACGCCACCTTCGTCATCGGGCGGCGCGGGACCAAGACGAGCATCAGCTCCTTCATCGTCTCCTACGAGGCGCTGTGTGGCGGCCACAAGCAGCACCTGCGCAACCCGCGCCAGGAGCCGCGCTTCATTCAGGTCGCGCAGGACTTGGCCACTGCCAAGGCGAACTTGCGGCAGCACATTCTGCCCTACCTCGAATCATCCCCGGTCGGGCGCAACGAAATCGGTGACCCGAAGAAGTCCGTCACCGCCGACACCATTCGACTGGCCAACTGCGGCCTCATTGTGGTCGCCCCGCCCAACATCAAGGTGCGCGGACAGGCCGTCCCGGTGGCCGCAGGCGACGAAATCGCCTTCTGGCAGAAGGACAAAGAGTCCGCCGCGCCGGACTTCGAGGTCATCAACGCGATTACCCCCGGCATGGCGCAGTTTCCGGACCGCAAGCTGCTGAAAATGAGCAGCCCGTGGACCAAGGAAGGCGTCCTCTGGAAGGACTACAGCGAGATTGGCACCTACGGTCGCCATCTGACGGACCCGGAGCAGCGCAGTGCGTTTACACGCACCATTGTGCTCAAGGCTCCCAGCGCGACCGTCAATCCGACCCTCAGCCGCCGAGCGACCAGTCGCCCCGTGGCCATCGCCGCCGCCCGGGACTACCTCCGGCGCGAGCGAGCCAAAGATGCGAGCGCGTTCACACGGGAATTCCTCGCGGAGTTCTCCGATAGCGTCAGCGGGTTTTTGCCGGTCCTCCTCCTCCGGCGAGCCGCGACTGACCAGACTGGCGGGGCCACCACTCCAGCCCCCCGGCGTCGGACTCCGCGCCCCGGCGTGCGCTATGTCGCCAGCATGGACCCCGGCTTCCGTGGGGATGCGTTCGCATTCTGTATTGGGCATATGGAGGGCGGGGCGTTCGTGCAGGACGTGATGGAAGGGTGGCGCGGCAGTGCCGAGCAGCCCCTCAGCCCGCACCTATGCATCGCGCTCGCCGCCGGTCAGTGCAAGGAGTATGGCGTGACGGTCGTGTCGAGCGACCAGCACCATCTGGATTCGCTGCAAGAGATTGCGCAGAACTTCGGGCTGCTGGTCGAGCCGCACATCTTCACCAACCAGACCAAGCGCGTGATGTGGAGCGAGTTCATCACGCTGTTGCATCAGGACAAGTTGCGGCTACTCCAAGACGACGAGACGCTACGCGAACTGGGCGCGATGGAGCGCATCCTGTCGCCCAACGGCTCGATTCGCTACGCAGGCAAGCGCGACGACCGTGCCAGCGTCCTCGCCATGTGCGCCCACCGCGCCATCCAGTATGGCGAGACGCATGCGCCGGTCGAGCTGGTGGACCGCGACCCGACGCCTGCCGAAGTCCGCGCCTTTGCCGCCGCCCGCTATGCGGCAGGCCGCAAGAGTAACTCGACGCCCAAGCAGGCGTGGTACAACCAGTAGGTTTTTCGGTTTCTCTCTACCTCCCGTGTGTGTCCCTTTCCGGGCACCCCCTCGACATTTCCTTCGTATCAGCCCGCTCTGGTTTTTCAAATTTCCCCTATGCTCTCTTGGTTTTCTGCCCCCTCGAAGTTTGACAAGCTCTTGACCGTGCTCGACGCCGAGCGCGAGGCGAATGCGTCGGCGCAGCAGGCGTTGCTGGAGGTGCTGCGCGAAGACAGGGCCGCCCAAGCTGCGTCCCACACCCAGACGACCGCGCTCCTGACCACCCTCATGGAGGGCGTCAAATCGCAGGCCGAACTGGCCCGCAAACACCTCGATATGTTCACGTCCCCCGGCAAGCCCGTCGTCCGCATCATGACCGAGGACATGGAGGCGGCCTACGAACGCGACCGCAAGCGTGAAAAGGCCCGCGACGCCGTAGGCACGCCCACCCCGATGGACATGGACAAACTGCTCGCCCAACTCTCCGACGACTTCGCGCAGGAGCGCACGTCCCTGTGATGCCTGACATTCAGCCTGCCTCGCCCGAAGCCGCTGCGGCCCTCGCCTCCGAGATGGGCAGCGCACCCGCCGCTCCCGCCCCCCCACCCCGCGACATCGAGCGCGACAACAAGCTCGCCGCACAGGTGCAGGCGAACTACACCAAGCGCCGGTCCTTCCGTCGCCCCTTCGAGGGCAACTGGTTTGTCAACGGCGCGATGTTGCGCGGCCAGCAGCATGTGGAATACAGCGATACGCTCGGCCAGCTCGTCACGCCTGACGTGCCCTCCTACGCTGTCCGCATCTCCATCAACAAAATCCGCCCGAAGCACAAGGCCCGTATGGCCAAGTTCTTCAAGAACCGACCCAAGCCGGTCGTCATTGCGGCCTCCACCGACTATCAAGACTTGATGGATGCGCGCGCCTCCGAAATCGCGCTCCGCTACCAGTGGGACCGCCTCAACCTCGAAGGCGCGTACAAAGCCGTCAAACAGTGGGGGGCGATCTGCCACAAGGCCTACTGGTGGTTCGGCTACGACGACTCGGTGCCGGGGCGCATTCGCGAGATTGCCCCGAACACGCTCAAGCCGTTTGAGTCCACGACCCCGCTGGGCGATGTCGTCATCGAAATCGGCAACGCCTGGGAAGTCCTTGTCGAAGACCCCGCCATCAGCGACATCGGCAAGCAGCCGGGGATCATGCGCGTCCGCACCATCAGCCGCAAGGAAGCGGAACGTCGCTATCCCGCGCTCGCCAACCGTGATGACTATGCGGGGGCAGGCAGCGATGCCGCCTCTGGTGACACCCCGCAGCGCAGCGCCGACCGCCTCGCGTCCCTCAAGCCCGACTATAGCAGCGTCTCGACGCCGCCCCAGCGCACCGATCAGGTGCTGCTGCTGGAAGACTTCACCGCCACGTGCGCCGAATATCCGCGTGGCCGCAAGCTGGTCGTCTGTGACGGCATCCTTGTCAAAGAGCACGAGGAGCTACCGTTCGTGTTCTGCGACAGCCCCACCAACCCGTATCCGTGCAGCGAGTTCATCGACACTGAGACGGCAGGGCAGGCGTATGGGACCACGTTCATCGAGCAGCTCATTGACTTGCAGCGGACGTATAACGACACCATTGCGAAGGTCGTGGAGAACATCCGCGCCGTCTCGCGCCCGAAGGTGGTCGTGTATCGGCAGCACCAGCTCGCCGATGGGGCCTACACCGCGTCGGCTGGGGAAATTCTCGAACTGAACTACATCCCCGGACTGCCGCCGCCCATCATTCTCCAAGCGGCCAACGTCGCAGGCGACTGCTGGAACCTCATCCAGCTTCTGGAACGCGAGTTCGATAGCGTCAGCCAAGTCTATC
>JADZDL010000427.1 GCA_020851075.1 Planctomycetota bacterium | reverse complement strand
GCGGACCCGCTCAGCGAACGAGCGTATGCAGCCCGTTCGTCGCCGACACACCGAGCGTAGCAGCCCCGTCGATGTAGAAACTCTGCGTGTAGATGTTGAGGCCGTTCCAGACCGGGTCGGTCGGCAGCAGCAGGCCGAGCGACCACTGGCCACCACCGTTGAGCACGTGGAAGTAGGTGCTCGTGATCTGCACGAGCAGCGTGCCGTTGAGCACCGGTTGCGTGATCGGGCTGAAGCCGACGGCGAGCAGGCCCGGGGCGTTGGGACGACCGTTGCTGATATCGATCGAGGTGAACTGGCCGCGGCCCGCGCAGCCGCCGCCATCGATCGTCGGCGTGCCACCTTGGCCCGCGATGCCGGTGCCGTAGTTCTGGAAGCTGCCGCACACACCAAAGCCGTGCACGGTGAGGATGCGGTTGCCGCCGCCGTACGTCGAGAACACGAGATCGCCGGTGATCGGATCGGTGCAGGCGCCTTCAGCCCCGCTGAGGCCCGTCAAGAAGGGGACGCGCGTGGCGGGATTGGCGTTGCCTGCGGCATCGAGTTGGTAGAGCACGACGGAACCCGTGCTGTCTTCCGTGATGATCACATACTGGTAGTCGGGAATCAGGCTCGAGCCGGGCGGTGCATACAGGATGCCTTCGGGGCCACCGTTGATCTGCGTCGGGCCGTTCGCGGCCGCGACCTGAAAGGTGCCGTTGCCGTCGGGCGCGTACGTGAAGCCGTAGAAGCCGCCGCCGTTGTAGGACGCGATCTTCAGTTCGCCGGCGCCCGGAAAACCTGTCGGCGTGAACCCGAGCGCGCCGACCGAGCTGCTGACGCCGAGGTTGGTGAGGTTGTCAACGCGGTCGGGAACGTTGCTGCCCGGCTTGATCTGGCCCAGTTCGTTGACCGGGTAGCCGGTGTAGAACAACACGCCATTCGGACCATACGCGAGGCCACCATCGATGTAGGGGGCCGTCGACACCAGCGTCGCCGTGCCGCTGAAACCGGTCAGGGCCCCGCTGGCATCGCGCACCACCGCGATCTCGTAGATCGCGCCCGACGCACCGTTGGCGGCGCCGCCGACCAGCAGCGTGTTCGGATCATTGTGCTTGAAGGTCACGCCACCGTAGTTGCCCGGGATGCTCGGGATGTTGCCGAGGTCCGTGTAGGCGTAGGCCGCGTTGAACGGGGGCTGGATGGTCTGGGCTTGCGCGGCTATGGCGAGGCCGGCTACGGCGAGAGTGATCTGGAGGGTGTGCTTCATGGGGTGTGGATTCGTCCCCTCAGTGTAACGCCTGTTGCTTCCGATTGGCCTGTTTGCGCCCGGGGCAGGGCGTTCC
Source organism: Planctomycetota bacterium (assembly GCA_020851075.1). GTDB lineage: Bacteria > Planctomycetota > UBA1135 > UBA1135 > UBA2386 > JADZDL01. Next base: position 2,412 of record JADZDL010000427.1, on the reverse strand, counting down.
ACGCCAGCGCGGCCGACCGCACAGGCGACCTTCGCCCTGGCGAGGTCGATGCGCTACAAGAACCGCCATGCGCCGTCTTGTTTCGTCGTTCCTCTTGCTCCTCGTTGCTGGAAGTGCCTTGCGGTCGCAGGTTCCCACTTCGCTGGCCCCGGTGGTCACGTTGGCCGCGGAGAATCGCCCGGCAATCGAGCAAGCCTGGCGGGAGGTGCCGGAAGAGCAGCGCGGCACGATGGAGTTCCTGCTCAGAAACCTGCCCGAACGCGATGCCAAGAGCCTCGCCGCGGCATTCCTGCTCCGCGAGGTGGCGCAGGCGCACGCGGCGCGCGCGCAGGTGGCGTGGGGCAGCACGTTGTCCGACGAGCTGTTCCGCAACTACGTGGTGCCGTTCGCGCAGGCCAACGAAGCGCGCGAGGACTGGCGCACGGACTTCACGGCCCGGTTCCTGCCGAAGGTGAAGGACTGCAAGACGCCCGGCGAAGCGGCGAAGTTGCTGAATGAGACGATCTTCGCGGAGCTCAACGTGCACTACTCGACGGGGCGCGCGCGCGCCGACCAGGCGCCGAGTTCGTCGATGCAGCAGGGCAAGGCCAGCTGCACGGGCTTGTCGATCCTGCTCGCGGATGCGTGCCGGGCGTGCTGTGTGCCGGCGCGGCTCGTTTCCGTGATCTGGCCGCACAAGGACGGCAACCACACGTGGGTCGAAGTCTGGGATGGTGCTGCCTGGCGGTTTGTCGGCGCCGATGAACCCGATCCGGCGGGCCTCGACCGCGGCTGGTTTGTCGGCGACGCCGCGAAGGCGGCGGTCGCCGATCGGCAACACCGGTTGTGGGCCGTTTCGTATGCACCAACGGGCGAGCGTTTCGCGGCGGGTTGGGGGCGCGGCATCGAGTTGTGGGGGACCGATGAGTCGGCGCGGTACCGCGACCCGGCGAGCGGCTGGAGCGATGGCCATGGCGGCGTGGTTCCAACCAGCTTGCCCGCGGACTTTGCTTTGCAGGATCCCGCCGCCGCCGCGCTCGCGGTGCAGTTCGATCGCTTTTTTGCGGCCGATGCCGAGGCGCAAGCGAAGTTTGAATTCGATCGCAATCTTGACGCCGAACTGCGCACCGCGGCCGGCGATGCGCGACTGCGCTCGCTCGCGTTTGCGGCGTGGAAACGCGCTGAGCTGGCCGAACTGCAGAAGGACCACGCGCAGAACCTCGTGCGCGCCGGGGGCAAGGAGAGCCCGTTCTACACGAAGCAGGTAGGCGAGAAACCGGCTGGCGGCTGGCCGCTCGTGATCGCGATGCACGGTGGTGGTGGTGTGCCGAAGGCGGTCAATGACAGCCAGTGGGAACACATGAAGATCTACTACAAGGACCATCCGGAGGCGGGTGGGTACCTGTACTGCGCACTGCGCGCCCCGACCGACGAGTGGAACGGCTTCTACACCGACTACTTCTACCCGGTGCTCGAGAAGCTGATCCGGCAGTTCGTGGTCTGCCAGGAAGTGAACCCGGATCGCGTGGTAGCGATCGGCTACAGCCACGGTGGTTATGGTGCGTTTGCGATCGGCCCGAAGTTGCCGCACCGGTTTGCGGCCGTGCACGCGAGTGCTTCGGCGCCCAGTGACGGCGAGACGGTGCCGACCGGGCTGCACAGTCTGGCGTTCTCGTTCATGGTTGGTGGCAAGGACAACGCGTACGGCCGCCGCGACCGCTGCGTCGCGTTTGAAGCGCTGCTGGTCGAAACCAAGCAGGCGCATCCGGGCCTCTATCCGACCACGTTCACGCTCGTCGAAGGCAATGGCCACACCGGGCTGCCCGACCGCGACATCCTGCCGAAGTTGCTGCCGAACGTGCGGGTGGCCACCCCGAAGCAGTTGTTCTGGGATCCGACCGATGGCACCGTGAAGGACCACTACTGGTTGCGCGTGCCGGAGCCCAAGCGCGGGCAGCATCTGCAGGCGCGTTTGGAGGGCAGTGCACTGGTCGCCGAGACCAAGGAGGTGGCTGCGTGCGAAGCCTGGCTCGATGCGCGTTTCTGCGATCTGGCGCAGGACCTCACGGTGGAGGTCGATGGGCAGAAGCGTGTCGAGAAGCCTATGCCCTCGCTGCGCACGCTCTGTGCGACGATGCGGCTGCGCGGCGACGCGCAGCTGGCCGCGAGCTGGATCGTGCCGCTGCGGTGATCGAGGTGAGGTCGTGGTTCTGGTTCGTTCTGGCCAGAGCGCCTTGACGGATCGCGACCACGAAGCGACAGTCGGTGGCCCTTGCGTGCGCCGGACCTGCCCCAGTCCGCACCTGGGCCACACCATGCGCCGATACCTGCTCCTCGCCGTAGCTGCTTTTGCAGCTTGTTCTTCTGGCCAGCCGATCGTGGTGTCGACGGCCGGCGCACCGGGTGACACGCCCGAGGACGCCCGCAGCTACG
>JADZDL010000426.1 GCA_020851075.1 Planctomycetota bacterium | reverse complement strand
TCGCCAGCTCGGCGTCGTTCCATTCGGCGAACTCGTGGGTGCGGTTGTCGGCGATGGAGAACGCCACCGCGGCCAGGTCGTCGCCGTCGAACCACCAGACCGGGACCTCGGTCATGCCGAGTTCCTGGGCGGCCTTGAGCCGGGTGTTGCCGGCGATCACCTCACCGGAGCGGCGGGCGACGATGGGCTGTTGCCAGCCGAAGCGGCGCAGGGACGCCGCAACGTGGGGGACGGCAGCGTCGTTACGGCGCGGATTGGTGGGGGAGCAGTAGAGCTGGGAGATCGGAACGGTCTCGACCGGCGGGGTAGCATTCTTCGACAAGGCGGCACCTCAGGGCGTTGGGAGCCGCTTGGAGGTGCGCTTGGAGGGGTGGCTCGACCGCGGAATGTTAGCCGGTAGTCTCGCCGTTCGTCCAACGAGTCCCTTTCGGCGCAGTCAGTTCCTCGGCAACAACGCTTCGAAGGGAGCTACACTGAGCGTTCCTTGAATCCCGTCGCTGCAACGAGGGCAATATCATGCCTGCCACTGCCACTGTGTCCCGTGCCCTAGGGCTGATGGCCCTTCTTGTCTCCGTCCTGGTGGGGCAGTCGCCCCGCATCGCCAGCGTGAGTGTGACGGTCTACGGTCCGCTGCTAGAACCAGTGCCTAACGCAGAAATCACGGTGCGGCGGTCGGACTGGTCGCCGCTGAAGCACGGGAAGACCGATGGTTCCGGCCAGTTCTTCTTCTCGGGCGAAGAAGGCACGTGGGTCTATTGCTGCGCCGTGGTCCCTGGGTTGGGCGTCGGTTGCGAGTTCACTCGTCCGCTGACTCGCGAGAACTCGCCGATGCACGTCGACGTCAAGTTGTTCGCGGCGGCGACGATTCGCGGCACCGTGCGCGACGATAAGGGCAAGCCGATCGCTGGTGCAGAGGTGATTCATGGGTTCGACAACGCGCCGATTATGCTCTTCAAAGGCGAGACAGAGGCCGTGATGAGCGACGCGTCCGGTGCCTTCGTCCTTTCGCATGTGCCGCTGGGTGACATCGCCGTGCGGGCATCCGCCGAGGGGTTCGAGCTCGGCGAGACGCCGATCTACCTGCGCCAGGACGCGACCGTCGATGTCGTGCTGAAGCGAGGCCGTGGTCGCGAACTTGTGGTCGCGGTCAAGGGAGTTCCGGCGGATCGGTTGCCGGACATCGAGTGCCGAATGATCGTGTCGCGACCATACCCGCAGCCGCAGATGACGCTGCCGCCTCGCTTGGTGCGCGTGCGAGTCGACGAGAGGGGAGAGTGCGTCATCCGCGGTCTGCCTCCGGAGCCGGAACTCTCGATGATCCGGCTTGAGGCCGACGGCATGCGGTTCCATCCGCAGTGGGAGAAGGTGGAGCCGGGAAAGGACGGCCGCGTGACGTTCCGCCTGGACGCGATCACCGGTCCGCGACCTAGACCCGCGCCCGCGGTCGCAGACTCGGCTGCGCCGGATCCCGAGCCGGAGCCAGCCCCGCTGGTGCCGAGCCTGGTGGAGAATCCTACGCTGCGGGGCGTGCTGCGTGACGAGGCGGGCAAGCCGCGCGGCCTCATGCGCGTGAGGCTCTACGCCGACCGAACGGGTTGGCGTGAGGCGGTGACCGCCGAGGATGGAACGTTCGCGGTCGACGCGAAATACGAGGTAGGCGACAGGATTGCGTTCGAACTGCGGAACCCAGACTGGGTCCTCGTCGAGGACGCTCCGCAGGATTGGATGGGATCGATCTGGCGGCCGTACGAGCATGGCAAGGTCCAAGACCTCGTCGTGACTGCCGCCGCGAAGGTCCGCGGTACGGTGCAGGCACCGCGCGGTGAGTCCGTCGCAGGATTGAGAGTCTGGCTTGAGGTCGGCGGACCAGATGGGAGTCCAGCGCGGCACTTCGGAGGCGCAGGCACGACCGACGCGAAGGGTGCTTTTGTCATTGAGGGTTTGCGTCCACCCGGGGGCGAGGTGTGGCTCGCCATTCGTGGCCTGTGCGGGACTGCCGAGGCCGGGCCCTTCAAGTTCGAAGCACTACGCGTGTTGGAGGGTATCGAGTTGAAGCTGCAGGCTCCGCTGGCAGTGACCGGGACCGTGGTTGATCGAGCTGGAAAGCCCATCCCGGGAGCGCGGGTCAGGCTGGCGGCGGGAAGGGTCGATGCGACGGCGCCGGGGGCGAACGAAACGCTGTCGGACGCCAAGGGTCGGTTTGCCTTCCGCGGCATGAAGGCAGGCGAGTACGTGGTCGAGGCGCGCGTGCGCGGACCGGACGTCGCGGCGAAGACGAAGCTGTTCGAGGTCAGCGAGAAGAAGCGATCGATCGAGCAGCAGGTAAAGGTGCTGGGAAACTGATGAGAGACCGACCAGGACGGAAACCCCTGGAATCATCAGCGGCGGGCGACGATGGGCTGCCGAAGCGGCGCAGGGAGGCCGCGACGTGTGGGATTGCTGCGTCGTTGCGGCGCGGGTTGGTGGGGGAGCAGAAGAGCCGGGAGATCGGGATGGTCTCGACCGGCGGGGGAGTTTGCGTCGACAAAGGGGCACCTCAGGGCGTTGGGAGCCGCTTGGAGGTGCGCTTGGACGGGTGGCTCGACGGGTGAGATTGTAGCGTCCAGTGCTCGGCGCGGCGAACCGCGGACGTGCGTGGAACGTGCACGCAGGCAGTCGAAGTGCCGACGGGGACCGTGCGAAAGATGAACGCTTCAGCAACGGGCCGGGGGTCGGCGAACGTCAACGTTTTCCGCAGGAGATCCTGCTTCATGCCTCGTCGCCCCGTTGATTCCGGTCCCCGGCCCGCTCGATCGCCGGCCCGCGGACCCCTGAATTGGCCGGCGCGGCCGTCTGTTGACCACGAGATTAGGCTCTCAGAAGTCCTTAGAGAGCAAATGGTCTGGTGCCCAATCCAATCCGGGTCGGTTTCGACATTTGGGGCCCCACACCATGCGTCGATTCGAACTCGGCACCTCGCTCACGACCTGCCCGCCAACCCGCGCCACGCGCGGCATGCACGCCCGCGCCAGAAACGACACCGCCCCGCGACTTTTGGCCGCGAGGCGGGTTCGTCCGCTGCTTCCAGCAGGACTGGCTCCCTGGAGGGGGTGTGGAAGCGAACTCCTGGAGCGCCCGACACCTATCCGGCTGGTGCGGGCGCTTGCGGACCCAGCAAGGGTTCTGGCCAACTGATCCCAAGACGCGCGATGGCTTTGGCAAGTTCCTCGCGCTTTTCTTGGCGCCCCACAAAGAGTTCCCTCAATCGATCACGCGCGCTGCGAGGGTGGTATGGAGACGAGAATATGCTCGACAAGGCGCGCGCTGATTCGTCGTCGAGCGGAAAGGTGCCGACGTAGAAAGCCATCATTGCTGCGTTTGAGTTTCCCCAGTCGAAGTTGTCCAGCTTGCGCTCGTTGATAGCGAGGGACTTGAAGGCGGTGAAGTAACCAGACTGGCAAAGCGTGTCGAAGTCTTGAGGATCGGGCGGAGGAAGGAACGCTTGGTCGATCATGTGTTGGTGTGCTTCCTCACGCTCGCCAGAGGGAATTAGGCCCATCCTAAGGATCGAAGCGTAGAGCGCAGTCGACTCGCTGCCCCGCGTGGAAAGTTTGGTTCGCCAGAGCATGCGAACCGAGTCCGGAGCGCCACGCAGCACATGGGACAAGTGCGGGTGGGCAAGCAGGACAAGCGCCAAAGCGTCGATGTGCCCTCGCAAGAACTGAGCTGCGTCTGCCACGACATGCTCGGGCGTGACCCGAATCACGGCCTCGAAGAAGGGTGGGGCCTTCGCATTCCAGAAGTCTCTCGTGCCGATCTTGGACCTAAAAACTGCGCTCACGGAATCGAAGAACGCCAGCCGCTCTTTTGCGGGGACGGCGGTGGTGATGGTCCTTGCGAGTTCATCGCATGGTGCTCCGGGCGGCGTGATGTTTAGGTCGAAGTGATCGCGGATGCGCTCGACCAGATCCTCCACGGATCCGCCCACCTGGAACTTGTCGAGGTTGGATCGAAGGTGCTCCCAGAGCGCCTCGACATGTGGCGCCGCTATGGAGTTGTTCTTTGAATGCGCGCAGTCGTTCCTCCTGTCCTTCCAATACCTGACTTGTGCGCGGAGATCGTCGCTGACGCTGAAGATCGTTGCGGGCTTCTGGGTCTGCGTCGCATCAAAGACCGCCACATCCCACTTGTCCTCGTTCGACATCGAGTCCTGCAAGGTAGTCCACTTCGCGTCCGGGTAGCCGGGTGGGCACTTCGCACGGAGAATACGTGAGCGCAGGACGAGACCCCAGGTCACGTAGCTGAACAGGAGTGCGGCGCGATACGCCCCAGCCCGATAGCAGACCGAAGCCTCACGCAGGGCACCTAAAGCCTCGTGTGGAAGGTTGGTTTCCGTGGCCCACTTCTCGATGGGGAGGTTCATGTTCTGAGGGATCTTACCGGGCTGGTCCCTGCGCGGCATCCTCGGCTCATGTCCGCGATGCCTGCGGAGGCATTGGTCTGCGCAGACTTTCTGTCGATCCGCAGTGCATCATGGCTACCATCGCGTCCCCGCTACCAGCCCGAAGGAAGCGTCGCCAGCCCGCGTCCCTGATGAGCGATCCCAACCTCTCCTCGTTCCTCTGGTCCTTCGCCGACCTGCTCCGCGGCGACGGCAAGCAGTCGGAGTGCGGTAAGGAGATCCTGCCGTTCACCGGGCTGCGCCCGCCCGCTCCCGGCGGCGCAGCTGTGACGGGGAAGTTGAGCATGGAGGCAGCGGCATGACGGTGACTTTCTCTGCAGCCGACTCGGCGCTCGGATACCTGTACCAAGGGCGCGTCGCGCTTCTTTGGTCGCTGCGCCGCGCACGTGCTGGAACCGACTTCGTTGTCTCGCTCGAGACGCTCGACGACGTTACGTTCGAATCGCTTCAACCCACTGGCCTCAAACCCGACGAGCTGCTGCAGACTAAGCACCATCGGAAGAGCGAGGCATCGCTCACCGATGCAAGCGGCGACCTCTGGAAGTCGCTGCGTGTGTGGTTCGAGGGCCACGCCAACAACACGATTCCGTCCGTCACGGCGCTCTACTTGCTCACGACAGGCGCCGCGCCGAAGGACGGCGCAGCTTGGTTCCTGCGCAGCGACGGTGCCCGCGACGTCGACAAGGCCCTCCAGAAGCTCGAGACCGTCACGCAGACATCAGAGAGCGAAGCCAACGCGCCGGCATACAAGGCGTTCCTCGCGGTAACAGGAGCGTCGCGTCGGGCTATCCTTGACAGTGTAGTAGTGCTCGACCGGGCACCTGGCGTCCTCGCGATCGACGACGACCTGAAGGCAGAAGTCCACTGGTCCGTCGAGACGAAGCACCTGGATGCATTCCTCCGACGTCTCGAAGGGTGGTGGATTCGGCGTGTCATTAAGCAGCTTGCTATCGCCCCGCAGACAACTGGCATCCTCAGCGCCGAGATCGAGGCCGAGATGACTGAGCTGCGAGAGCAGTTCAAGCAGGACAACCTCCCGATCGATGAGGACCTGCTCGAGTTCACGCTCGACGAGGCGACGCAGGCGGCCCACGAGGGCTACCAGTTCGTCCACCAGCTCAAGTTGATCGAGGTCGGGAAGAAGCGAGTAGCCGCTGCGATCCGCGACTTCTATCGCGCGTTCGAGCAGCGGTCTCGTTGGCTCCGGGAGGACCTCCTGCTCGTCGGCGACCTCTCAAGGTACGAGAGGAAGCTCGTGGAGGAGTGGGAGCTGGTCTTCGAAGCCGCGAAGGACGAGATCGAAGCGAATGCCGTCGAAGCCGCGAAGTGCAAGGCCGCGAGGTCCATTCTCGCGTGGGCCGAGCATGCGACGATCCCTATCCGCTCGGGGGTCACGGAACCCTTCGTCGTTCGCGGCTCGTTCCACATGCTGGCCGACGAGAAGCCACCCCGCATCGGCTGGCACGCCGACTTTCACGATCGGCTCGCCAAGATCCTGAATCCGAGCGTGAGCGTTCCGCCAAAGAACGTCTCGGGAGGCGATGCTGAATGACTCCATGGGCCGAGCGATCAATCGAGGAGCGACACCTGCTCAACCCGGGTTTCTGCGCGATGCTGATATGGCATGCTGCGCACGGCTACGCGTCCGAGCGACAAACCCGAATTTCCATCGAACTGTCGTTCCTCGTGTTGCCGTTCGTTCTTCACAAGGAGACGAGGGAGAGCCTGCCGTCGAGTATCAAGACGTCTCTTCCGAGCTGGCTCGGGGAGCACCCGATCGTGCGGACGCGCTTGGGCGAGCGGGCGACCAGTCTGCGTGCTTTCACGCGGGAGTCGCTCATCTTCGGCGGCTCCCACGGACTGCTTCTGTTCGCGCTAGACGGTGTTCGTGCGAACGCTGACATGAAGAAGCGCGTGACCGCGGCCCTGATGGCGACCAGCGATGAAGTTGATGAGTGCGCCAAACGTGCCGAGTTTCTCGGGAGATGGTTCGAGCGAGCTGGCGGACCGGAGACCGTGATGACGCTGCTGGGGGTTCGGCCATGAGCGTGCAGATTCTCGACATCGTCATTTATAGCCATGACGGCCGGAAGCGCGTGCTTCCGCTGAAGCCCGGCAAGGTCAACATCATCACGGGCGCGTCGCAGACCGGGAAGTCGGCGCTGAGCGACATTATCGATTACTGCTTTGGGAGCAGCGAATGTCACGTTGCGCACGGGCCCCTTCGCCTCTGTGTGGCGTGGTACGCGCTGCGCCTCCATCTCGCGTCGGGGCAGGCGTTCGTTGCGCGGCGCTGTCCACCTCCGAGGGTGCAGTCCAGCACCGACTACTTCATCGCCACGGGTTCCACGGTGGAAGTGCCCGAGGCGCGTGAGCTGCGGCCGACGACGAACCTCGATGGCGCCACGACGACGCTCACGTCGTGGGTCGGCATACGCGACAATCTCCACGAGCCACCTGCCGGGCAGAAGCGCGCTGCACTCTCGGCGACCGTTCGACACGCTGTCGCACTCTGTCTGCAGCAACAGGACGAAATCACCAGCAAGAGGCATCTCTTCCACGGCACGACTGACCACTGGGCGGCGCAGGCCCTGAGGGACACTCTCCCGTATCTACTCGGGGCGGTCGGTGACGACCACGTCAGGAAGCAGGGTGAGTTTCGTCGCCTGCGCGAACAGCTCCGCGCTGTTGAACGTCGCCTTGCGGAGATCGCTGCCCTGCGCGGGGACGGCTCGACCAAGGCCGATGCGCTCCTCGCACAGGCACGTGATGCCGGGCTCACGCAGACAGTGCCGTCGACGTGGGACGGTGTGATCTCCGCGCTCAGAGTGGTGCTCCAAACGCCGCTCGCGAGCGTCGACGTGAAGCTACCCGACGGCGTAGAGTTCTCGCGGCTCTCGATGGATCGCGCGGAGTTGCTCCAGACCCAACGGCGCATTCGGGCCGACATCGACGCGGCTCGTGCCTTTTCTAAGGACGAGAAAGGCTTCTCGCACGAAGCCAAGGCGCAGAAGGCACGCCTTGCGACAATTGGCATCTTCGAGGGAGGCGAGCCGGGTCACACGTGTCCGCTGTGCACCCAGGATCTTCCGAAGGAGGACGCACCGCCGCAGGTGGCCGCGCTACAGGCGGCCCTGTCGGACGTGGCGAGCCGCATAGAGGCGGTTGCGCGCGTCGAGCCTCACATCGAAAAAGCCCTCAGCGCGCTCGAGGCACGCCTTCTCGACGTGCAGCAGTCGCTGATCAGTAACCGTACGCAGATGGAGGCGGTCCGCACGGCCAATGCGGCCCTGTCCGAAGGGCACGCGGACTCGGCGAAGAAGGCCCACGTCCTCGGCAGGGTCAGCTTGTACCTAGAGAGCATGCCCGACGTGCCCGACACCAAAGATTTGGAGATGCAGGCGTGTTCACTTCGCGCCAAGTCGAGGCAGCTCGAGGAGGAACTTAGCGACGAGCGAGTCCAAGAGCATATCGCGTCGATTGCGTCGCTCCTCTCTGAGAAGCTCACGAAGTGGGCGCGTGAGCTGAGGCTGGAGCACTCGGAGTCTCCGATGCGTCTCGATCTCAAGAGGCTGACTTTGGTTGCGGACACGGTCGACGGCGCCGTCCCGATGAGCCGCATCGGAAGTGGCGAGAACGGCGTCGGGTTCCACCTCATTGCGCACCTAGCTCTGCACCAGTGGTTTGTCCAGCGCGCGCGTCCCGTGCCGCACTTCGTCTTCTTCGACCAGCCCTCGCAGGTGTACTTCCCGGCGGACAAGGACGTCGATGGTTCCATGGGGCTCGTGCCCGACGAGGATCGCCAGCGCGTGCGGCAGATGTTCCAATTGATCTTCCGCGCAGTCGAAGAGGTGTCGCCGGGACTTCAGGTCATCCTCATTGAGCACGCGGACTTGAAGGAAGATTGGTTCAGCGGCTCCATCGTCGAGCGTTGGCGCGCGGGGAAGAAGTTGGTTCCCGATGATTGGAAGCGGATCGACGAATAGGGCGAGGAGTGACTTCGGCACGTGACACCCCCGCCGCTTGGAAGCGGCCTTCGAGACCGTCAACCGAGCACTCCCCGAATCGGCAGAACTACATGGCTGTTGCCCGCAATAGGTTTCGATCGCGCAAGCGCCTCATCGTCGAACCCAGAACGTGGCGCATTGCCTTGAGCATGCGGCTTGCGCCTACGCTCCGTGAGGATCGAACATCTTGCGGCGCTGGCTCTGGTTCGTGTAGGCGGCTGTGCATCCGCACGCGTGACTGCACTTCCTGCGCCGAATGGGGACATCCAGCTGCCCCTCCGACATGGCAAATCGGAGAGCGCCAACCGATTGGCTGTAGGTGTCGGTGCCTTCGGCGTCCTGGTGCTTTGGGTCGTCCAGGATGATCTCCTCCAAGTGATTCTGTAGTGGAAGCTCGCCGCCGTTGTGGCGAATCACGATCATCTGGTCGAAGCGACCTTTGACGAATCCGCTCTTGAGGTCGGCTGCGCCTTGGAACCAGCGAGCGTCGCTATTGGTGCCCGACCACCTCGTTGGATTGCACTTAGTGACCCATATCGCGCCCGTGTAGCACTGTGTTATGATAGATGTATTAACAACGAGTAGCACGGGACCGTAGGCGTTGGCGCGTTTTGCTCGATCATGTATGTCAACGGAGTCCATGAACACGTCGAACCAGATGCTGTAGCGCTTGTCCAGGGAGTCCGAAGCCTGGGGCGTTTGCTTCAGGCCTTTTCTCTCACAGATGCCGCGCGACAAGAGAGAGCGCCCCTTCATGAACTGGCACGCCGTGGCCACGCTGTTGGCGTGATAGAGGCGCGAGATACCGACGGAGTGGAGAACCTCTATAACCTTTGCTGAGGGGATTTGCATGGTGCGCAAATTGAGCTCTTGGTTGGTGACGACGGCGGGGCTGCTCGGCGATGCAGCCCCGGCGGATGCTACAGGAAATGCGACCCACGCGGCTGCCCGCCCCGCGCGGCCATCGCATTCCAGAATTCGGAGTGAAGTGGAAATGAGCCGCCCGCTGCATTCCCGCCGAGCGTGTAGAGAAGGAAACCCGGAAAGGCTCGCAGCGAGCGGTTCTCACGGCTCGCAGAACAACCGCAGGCCGCGCATCAAGAACACGCGGAGTGACGAGTTCTTAACTGCGAGACAAGTCTGTTGCGAAGGCGCACCCTGAACTCGTGGAACCAGGGGATGAGGGAGTCGAGTTTCACGCCCGTCGCGGACAACCCCGGCACGTGTGCGACGCGAGCCTCGCGCGATTCACGCCGAGGTTCTGATGCCAGGGCGAAGATGCGGCCTCAAGGACCACGCGTCAATCGGCTACTTGCAGGTTGCGCTCCCGCCGCGTCCCCTGCGACGCCACCGACTGATCTACCGGAGCGCATCCGCGATGTCGCCTAGTTGTTCCTTCATGCGAAGTTGTTGTGGTTTGGTCTCCTACCCACAAATTCCGGAATTCGGAGTGAAGTGCTCGGCCACGTCTTAGGCGACGGCCGAGCCATGCCACGTTCCAGCAATCGATCACTCCACCTTGGGAATCCCGGAGTCGAGATGACGCGCATCGGCCCGGTGGGGTGTGTCCCTGTGGCCCGCGTGAATCTTCAACTCCGTTTCCTGGATTTCCGCTTGCGGCATGCACCGAACTCGCTAAGCGTCAAACTTAGTAAGCCAAATTCGTCGCCACGAAGGGATCCCAGATGAAGTTGTTCGATCTCAAGCTGCCTAGCCTTCTCTTTGATTTGGTGCTGGTGCCTGCCGGGTTGATGCCTGGGGTGCTGGCGGTGGCGCTTCTGGCGTCGGTTGGCGTCGGGCAAGAATTGGTGCCGCCCGACTGCAAAGAAAGGATCAAGGGGCCCACGACTGGCGGAGCATCCTTCCCGGACTTCCCCGGGCCGTCAGGGCCCGCCCGCCAAAGGCCGGGGCGTCCGGGCCCGAAAGGGTCGAAGGGGCCGAGTGGCCCATTGACCCACTCAAACGTTACGAATGACGGCCAGGTGGAGTGTTTCGTGGATGGCAGCTTGCTTGGCTATACCACGCAGGTCTACCAGAAATGGCCGAATCCGTATAGCGGATCTGAGCCCGCCAGTGGCGGGCCGGTAGTGGGGAAGAAGAAGCCGGGTCCAATTCCGGATCCTTGGCCTCCGGGGGCGCCGGTCTCCAGGAAGCCGGGTAACCCCTGTGGTGCCCTAGACCCTACTACGCCTCCAGAGTATGCCAACAACATCTGTTCGGTTGGTTTCATACCCGCCAATCCGACGATACCTGGATCGGTAGATCAGTTTCCGTGCATTTGCGAGATCGAGTTGCAGAAGCTGGCCACGCCGCAGCTGACAAGCTATTGGCAGGTGTTTGGCCACTCGGCGCCGGATGCGAATGGCATCACCACACAGTATTGCGGTCGACAGGGAGAGGGTTACTCGTTCCGTGTGTTCCACGATGCCCAAGGACAACGACTGCCGTACTTCGAAGTGCAGTCGGTGGACGGAATGGTGTATCGGTATAATGAGTCGGTTGAAGTCGACGGTTTGCAGCACTACCTCATCGATAGCATTACAGATCCTAGCGATAATCAGACCCACTACGAGTACGTGGCGGATCGAGTCGTTCGCATCAAGTACCCTTCAGGCATTGACGAGTGCTGGAACTACTCCCCTTCCTGGATTGGTACGGGAGTGGGGCAGTGGTCGCCTGCGACGTACAGCGGCGTAGAGGTGACGTACGTGGATGCAGTCGGCACCGCCGACCTATCATCCCGTACGCAAAGGATGCTGTTTTACCACTACGCAGGCAGTCGCCCTTTCGCTGGTGACCAGCTGTATCGCGTGTATCAGTGCCAGATGCCAGTGCTGGATCCGGCCACGGAGCTCTACAGCATCCCGTCGGACTCGAATAGCAAGGACCGCTTTGTCGTTAGTCAGTTCGACTACTTCCCGGGGAGTTCCTACCTGCGGGAGATGTCCATCCTTGTTGCTGACGCCGATGGGTCGGGGGGCATCTCAAGCATCGCCGCCGAGACCGTGCCACATGTAACAGCGTCCTACACATATGTCGAAGTGCCCCTCGGAAGCGGGGTATTTCGGGTAAGCACTGAGACACTTCCCGCTGCGCAGGAAGTGACCACATTCGTGTATGCCGCCGACCCCGTGGAGCCAACGAGGGTGGATATGGTGCAGCGGTCGTTCCAGTCCAACGGAACGACGGAGACCATGTACTTCGATGACACCGGGCGCGTCACCCAGCGAGTGACGACCCCGATGAATAATGCGGTGGGGCGTCCTCGGGCCTACGACGGCGACGCGGCCGGGGCCGTCGAGCCCTCAAGTCTTACGCTCAACTACACCTATGCCGGATGTTCATCCTGCTCAGGCAAGCCGACGCTGATTGAAGAGCTGCCAAGTGGTCGCCGCAGCGAGTTTGTATACGACTCGTCCAATGGACTGCTGCTGGAAGAGCGGCACCCGAGTCCTGCAGGGGCTGGACAGGTGGCGACGACGTACGAGTGGGAGAGCGGCAGCGGGCTCCTGCCGACAGATCCGGGCTACACGCGCGGTAGCTTCCGGCTTAAGAAGGTAACCACGCCAGATGGAGAGCTGACGTACACCTACGTTGCAGTGCCCCGAGACAATCTCCGGCACGGCACCAAGGTGCACATAGCTGTTGCAGAGAGCCCGGCCCTTACCTTGGCCAGCGGCCAGGGGCCGAGTGTGTCTGATGTGACGGTCTACAATGTAGCGGTTGCCACCCCGTTGTCGCCGGCTTTGGACCGTCAGGTCGCGTTGGTCGGCCAAGTGCTGTCTCGGACAGATGGTGACGGCTTAACCACGACCTTCTCGTTCGATGACTATGGTGTGCTAGAGACCATGGTTCAGAACCCGACGGGTGGCAACGAGAGCGTGACGACGCAGTTCGTTGCCAACCGTTGGGGGCAGTTCACTAGCATCACCAGCAACGCTGGGTCCAGCCTAGCGCATTCGGTGACCATCACGTACAACCGGGGTGGCCTACCTGCCCGCAGCGTGGCTGTCGTTAATGGGCAGACCATAGAGAGTAAGTGGTACTACGACTGCTGGGGTAACCTGTGCGTGGCGCTTCAGGGGAATCGCAACTCAGCCAATGGTGCCCCAGACGACTTTGGCACGCCTGGGCGTTCGGAAGTTGCGCGCGAATGGATCCGCAACGAGTGGCACTACGAGGAAGATCGCCTGATTCGGTCGTATGCGGATCGGCGTCCCTTGGACCGGAATGCCGATAGCGACGCCGTTGCCGATTCCGAGGAAGCGCGGTATCTGCGGACCGACTACTCTTGGGCACCCCGCGGATGGGTCGAGTTTGTCGGGGCGCCAAATGGGTCCACTGTTCAGTACACTAGGGATGGCTACGGCAGCCTCTACAAGGTTTCTGTAAGTTCAGGGCTGGCGTCAATATCGGACAGGGTGTTCGTGAACTCGTCGCTTGAGCCGGTGAGGAGCATCCACGGGGCCGGCCCCGGCGCCCAGATCACGCTCATAGGACGGAACGCTTCTGGCGCCATCTCCAGTATCAGCGACCCTGTGGTTGCGGACCCAGGGAATTGGTACCCGTCGTGGTACCCAACTTCGCCGAGCATCGCGCTGCGGGAGTTCGACAGGGACTCCATGGGCCGTGTTGTCGAAGAGCGCGTACGGGACAGCGGCTCGCAGGCTCTTCTGGCCAAGATGAGGGTTACCTACGACGAGATCGGTAGGCCCTACCGGACCGAGATGTTTGATGTCCTGAATGGTGCCAATGCATCGCAGGTCCAGACAATTCTCTGGCAGGGAGCCTCGCGGCAACTGCAGGTGACGGGGCCAGCGGGGCGCTCAATCGTCAACACTTTTGACAGCTTGGGTCGAGTGATTGAGTCGGCAGACTCTTTGCCGGGTGACCCGAACAGGATCAAGAATGAGTTCGTTGCCAAGACGGACTTTGTGAGCAAGGTCACCCGGAAGGAGTGGGACGAGCTTCCGGGCGCTAACGCGTACCGGGAGTTTGTCACCCAGTACTCGTACGATTCGCTGGGCAGAGTGCTGCAAGTGCTTGACGGCCCGGCTGGGCAACCGCCTCTCACGCAGTCCTTTACCTACTACAGCACAGGGCAAACCGAATCTCATACCGATCCGGTGGGCAAGGTGCAGAAGTTCTTGCCGGATGCCCTTGGGCGTCTGGTGGAGCACTACTTGCCGGGTGCAGCGCCCATCTGGAATGGTGCGCAATACAAGGACTGGATCGGCAGCGGCAATCGAAGCGCGTTGGTGCAGACGGATGGTCGCGGGCGCACAACCCAGACCTTCTACGACTTTGCTGGACGCGTGCAGGCGATCATGGAGCCAGGCTCCCAGGTTGAGCCGACAGCTGCATCGCCAAGCCAGGCACTTGCCAAGTTCTTTGCCTACGACGAGCAGTCGCAGGTCTCCAGCATTTACGCCGGGGACGGTATTCAAGTTCAATACTATCATGACGGCATGGGGCGGCTGATTGCCAGGTCATCTCCGACCCCGAGTCTGGCAAGCGCGGTTTCTTGGCTGCATGGCCGCGACATTGTTGTGCGTGACGCTTTGGGCCGGATCACCTATTCGGGCAGCTTGTCCGGCGCAAACGGGACTGGTGGCGCCTACGTCCAGGAATCCCGCGAGTACGATGGGCTTGGCCGTGCTACGGCCGAGGCGTTTAACTTCCTGGCGACCTCCAACTGGGTCAAGATCGGCAGTTCCTACACCGGCGCGGACCCGTTCCGTACCGGCCTGAGCTACGAGAACCAGCTCGGTGCAAACACCGGCGACTTGGCGATGCAGTTCCTGCCCGATGCGATCGGGAGAATGCAGGAGGTGTCCTGGCAGACCGTTGGCTCCATGCGGCCAGTCGCGAGCTACATGCACCAGGGCGGCGCGACCCGTCGCCGGGTGACGAGCTGGGGCGCCACCACGGGCCAGAGCTTCGACACGGACTATCGATACGACAGCTATGGGCGCATGGACCGGATCACCCAGTCCTTCGATGCGCAGGCGACAGTCGAGTTCACCTACGACGCGGCCAGCAACCTGCTGAAGGAGATCTACGACGGGCATCTCACCGCGACGACCTACACCACCAGGAAGGGTGATCGGTTCGCCTACGATGAGCACCATCGGCTGAGCAAGGCGTGGCTGGGCAGCGACCAGAACCACATGAACCAAGCCAGTCCCGAGGCCGCTACGGGAGGTGAGCCGGTAGGTGATTTCGTGAAGAAGCTCACCTACGGCCTGGACGCTGCAAACAACCGGTCGAGCTTGAGCACCCAGATGGGTCTGGGTGGGACGCCTTCCACGGCGACCTACACCACCGACAACACCGCGCCGGAAAGCAACCGTTACGTCACGGCCGAGGGGGTCGGCGTGCTCTACGACCAGCGCGGCAACACGGCGTTCGACGGCAACTACTACTACGTCTACGACGAGCAGAACCGGCTGAGCGAGGTCTACATCCTCGTCGAGACCGACATGGCCCAGGCGGGTGCGCAGACGATGCTCGCCACGGACCCGACGACTGGCAGCACGAGCGAAGTTGCGGCGCAAGGGAAGTTCGTGGTTAGCAACCCGGATGCGCTGAAGAACGCGCGGACCAGCATTCTTGCCAGAGCGTCGGCCAACCTTGCTGAGTTCATAAGTCGTCACGACGAACGCGCCTATGCGGCGCAGTTCAAGGAGACCCTCTCACCGAGTGCGGTTCAGCCCGAGGAGCAGACGCAGTCTTCAAGCAGCTCGTCGTCGCCGGTGTTTGACGTCACGCAGATGCAGCTCGTGGCGTTCTACCTCTACGATGTGCACGACCGCAGAGTCGTGCGCATGGTCATGGGGACGTGGGACACCCGGTTCACGGCTTGGGACGGCTGGCAGGAGGCTCAAGAGCTCACGCGTTCTGGTGCCGGGCTGGCGGTCCCCGAGAAGCAGTTCTTGTGGGGCGAGCAGCTGGACGAGCTGGTTGCCTACCGGACCAAGACGGCTAGCGGCTGGAACGAATACTACGTCGCTGAAGGCGGAGCGCACTGCCCGCAGCGTATCCTCAATTCTTCAGGCGCCGTCGTTGAGGCGCAGGAATACGACCCCTACGGCAAGACGACGTTCTTCGGGGCCTCGGG
>JADZDL010000425.1 GCA_020851075.1 Planctomycetota bacterium | reverse complement strand
GCCGCCGACTTCGCGACGCGCGGCCGCACCGAGGTCGGATGGGCCGACAGCGTGACCACGGTGCCGAGCGTCGGCAGACCGGTCGCCGCCAGCGTGTAGGGCACGAGCCGCAGCCCGTTGCCGCGCAACTCGTAGGCGACGACGCCTTGGCCAGCACCGGTCGGATCGCCAGACAGGTCGGGCACGATGCAGCTGCCCGCGGGATCGCTGGCGACCTGGAAGGGTGTGATCGTCGTGGCGAGGCCGTCGATCACGGCACCCTGGATCGTGTTCAGCGCGAACTCCGAGGCGCCCTGCTGGTAGACCACGAGGCAGCGGTTGCTGCCGGTGTGGTAGGCGATGCGCGGGGCCCGCGAGAACGAGCCCGCGACGCTGGCGACCGGCAACAGCAAGCCGAGGGAGCCGTTCGGCGCCAAGGCGCGGATCATCACGTCCGTC
The DNA here is from genome assembly GCA_020851075.1 of Planctomycetota bacterium. Classification (GTDB taxonomy): domain Bacteria; phylum Planctomycetota; class UBA1135; order UBA1135; family UBA2386; genus JADZDL01. The sequence continues at coordinate 2,833 of JADZDL010000425.1, read as the reverse complement.
TGCGTGACCGACACCGCGCGCTCGAAGACGCACAGCCAACGCTGCAGTTGCGCATGCCAGACCATGTGCGGCGCACTGTCGTTCGACGGCACCACGGCGAGGCCGTGGGCGCTGACGAACGGGTCGAGCACGAGCGGCAACGCCGCGCGATCGACGAACGAAGCCGGCAGCGACAGTTCGACGAAGTCGCCATCGCGGCGGATCGCGCCGCGCGCCCGGGCGCCGTTGGCATCGATGCCGGTCACCGTGCCCATGTGCACGAGGCGCTGGCCGTCGCGTACGAAGTCGAGACCACCGTCCGCCGCAGGCGCAGCGAGTTCGCCGAGGCCACCGAGGCGGCAGCGCACGACGAGGTCGCCGCGACCGGGCAGCGTGTCGAACACGAACGACTGCTCCATGCCGGTATCGCGCAGTTCGTAGCGTTCGCGGATCGATGGCGAACGGTCGTAGACGGCGGTGTCACCGGCCAGCGCCGGCGCATCCTCGAGATCGCACGGCAGCGGCGTCGTGCCGCGATGGATCGACTGCAGCGCGAGCTGCAGCGGTGCCACCGCGAACGCGTCGCGGCCGAGCACCGGCGTGAAGTGCGCGCCACGGTCGTCGAAGCGCACGACGTAGTCGTTGCCGCAGCCGAGCAGGGCAGCGCCCTCGCTGCGCAGGCCGTGGCCTTGGTGCATGCCGGCGGAAGCAGTGACGGGGGCGGTCGAGATCGGCGACTGCGCGAGGCCCATCGCACTGACGAGTGCGAGCGCCGACAGGCCGGGGAACGGGTTCATGTTGGAGTTCATGGCGGGGCTCACTGGATGGTGACTTGGAGGGCGTTGGAGAGGTCGAACTGGAGGGCGGCGCAACCGGGCGAGACGGTGTCCTGCACCAGCCACTGCTGGTAGTACGAGAGGCCGATCAGCGGGGTGCCGCCGGCGAGCGGGATGCTCCAGGCAGCATTGCCGTAGGAATCGGTGCTCGTCGGGCCGAACACGAACGCGGTGGCGAGCTCGGGCACCAGCACGCAGGCGCCGCAGCCGGTTGCGTCGCGGCGGGCGAAACCGAGCACGAGCCAGGAGACAGCACCGGCCGGCGCGTTCTTCAGGATGGCCATGTGGTGGCTGCCCTGGTGGTTCGAGCACTCGTCGACCGTCGTCGCGGTGAGGCCACCGCAGCCCGGTGCCACCTCGGTGGCGATGCCGTCGGCGGGCGTCCAGCGCTGCGCGAGCACTGCGCTCGCCGAGCCGGTGTCGTTCTGCCAGACGAGCAGCGCATCGTCGCGCGTGGTGCCGGTCTCGCCGCCGCTCGCCTGCGAGGCGAGGCACGCGACCACCTGCTGGCCGGTGACACCCGTCTGCACCGTGGTCGGCGGCTCGCACGGCAGGCAGAGACTCTGGCCGAACGTGCGCAGGCCGAGCACCTGCGTCGTCGCACCCTGCGTCCACGCGACCACCGCGTTGCGCCCGCTCATCGCCACCGTGGGCCGGATCTCCTGCACACCGGCGTTGATGGCGACCGTGCCGGTGGACAGCAGATCGCGCTGGTTGGTCGTGCGGTTCCAGCCGAACGTCATCGCCGTGATGTCGTTCAGCGTGGTCGAACCGGGTTCGAGCATCTGCGCCGCGAGGAACCAGTTCTCGCCGTCGCCGTCGAGCGCGAAGCCCGTGTAGGACCGCACGCCGGAGAGCGTGTTGCCGGTGCCGACCTGGGTCGCACCGACGTAGGTGCGCGTGCCGATCGTGCCCGCGGCGGTGAGCCAGCCGAGCATGCAGCGGTTGGCAGCGCCGCCACTGCGCGGCAGGCGCACGGCGGTGTTGGTGCCAGTACTGCTGGCCGTCGCCATCGCGCCAAGGGTGAAGTTGAGGCTCGCGTTCATGCTGACCGTGGTGAGCATGACGTCGCCGTCGGTGAGCCAGGCGCAGAGCACCGTGGAACTGCTCTCGGTGGCGTTGCCGGCCATTTCGAGGCCGTTGTCGTCGGTCAAGGCGGCCGCGATCGGCATCGATGCACCGAGCGTCGTCGGCGACACGCCGCGCACGAACAGATCGCGATGCGTCGGCAGCGGCGCCACGGTGAGGGTGTCCTGCCAACCGACCACGAACGCGTTGCGCACGCTGCAGTCGGCGACGCGCGCGCGCTGCGAGTTCGCACCGAAGCGGATCACGACCGAGCCGCCCGACAGGTCGGCCCCGCTGGTCGTCTCGCGGTGGACGAACTGCCCGTAGATGTCGCCGGTGGACGCGGAGTAGCGCCGCCAGAACACGACCAGGTACCTGGCGAGGCCGGCGTCGTACGCCGCCTGCGGATCGAGGTTTCGACCACCCGTGGTGGCCGGGATCACGGCGCCGAGCATCGGGTCGAGCACGAGCGGCAGCGCCGCGCGATCGACAAACGCCGACGGCAGCCGCAGCTGCAGCTGGTCACCTGCGTAGGACAGGCTGCCCGTGCAGGTGTTGCCGAGTGCGTCGATGCCGAGCACGGTGTCGATGCGCACACCGCCGAACTCGTTGCCGAACGTCACCGCATTGTCGCCTTGCGACTGCAGCGCGAGCTGGGTTGCCACCTGGACCGCGACGACGAGGTCGCCTTGGCCCATCGGCCGCTCATGGAACACGAACGACTGCTTCAGGCCGTTCGCGCGCACTTCATACGTCTCGTCGACAGCGCCGTGTCGGAACGACGCCGTGCGGTCGCGGAAGGTCGGCTCGACGGCGTCCAACGCCTTGCTGGCCGCCCCGCGCCCAAACGCCACGCCGCGCAGCGTCACCGGGAACTCGATCGGCGCCAGTTCGCCGAGCGCCGGCGTGAACTGCGCGCCATTGCGGTCGAAGCGCACGCGGTAGTCGGC
>JADZDL010000424.1 GCA_020851075.1 Planctomycetota bacterium | reverse complement strand
TGGCAGCAGGCGCGCGAAGCGGGCCTCGTTGATGGCAAGGTGCTGGACGGCCCGTTCTGGGAGGCGTTCCAGGATCCGGTGCTCACCGAACTCGTGCAACGTGCCCTCGCCCAGAACCTCGACCTGCGCGCCGCCTACCAGCGGCTCGTCTCGGCCCAGGCCCTGCGCGGCGTCGCCGCGGCGGACCGCTGGCCGTCGCTCGACGCGCGGGCCAGCTACGAGGATCGCCAGGACAGCCGCAACACGCCGTTTGGTGCGTTCATTCCGCGCACGAACATCCACACGGTCGCCGTCGATGCGACGTGGGAACTCGACCTCTGGGGCCGCGTGCGGCGTTCGGTCGAAGCTGCCGATCACGACCTCGCCGCGACCGCGGCCGATGCGCAGGGAGCCGCCCTCACGGTGGCCACCGAGGTCGTCTCGACCTACGTGGACCTGCGCTCGGCGCAACGGCGCCTCGCGATTGCGCAATCGAACCTCACGCTGCAGGAAGAGACCCTGCGGCTCGTGCAAGCGCGCGCCAATGCGGGCCTCGTCGTCGAACGTGATGTGGCGCAGGCCTCCACCAACGTCGAACAGACTCGTTCGCGCCTGCCGATGCTCGAAGCTGCGGCAATCGTGGCCCAGAACCGCCTTGCGGTCCTGCTCGGCAAAGCCCCCGGCGAACTGCCCGCCGCCGTCACCGCGGTGGCCGAACTGCCGAAGTTGCCAGCCGGTGTCACCGTGGGCGCGCCCGCCGACCTGCTGCGGCGCCGGCCTGACGTGCAGGCCGCCGAACGGCGCTTCGCGGCCGCCATCGCGCGCATCGGCATCGCCGAAGCCGACAAGTACCCGCGTTTCAGCCTCAGCGGCACACTGGGGTTTGCGGCCAGCACCGTGAAGGACGTCTTCACGGATGGCAGCGACATCCTCGCGTTTGGGCCTTCGCTGCGCTGGAACCTCTTCGACGGCGGTCGCCTGCGCCAGCGCGTGAAGTCGCTCGAGGCCAACGCCGAGGCGGCCCAGGTGGCGTGGGAGCAGACCGTGCTGCTGGCGCTCGAAGAGAGCGAGAACGCGATGACGCGCTTCGTGCGCGAACAATCGCGCCGCAACTCGCTGCAGCGCGCAGCGGCCCAGGCCCGGCGCGCCGTAGTACTTGCGCAAACCCAGTACACGGCCGGTCTGTCGGACTTCCAGGCCGTCATCGATTCGGAACGAACGGTCGCCGTGATCGAAGACGACCTCGTGAACAGCGATGCTTCGATCGCCAGCAGCCTGGTTTCGATCTGGAAGGCGCTCGGCGGTGGCATGCCGGAAACCGCGCCGCTGGCCGGTGAAGCCAAGGGCGCCGGCGACTGAGCGGCAGGGGCGCGCGTCACCACCCCGGTGACGCGCGCTCCGCGCGTCGGTCGCGACGACCCCGCGACTACAACCCGACGCTGAGCTGCATCGCGTTCGAGGAGACGAGGCCGAGCGGCGTCAACGACGACCCGTAGATGACAGCCTGGCCCAGCAGGTTCACACCGACCAGCGACACGTCATTCGGGATCGTCTCCGCCACCTGCTGGCTCACGCCCGGTGCGAAGAACAGCGTCCAAACCGGCGACACGAGGTGCCCGAAGCAACCGGGCATGCCGACCGACGTGAGGTCGATCGCCGGCGAAGCTGGCTGGAACGACCGCAGCAAGGCGCCCCAGCTCGTGGCCGCCGGAATGCCGCTCACCTGCCACTGCAGGTTCGTGCCAACGATCGGGAAGGCGCTCACATCGAGTCCGAGACCATCGAAAGGCACCGCGCACAGCGACAGCGAACCGGGCAACGTCGCCGACAGATCCTGCGAGCCAGGATCGCGGTGACCACCACCCGTCGTCCAGCCGACCATCAGCGGGAAGTTCGAGGCGGCCACGTTCTGCCAGACCTCGTGCACCGTGCCATCGGGGAAGAACTGGATCTGGAACGTGCTCGGCCCGCCGCTGCCGACCACCGGCACCGCATTCCAGGTGAGGATCGCCCGCGATGCGTTGGCATCGAAGTACACGTTCGCACCGCTGCCAGAAGAAGGGCCAAACACGCTCCAGGCGGCGGCCCAGCGCGGATTGCCCTGCAAGAACAGGTTTACCGATGGCGCCACCTGCGCCACGTTGGGCACTCCCGGCGAGATGAAACCACTCGCGGCGACCTGCAGCTGCGTCGTCGTGCCACCCGGGTAAGGCAGCGCAAACGGCAGGGTCACGGTCGAAAGACCATTGAGGCCGAGGCCGAGATTGGTGCCGGCGGCGGGCACGAACGCAATCGCACTGTCGCGCACCGTGTAGGCCCCGTTCTGCAATGTGAGACTCATCGACCGGCCCGCGAGATCAAACAACGTGCTCTGCGGGAACAGCTGGTAGAACGTGCCCGTGCACTCGCCGCACGAAGTGCCGATCGAGGCCTTCGCGGCAAAGCTGAGTCCGCTCGGCACATGGCTCGCAACGGCGACGCTGAGCGCGCCTGGGCCGGGATTGGCTTCGTCGATCGTCATCGAACCAGCACCGGGCTGCACCGAGCAATCAAACCAGCAGTTGTAGATCGTGTTCCACTCGAGGCGATTGCTGCCCACGGCCTGGAACGCAATCTCGTTGGCCGTCTGCGTCACCGTCCAGTCGTTGAGCGGGTTGCTGTCGATATCGCGGAAACCCGCGTTCTGCACGACGGCACCCGCCGCCAACGGCACGCGGAACGACGCGCCGCCCCGGTTGTTGTCGAGGTTGTGGATCGCATACTCGTAGTGCCACATGCCCCCGACCGGGCCCGTGACCTTCACGGCGACGAGGAATCGACCATCGTCGTTGCCATTGCCGCCGAGCGCGTGCGTGGCACCCTGCCAGCGCGTGAGCACCGACCCGGCCATCGAACTGCCGATCGCGGAAGTCGACCACAAACCACCGCTGCCGCTGATGCCCACCTCGCGATTCATGAGGTTGTTGCCGCGCGCAGCCACCGCTTCGCCCTGCACCACCCCTTGCACCTGCCCGTAGTAGGTGGCGCCGGCGACCACTTCGGCATCGCGCACGACCATGCGGTTCTTCACCGAGTCAAACGCCTGGATCTGCGTCGACGACAAGGAGCGCACCGAGTCGATCCCGGCGGCGCCACCGACGGCGGGATCGCCCTGGTCGAAGTAGCTGCCGCGCGGATCCCACGTGCCGAGCCACGGATCGATTTCGGTGGTCGGGCCGAGCGCATACTGGCTGCTATTGATGCCGCTGCCGTAGGTGTCCGAGCAGCCCGTGAAGAAGTAGGACCCGCTGCCGACGTTGCACGGTGCGCAGGGGCCCGACGAGAAGTTGAACGCCGTTGGCGAGTGCTTGCAGAAACTCTGGCCCGAGATCTGCACCATTCGACCACCACTCTCGCGCGCCAGCAGGAACGCGATGCGCGGGTAGCTGTCGACCATCACGCCGTTGCTCTGCGAGATCCAGGGCAGGTTGACCGAGCCGCCGTTGCACCAGGAGTGGCCGACCATGAAGCCGGCTTCGCCGTTGGGGAACGTGCCCCGACGGCCCTGGTAGCTGAGGTCCGTGACTTCATACATGCCGATATCGAGACCGGGCACGGCATTACTCTGGGCGAGACCCGGCAAGGCGAACAGCGACGCGACGAGAAGTTGTCTATGCATGCGAGGGGGCTTCGGTGAGGCGTTGGGGGCGAAGGCACGACGGTAGCGAGCCGTCCGAACGGCGACTACCCCCACCGGGAACTCGCGGTGCGCGGTGCACACGCGCGCGCATTCGGGTATGCGTGGTCGCATGATCGCTTCGTGCCGACCAGGAAAGCTGCCACGGCTACCGTGGCTGCTGCTCTGCCTGCTTTGCAGCCGGCTGCCCGCGCAGACCACCCCGGACGCGGCCGAGAAGCGACTCGGCGTGTTCTTCTGGCACGATTCGCCCAACGATCTCGCGACGTTCGCCGGCATCCGCACGGGCCTTCAGCAGAGTGGCCTGCGGCACACGTTCGTCGAAGTGCGCGCCGACAGTGACCCGGCCAAAGCGAAACTCGCGTTTGCCCAACTGCGGCAGGCCCGCTGCGACCTCGTCTTCGCCATGGGCACACAAGCGGCGTTGCTCGCGAAGACCGAACTGCCAGGCCTGCCCATCGTCTTCGCGGCCGTGAGCGACCCGGTCGCCTCGGGCCTCGTGCCGTCGTGGGATGGCTCTGGAACAAACCTCTGCGGCGCCAGCAATTGGATCGCGCCGCAGAACGTGCTGTCCGTCTTCCGCCTCGCGATGCCGAACATGCGCCGCCTTGGTGTGCTGCGTTCGCAGGCCTCGGGGCTCGTCAGTGCAGCCGAACTCGCCAGCATGCGCGCCCACCTCGCTTCGTTGCCAAAACCGCCGATCGAACTGTTCGAAGAGGTCGCCAAGGACCCCGCCGACCTCGCCGCCGCAACCGCACGTTTGCTGGCCGCCAACGTCGACGCGATCTGGATCCCGATCGACATCGCGGTCTACCAGAACCTGCCCATCGTCCAGAAGGCTCTCGGGACGACGAAGACCCCGCT
>JADZDL010000423.1 GCA_020851075.1 Planctomycetota bacterium | reverse complement strand
TCGGGAAGATCTGCATGTGCAGCGCATCGCCTTCCCAGCCGAACGCGATGGGCTGGTTGACGACCGTCACCTTGGTGCCGATCGACATCATGTGGAACAGCGGCGCGATGTCCTCGGGATACAGCCGCACGCAGCCGTGGCTCGAGCGCATGCCGACGCCGTAGGGCTTGTTCGTGCCGTGCACGAGGTAGCTCGGCCAGCCGAGGTTCATGGCGAACGCACCGAGCGGATTGTCGGGACCGGGACCGACCCTGGCGGGCAGCGGATCGCCGTTCTTCTTGTGCTCGGCACGGACCGAGGCAGGCACCGTCCAGACCGGATCGCGGCGCTTCGACACGATCTTGGTCACGCCTTCGGGCGTCTGCCAGCCCACCTTGCCGATGCCGATGGGGAACGTATAGACGGTCTGCAGCTCGCCTTCCTTGCGCTTCGGGAAGTAGTAGACGCGCAGCGCCGCGAGGTTCACGACCAGGCCTTCATACGGCGCGTCCGGCAGCACGAAGCGAGTCGGCAGCACGATCTCGCGACCGTTGCCGGGCAGCCACGGATCGACGCCGGGGTTCGCGCGCAGCACCTCTTCGTAACCCAGGTTGAAGCGTCGGGCGATGTCGGACATCGTGTCTTCCGGACCGACCTTCGTCAGCTGCAGGTGGCCGACGACCTCCGTCGTTGCCGGATCGAACTGGAACCGGTGCGTGGCGGTGGGCGCATACACGACGGGCGGCGGCGGCTCGACGACCGCAGGCGGCGGCGCCTCGGGTTGCCGCTGCATGAGCTGGCAACCGGCCAGCAGGATGACGGGAAGAACTGCCGCAGACCGCAAGAGGTTGTGTGCATTCATGGCTGCATTATGACCAAGAATCGAGCACTTGCGTACCCACCCCCCTGTCGGCGAATTCCGACAGTGGGCGGCGGTTTTCGTCCTACAGCAGCACCGTGGCGTTCGGGAGTTCGTTGCGGTCGACCGCCGGGAACCGCTCGGCGATGAGCTTGCCCACCGCTTCAATCCCGCGCACCGCTCCGCCCTCGTAGTCGCCCTTCGCGAAGCAGGATTCGATGGTCTTGCAGGCCGCCAGCCAGTCCGGATTCCCCGAGATGTCGCCGTGCCCCCGGTCCGCGACGATTTCCACCGCGTGATCGGCCAGCAGCACATAGATCAGGACGCCGCTGTTGGCCTCGGTGTCCCACATGCGCAGCTGCGAGAACACTTCACCCGCGCGCTCGCGGGGCGTGATGTCGTGCCACAGCTGCGGACCGTCGAGGCTGCCTTCGATGGCGAGGCGCAGTTCACCGCCGTGCAGGCGCTCCGTGTTCGCGATGGCCGCTTCGATGGCTTGCAGCGCGGACGCGGGGAACGTCTGCTTCACGGCCCACGGCGACGTGAAGAGATGCCGCAGCAGGCGACCTAAGTCGAGGTCCATTACCACCGCCCCGAGGCGCCGCCGCCACCGAAGCCGCCCCCGCCGCCGCCACTCCAGCCGCCGCCTCCGCCGAAGCCGCCTCCCAGGCCACCGCCCGACGTCCAGCCGCCGCGACGACCGCGATGCGAACTGGCCCAGCCCCCGCCGCCGCCGCCCCCCAGCAGTGTGATGAAGAAGGCGATGACCGCGGCGATCACGGCGATGCCCAGTACGCTCACGATGAACCAGACGATGCCGCCGACGAGCACGGAGGTGGTGACGGCGCCGCCGACACGGCCGAACAGTCGGCGCAGGATACCGCCACCGACCAGTGCGACCATCAGCACGATCGGCAGCACCGGCTCGAAGTTGCGAACGGGCGAGCCCTGCGCCGCCGGGGCCGGCAAGGCCTCGCCATCGACGACCCGGATGATCCTGTCCACGCCGGCGGCGATGCCGCCGTAGTAGTCGCCGGCGCGGAAGCGCGGCACGATGTCTTCCTGGATGATGCGATTGGCCGTCGCGTCGGTCAGCGCGCCTTCGAGACCGTAGCCCACCTCGATCCTGAGCGTTCGGTCGTCTTTCGCGACCAGCAGCAGCACGCCGTCATCCGGCCTGGCGCGGCCGAGCTTCCATTCCTCCACGACGCGGATCGAGTACTGCTCGATGGCTTCGGGTTGCGTGGTCGGCACGACGAGCACGGCGACCTGCGCGCCCTTGCGCGCTTCGAACGCGGCGAGCGCCTGCTCCAGCGACTGCTGCTGGCCGGCATCGAGCGTGGCCGTGAGATCGGTGACGCGCGCGGTGAGCTTGGGCACGTCGACCAGGGCATGGGCGACCGAACCGAGCAGCAGGAGGCAGAGGGCAGCGCCTGCCGTCCAGGCCGCCGAGTACAGGGACCTGTGTGCGCTCATGCCGCGTCAGCCGCGTTCAATTGGTGGCAGGCGGCGTCGCCGGGGCCGGAGCCGCGGGCGCCGCGAAATCGACCGTCGGCGGAGTGGCGATGGCGGCCTCGTTCTGCACCGTGAAGCTCGGCTTCGTGGCGAAGCCGAACACCTTCGCCGTCAGGTTGGACGGGAACGAGCGCACGGTGACATTGAAGCCCTGCACCGACTCGATGTAGCGGTTGCGCGCGACGGTGATGCGGTTCTCCGTGCCTTCGATCTGCGCCTGCAGGTCGGTGAAGCCGGCGATGGACTTGAGCTCGGGATACCGCTCGACGACGACCATCAGCCGCGACAACGCGCTGCCGAGTTCGCCTTGCGCCGCCTGGAAGGCCTGGAAAGCCTGGGGGTCGTTGATGAGTTCGGGCGTCGCCTGGATCGTGCCGACCTTGGCGCGGGCGTTGACGACCGCTTCGAGGATGCCCTGCTCGGCGGCGACGGCGCCCTTGACCGTGTTCACGAGGTTCGGAATGAGGTCCGCGCGGCGCTGGTACTGGTTCAGCACCTCGGCCCACGACGCCTTCACCTGCTCGTCCTGCGACTGCAGCGTGTTATAGCCGCAACCCGACAGCAGCACCGCAACGAGTGCAACCAACCCGAGCTTCAATGAACGCATGGCAGTGATTCCTGGAGAAGGGGCCTTGGCCAGACGATACGCGCGGCGGCAGCCACTGGCTACCGCCACCCACGCTGCTGGATGGGGACGCGCACCGGATTCACAAGGGCGCCGAGCGGCCCCGCTCGCCGGCCGGTGTCCGCGCCCCGTCGCAGCCCGCCTCACCAGATCTTGATGCGCTCCTCGGGCTTGCGATGCAGGCCGTCACCCTCTTTGAGCCCGAACGCCGCCTGGAACTCCGGCATGTTCACGAGGACCCCGTTCGCGCGGTACTCGCTCGGGCTGTGCGGGTCGGTCAGGATCCGCCGGCGCATGTCGTCGTCGCGGTGCTTGCGCGCCCATACCTGGGCCCAGCCGATGAAGAAGCGCTGGTCGCCCGTGTAGCCATCGATGACGGGGGCCTCCTTGCCGCCCAGGGACAGGCGGTACGCGCGATAGGCCACCGTCAGGCCGGCGAGGTCCGCGATGTTCTCGCCGAGCGTGAGCTCGCCGTTGACCGTGAGCGTGGGCAACGGGCTGTACGCGTTGTACTGCGCGACGAGGCCGGCGGTGCGCTTGCGGAATTCCTGGTCGTCGGCGTCGGTCCACCATTCGCGCAGGTTTCCGGTGCCGTCGTAGTGGCGGCCCTGGTCGTCGAAGCCGTGGCTGATCTCGTGGCCGATGACGGCGCCGATGGCGCCGTAGTTCACGGCGTCGTCCGCGTTCACGTCGAAGAACGGCGGCTGCAGGATGGCGGCCGGGAACACGATCTCGTTGGCCGG
>JADZDL010000422.1 GCA_020851075.1 Planctomycetota bacterium | reverse complement strand
GAGCGCGTCGTGGACGGCGAGCACGGACTTCGCAAACTCACGGTGCTCGCCGACCGCCGCGGCGATGGCGCGGGCAATCCGCGGGTCGACAGCGCGCTCACGGTCGTCGTGGCGCAGCACACGATCGACGTAGAGGCGGCGCAGGCCATCGTTGGCACACAAAGGGGTCACATCGACCTCGCCCAGGTCGCGCATGCCGACCGACGACAGCGGCCATGCGGCGGCGAGCGCATACAGGTACTGCACGAGCAAATCGTCGGGCGACAGTCCGCGCGCCAGTTGCAGCAGTTCGGGCAGGTGGCGGAACGTGAGATCGACCGCGTAGTGCGTCGACGGGCGATCGATCGGCGAAGGGCAAACGACTCCTAGCCGTCCCTGCAGTTCGCGTGCGTCGAGGTCGCGATACGCAAACAGGGCACAGGCGGCATACAGCCGTTCGGCCGCCCAAACCGCGGCAGGAAGGTCCAACTCCGGCAAGCCCGCCGGTGCGTCGATGCGCACCGCGGCATCGATGTCACGCAGTACGGACGCAAGGTCGCCCGGCTCGGGCGAACCATCCCGCCCCACCGTGACGCGGCCCGAACCCTGCAGGCGAAGGAGAAACTGGTCGAGGTCCATCGGTGGTTGCGGAGGGCCAAGCGAAGCCGATCGCGACCTCTCCGCGGCCCACCTTCCCCGACGGCGGCAAGGCCGTCAATGGGTCATCGTGAGCCTTCATGATGGTCACCGGAATCGCGCGCGCCAATCGCGCACCGCTGCGCCCCGCACTTCTGGCGTGCCTTCGCGCCACATCACCTCGTCGCCAACGGCCTCGCCCGTGATGCGCCGCAGCGCGCGGAACATCTGCACCCGGGTCTCCGCATCTCCATCTTCGAGCAGCGTGAGCAGCTTGTCGACCGAGCTGTAGTCCGCCACATCCGCCAACAAGGCCATGGTGCGGCGCCGCAGCTCCGGATCCGCCCCGAGCGGGTCGCACAACGCAAACATGGCCGGCACGATGACACTGCCAAGCCGGCGCAGTTCCTGTTCGGCAGCGTCGCGGTGTGTTCCCGCCAGGAACGCATCGCGCATCTCGGCGATGCGATACCGCAGTTCGGTGTCGTCCTGCTGCAGCAGGATCATGCGCGTCATCCAACTGGTGACACTGCCCGCGAACGGGATCTCCTGCACCTCCGTGACCGGCCCTGCGCGCCGCAGTTCCACTTGCTGCCCGGCGTCCAGGCGGAGTTTGGAACCGGCGCCAGGCACCACGGCGAGCTCTCCTTCGAGGCACGCGACCCACAACGAGCCCTCGCGCCGTTCGAGCACGACACTCGCGGCATCGGCCTGGACATCGCCAAAGTCGGTGCGAACGGCGATCGCCGCCGGCCGCGCGTGGTTGGACCACCACATGCGGCCGCGCACGAGCGTCACCAGTTCGGGTTCGACGATCGCCGCGGTCGCACGATCGAGGCGCACGCGCAGGTCGTTCTGGTAGATGTAGATGCCAGCCAGGGACTCGCCCGTCTCAAACAGGGTGCCCGGCAACACGGTGTAGGGGCCCGCCTTGAGCGCCTGGCGCCCCTTGCCGGGTTCGTCGACGGAGAGGTCGCCGAACGCCATGAGCATGAGGTCGAGCTGCTCGTCCGGCATCGGCTGGGGCTTTTTCACGTCTGGCGCAACGGGTGTCGGAACGTCTTCCTTCGCCGGCCCGCTCGGAGTCGGCGCGGCATTTCCCCCCAGCGCGATGGTGAGGGCAACGCCGCACGCGAGCCCGAGCGCGGCCGCGCCGACCAACCACCACCAGAACGGACGCGGCGCCCCCTCGCCGGTCGGCGCGCGTGGCCGCCGTTCGCGCAAACGCGGCACCTGCGGTGGCACGGGGCCATCCGGCGATGCGGGCGGCAGCGGCGGCAACTTCGCGAGCACGGCCATCGCATCGGCGACCGGATCGCCGGCCAGCGGTTGCAGGGCATCGCGCAGGTCACGGTCGAGGCTCATGAAGCCTCCTGTTCGCCGAGAATCTGGCGCAGTTGCACCCGAGCCCGATGTAGGCGCTGATTGACGGCCGCTTCGGTGATGCCGAGCAGGGCGCCGATCGCCCCCAGGCTTTTCTGTTCGAAGTAGAACAGCAGCACCGCTTCGCGCAGGGCGAGCGGCAGCCGGCCAACCTGCCGGCGCAGCTTTTCGAGCCGTTCCTCGCGCACGTCCAGCGCCTTCGTGGGCTCGCCGGGCGAGGCCAGATCGACGTCCTCCATCGCCACGGCCTCGAGGCCGGGACGACGCAGGCAGTCGACGCTGAGGTTGTGGGCAATGCGGTGCAAATAGGCTCCAAACCGGCTCACATCTTCGAGACGTGACAGTCCTTGGTAAGCCCGCAAGAACGCTTCCTGGACCAGATCGTCCAGATCACTGCGCCGGCCGATACGCGCGAGGCAGACTGCGCGTACAGAACGGGAGTAACGGACTACCAGGAGCCCGAACGCCTCGCGGGAGCCGAGGATGGATTGTTGCACCAGGTCGCTGTCCCCGGTGTCCGAAGCAGGTGCCGGCAAGCTTGTTTCCCGTGATGTCGCAGCGGACCTCTACACTACGACAGAAAAATCAAAAAGGCTGGTTACCGGGCGTTTCGCCGCGCCCGCTAGCCTTGGCAGACGCCCGATGAACCTCTCCCTGCTCGCACTGCTGCTGGCCAACCTCGTGCCCCTGTTTGGGGCCTTGTTCGATGGCTGGAGCGTCTACGAGATCTTCGCCCTCTACTGGAGCGAAAGTGTCGTGATCGGCGGCTACACGCTGCTGCGGGTGCTGTCCGGGGGCGACCCACGCGCGCCGATCCAGGGGCGGCTGCGCCTGCTGATCTGCGCGTTCTTCACCTTCCACTTCGGGATGTTCCTGTTCGTGCACTCAGTGTTCGTGCAGTTGTTCCTGGGCGCCAGCGGGCTCGGGCAAAGTGGCATCCCGATCGAGGCCCCCGTGCTCCTGCTCAAGGCGGCGGCGAGCAGCGCTCATGGCCTCGGCCTGCTCGCGCTCGTCGCGAGCCACGGAGTGTCGTTCGTGACCAACTTCCTCGGCCGCGAACGCGCCGACACCGACATCGGCCAGCTGCTCTTCTCCCCCTACCGCCGCATCGTCACGATGCACCTCGTGCTCCTCGGCGGCGGACTCATCGCGGTGCTCACGAACGCGAGCGGGGTGCTGCTGGCCCTGCTCGTGATCGCCAAGACCATTGCCGATGCGCGCGCCCATCGCGCCGAGCATCGGCCAGCGCCGTCGGCGCCAACAGCGCAGCAGCCGCCGGCGCGCGCGTAGGCGCAGCGCCGGCCCGAACGCGCGTTACTTGCCCGGGCCCTTCGCCGGATCGACGGGCTCGGCCGGAGCCGCCGCCTTCTCCTTCACGAGGTCGGTGCGCGCCGGCTTCAGCTTCGCAAACAGCGCCTGGTCGATCACGTAGTACCACGGCCCAAAGCGCCGGGTCAGCTTGTCAGCTTCCTTCTTGCCGTCTTCGACCTTCTTGTCGTACTCGGTCCACTCGTCGCTGGCCTTCCTCCACTCGTCTTCGAGCGGGAATCGATCGCTGCGCACGTCCGAGGCCTCGGCTTCGCCACCGTCCTTCTGGTCGGCGCCGTAGCTGACGACAGCAAAACCATCGCCTTGCGCCTGCAGCACGTAGTCCGAGCCCCACGGATCCTTGTCGAGCTTGGCAAGGAACGCGTCACCTTCGGCGGGCTTCTCGGTCAACTTCGCGAGCGTCTCGGGCAGCTTGTTCTCGTTCTTGGCCTTGAACGCATCCACCGCCGCCACGATCGCGGCCATCGCATCCCGCGCGTTGCTGCGCTTCTCGATCTGCTCCTTCGGCAGACGGGCACCACTCGGCTTCTTCAGGAGCGCTTCGTCGAACTTCACCGAAACCATCAGGTAGCGGTTGTTCGCGGCCTTCGGCTGCGGGCCGGTCTCACCGTCCTTGGGCTTTGGCGCCTCGGTGGTGATGCCGGCGGTGAGCTCGTCGCCTTCGCCGTACGCGATCTCGCCAAAGCGCAGCGTGTAGGTGATGCCCTTCTGGGTATCGACGAGCAGCTCACCCTCGTTGCTCTTCACGCCACCGCGCACGGGGAAATAACCCGCGCTCATGAGGCTCATGCGGATCGACTGCGCATCCGCGCCTTCTTCGAGGCGGAAGTCCGCCGTGAGGCCGCCGGGTTTACGGCGCACGCCGACGATCTTGATCTGACCAAGCGTGTTGGCGATCTCCTTGATGTGCTCGTCGTTCGACTCCTCCTTGGCAGGGTCGAAGCCCTCGAGCGTCCACTTCGAAGTGCTGTCCTTGGTGACGACATACTTGTCGCCCGCCACCACGGAACCCGCGCCCTCGTCAACCTTGTAGTTATCGAAGACGAGCTTCTGGGTATCCCACGACGATACCTTGAGCAGGTCGGTCTCGATCCAGTCCGAGAACTTCGTCGACAGCTCGCCCGACAGCTTGCACGTGTAGACGTGGCGCTTGTCGGGAATGCGCACGTAGCGCACATCCATCTTGCCGTCGACTTCCTTGCCGACGATGAGGTCGCTCAGCACGTTGCCGGTCTTGTCCTTCAAGGTGACGCGCATGCCGCGGCCCTTCGTATCGATGCCCTCATCAGCAGGATCGAGCACACCGAACTGCGCGTGATGCTCCTTCTTGTCATCGACGACGCGCTGCTTGGTGAGGCCGACGAACATCGTCGCCGCCTTGCTCATGCGCGAAGTCGCATCGGCCGGGTAGAAGCCGTGCGAAGGGATCACCCACATGCCCTTGTCGTCGCGTTTGCAGCTGAACGGCAGGATGCGGCTCGACGCTTCGTCGAACTGCACGACCGACAACTCGGACACGGCATCAGGGTCGGTGAAAGCCTCGAAGAACTTCGTGCCCTCATCCACAAACAACGCGTGCGGCTGCGAGCGCGGACCCGTCAGGGTCGCGAGCGCGGCCAGCAGCACGGCACCACCGAGGAACACTCCCGTCTTGGCAAACTCGTTCACGACACACCTCCTACGACCTTACGATTCTGCGGCACGATTGCCGACTCTCTCTGCCGACGGCGGAAGAACACGAAGAGACCGACGAGCAGCGGCGGAATCGCCACCACCCCGAGCGTCCAGGCGCGGAAGCTGTTGTGCACCAGACGACGGTCCTCTTCACGACGATGCGCGGCGCGCTCGATCGCGCGCTGCTTGTCGCGGTCGATCTGCGCCTTGGCCAGCTGGAAACGATTGTTCTCGTTTTCCTGCGCAATCGCGATCTGCATGGCCTTCGCCTGTTCGTCGAGGTCCTTGTTGTCCTTGACCTTGGCGACCGCAGCATCGAGGTTGGCCTGCGCATCCTGGAGCGCCTTTTCCGAGTCCTTCTCGGCCTGCTCCTTCTGCTTCAGCCAGGCCTCTTCGAAGCCCTTCTGGGCCTGCTCGACCGCCGTGAGCTTGCGCAGCACGGGTTGGCGCTTGCGCAGAGCGAGCAGGCTGTCGTCGCCGGCGAGGCGATCGATGCAATTGAGCAGGAACGGCACGTTGTCAAACTGCAGGTTCAGGCTCGTCATCTGCCGGCGCATGCTGAACATCTGATTGCTCATCATGTCGAGATCGGCCAGATAGATGAGGTTCAACCCGCGCTTCTGCCCTTCCGCCGGCTTGCCGGTGACCTGGGCTGCGAGGATGAACTCCTCGTCGGTTGGGGTGTGCCGCGCGTTGGGATTGGGCTGCGGGCCCGGTTCCCACGGCGCGTCAAACATGAAGGCCTGCAGCTTCGGCATCTTGCCATTGGCGTCCAGGCTGGTCGCCGGACGCGGCATGCGCAGCAGCGGCTCAAACGTGATGCCGTCGTGCTTGACCTCCTTCAAGTGGCCGGACCACAACGCCACGATCTGCTGCAGACCGCTCGTGATCGGATTGGTCGCGCTGATGCCTTCGGGGCCGAGGAAGATGATCTCGAGGTACGGCAGCGCACCACCAAAGCGCGTGCGGGAGGACGTGTCCCACACGACATCACCACGCTGGTAGGCAATGCCGAAACCAGCGAGCATCGACACCAGGTCACCCTTCGGCTCGCCCTGGTTGCCGCCAAACATGTCCTGCGGGCTCGTGCCGCCCTTCTTGTCGTCGATCGACGTGCGCCACGCTTCCATGGGTGCCGGATCTTCGAGCAGCAACGTCGGGTTGCCGGCCGCGATCCAGGCCTTGAGACGGTTCATGTCGTCGGGGCCCAGCGTGTTCGGCTGCGGCACCAGCATCACATCGACGTCCGCCGGATAGTCCTTCGTCGCATCGACCGTCTCGAGTTTGTACTGCTTCTCGAGTTCGTTGCAGATCTCCCAGCGCGGCTTCTGCCGGAAGGTCTGGAAATCCATGCCGCCCGCGAGATCGACGTCGGTCTTCAGCACACCGACCTTCTTGCGACCGCTGTTGCTGACCGTGCGAATGCTGCGCGTGAGTTCATACTCGAGCGGCAGACCCGGATCCGCAAACGGCATCACGACCTCTTCGGTGCCGCACTGCACGACGAAACCGAGGTAGACCGTCCACGTGCGCAGATCGCCACCTTCGGCGGTCTGGCTGCCACGCGGCTGCACGCCGTAGGCCTCAGCCTCTTCGGCATTGGGCGAATAGGGCTCGACGATGCGGACGTCCTTCTCGACCGCCGCACCACCGATGCGGTCAAACTGGTCGATGAGGTTCAGCAGGTTGCGCTTCTGCCCAACCAGCGATTCGGGCACTTCCGCCGACACAAAGGCCGTCACGAAGACCGGCTTGTTGGCATCGAGACCACTGAGCAATCGCTGGCTCTCGCTGCCGAGCGAATGTGTGCGCTCCAACGTGCTGTCGATCGGTCGCAGCCAGTGCACGCTGACCAGGGTCAGCGAAACGGAGCCAACCGCAAGGCTCAAGAAGCGCAACGCGCCGTGCGCCGAAGGCTCGGCACCGTTCTGCCAGTGACGGCGCGACAGCAGCACGAGATTCAAGAACAAGAACGTGACCGTGAGCCCGGCAAACAGCAGCAGGCCCGACAGCGAGACCATGCCACGGCCAAACTCGCCAAACTGCCCTTCCGGGCCAACGAGGTTCCAGCTTGGGCTGCCCGTGGCGATCGACAGGAGATCGCCCGACTTCAGCACCAGCGCGCCAAACAGCAGGCCGATGACGAACGCCACGGCGAGGTTGTTGAACAACAGCGAGCCGAGCATCGTGATCGCGACGAGCATCACACCAAGGCTCCAGTAGCCGAGGAAGTTCGCGAAGATGAGCCCCCAATCGGGGCTGCCGAGCATGCTGAGGCGAATCGGCACGGTCAGCAAGAACAGCAGCGCCAGCGTATAGACGCCGCAGCTGGCGAGGAACTTGCCGAGCAGCAGGTTGAGGTCGCTCGTCGGCAACGTGAACAGCAGCTCCTGCGTGCCGTTCGCGCGTTCGCTGTTCCACGTGCCCATCGTCACGGCCGCGACGAACAGGACCGCGATGTACGGGAAGTAGCCGTTCAGCGTGTCGAGGTTGGCGAGGTTGTTCGTGAAGAACTCCATCGGCACCATCAGGGCCGATGCGCCGAGTCCGACGAACAACAGGATGAAGATGTAGCCGACCGGGTTACCGAACCAGCTGCGAAGGTCGCGCTTGGCGACCGCGAAGATGACGTTGGTATTCATCTCAGCGAGCTCCCGTCATCGAGTGGAAAGCCTGGTCCATCTGTCCCTTGCCCCTGTCCTTGAACTCAGCCGGCGTGCCGTCGAAGGCCAACTTGCCTTCGTTGACGAGCAGCACGCGGCCACACATCGCTTCGACCTCCTGGAACAGGTGGGTCGACAGCAGAATCGTGCGCGTCTGCCCGAGCTTCTTCACGAGTTCGCGCACGTGGCGGATCTGGTTGGGATCGAGGCCAGTGGTCGGCTCGTCCATGATCAATACTTCGGGATCATGCAACAGCGCCTGCGCCATGCCCGTACGCTGCTTCTGCCCCTTGCTGCACGTGCCGATCGGCTTGTCGAGCAGGTCGTGCAGGTCACATTCCTGCGTGACGAACTCAAGCCGGTCGGCGAGGAGGCCACGCCCCATGCCGCGCGCTTCGCCGAAGAACGTCAGCAGCTCGCGCGGCGTCATCTCCGGATACAGCGGGCCGTTTTCGGGCAGATAGCCGAGCTTCTCACAAGCGCGAACGCGGTCGGTGACGACGTCGACACCGCACAACCGCGCGGTGCCGGAGGTCGGCGCCTGGTACCCCGTCAGCACCTTCATCGTCGTCGACTTGCCCGCACCGTTGGGGCCAAGGAAGGCGACAACTTCACCGCGACGGATCGTGAAGGAAAGATGGTCGATGGCGGCGAAGGACCCGTAGTGCTTGCACAGGTCGATCGCCTCGATCATGGGTTCTCGGTCAGTCATGAGAATCGGGATCGGGAAACGTTGAGGGGTAGAGTTGGACGCGGGTAGGTAAGGACCCGGCAAACCCGGCGCCTCTCCACCGCGGGCAGCACGGCGGAGCGCCAACCGGGGGCGAAAGCCTTAGCCAGTTCGCTTCGGCCGCGCAACGGCCCGTCCGAAGCTGACTTGGGGAAGCTCCAAAACGGGCGGCCACGGCGGCCGAGGCCGCAGAACGGGCCCGTTCCGCAAAAACTCCGGGCCACTTCCCCAACCACCTTCACCAGCGGCGGTAGCGACCGTAGAAGCCAAACCCGATACCAGAGCGCCAGTACCACGGATCGTCGTAACGGGAGCCGCCCGGCACATACGGAACAAACGGCACGACCTGCTGGAGCACCTCCCCCTGGGGCCCATCCACGCGGAAGCGTACAGCGAACGACTCGAGGTCCCGAGGCCCGCCGGGGCCCGGCCGAAACCAGGCCTCGAACCGCCCGGTGGTGCCCGGGGCCGCTGCGGGTGCCCCCACTACGCGCACCGGCGCGCACGGCGGCTGCTTCTGCTCGCTGATGACAACTTCTTCGCACTGCAAAGTTTCTACGGCGAGCTGCAGGACCTGCTGGCCCGTGTTCTCGAGCTCAAAGCCGAGGTGCAGCTCCAGGATCGAGGCCCCATCCGCGTCCACGACATCCGCGCCGGCCGACCAGAGCCGCACTTCGCCGCGCGCGTCACCCTGCGCGATCGTATAGACGGCCGCCGGCCGCCCGGTGGGCCCCGCGCCGTTCTGGTTCTCGCGCGGCGAGAAGTTGCGGTGGCTCACGCACGCGCCCGCCGACGCCAACCACAAAAGGACCAGGGCTTCTCGACGATGCATGACAGCCTTGTCGCCTTCCCAACTGCCTCGCACAAGCCCCAGTGAATTCTAACGTCCTACGCCCATCTGCGCAGCTTGAGGAGTGCCGCAGGCGCACCGCCGCGGGAACGAGTTCGCAATCGAAGAACAGACGAAAGATCCGCTGCGAACGGGCTTTGCGCAAGAACCATGGCTCTCCCATCCCTCAAGCGCATTGTTCCCTCCCTGCTCGTCGTAGGCTCCTTGGCCGGTTTCGCGGTTGGCCAGGACAGCAACGCAACCCCGGCTAACGGCGGCTTCCTCACCGGCCTCAAGGGCTGGGAGAAGTTCCATGAGCCGATCGGCCAGCCGATCTACTTCGAGTCGCCCTTCAATGACTCGGGCCTGCGCGCTCTCTACCTGAAGCACAACTTCTCCGAAGGCTCCGCCCTCGGTGGCGGCGACGTGACCGTGTATGCGCTGCAAGCGCGCCTCGCCCTGACCGAACGCCTCGCGTTCATCGCGACGAAGGACGGCTACTCGGAGTTCCACGCCGACGCGGTCGTGCCGCACGACGAAGGATGGAACGACCTCGCCGCCGGCCTCAAGTACGTGCTCATCGCCGACAAGGAGAATGACTTCGTGCTGACGCCAGGCATCCGCTACCAGGCCGAAAACGGCACGCGCAGTGTGCTGCAGGGCGGCGTCGGCGAATTCAGCCCGTTTGTGAGTGTTGCGAAGGGTTTTGATGACCTGCACCTCATCGCCAACGCCACGCTGCGTCTGCCAACGAACCACAACGACGGCAACGTCGTCGGCCACTGGGACGTGCACGCGGACTACGACATCAACCCGAAGTCGGACTGCGTGGTCGCCCCCTGCGTCGAACTGCACGGCGTGCACTATCTCGACGACGGCGCCACGGGCCTGCCGATCGGCGGCCTCGACTACACCAACCTCGGGTCGCAACCTGCCGAACACTTCGTCAGCTGGGCCGGCATCGGCTTCCGCGCCGAGTTTGCGACGCGCTACGAGTTTGGCGCCGTCTACGAGTTCGCGCTGACGGACAAGGACAAGGACATCATGGACAAGCGCATCACGATCGACTTCATCGTTCGCTGGTAGCTTGTTTGAGGGGCCCGTGCTGGTGCTTTGGCGCTGGCATGGGCATTTGCACCGCCTGCCGCTGCAGGACGAGCGGCGGCAGGTGGCGTGCATCCGCCGCCGCCACGTGGGCGAAGACGCTCGCGTGAAGACCTGGCGCCTCCGTTCGACCCTGTGGATCCCCCATCCGCCGGCGGCGGTGTTTCCGTTCTTCGCCGAGGCGCAGAACCTCGAACGCCTCACGCCCGCGTGGTTGTCGTTCAAGATCCTCACGCCGCCGCCGATCCCCATGGGCATCGGCACGCTGATTGATTACCGCATCGGCGTGCACGGGCTGCCCCTGCGCTGGCGAACGCGCATTGCGCGCTGGGAGCCGCCGCACGCGTTTGTCGACGAACAGCTGCGTGGGCCGTATTCGATCTGGCACCACACGCACACGTTCACGCCGTGTGATGGTGGCACGGTGCTCGGCGACGATGTGATCCTGCGACCCAAGGGTGGGCCGCTCGCCAGCCTCACGATGGCGTTGTTCGTCAAGCGCGACGTCGAACGCATCTTCCGCCACCGCGCCGCAGTGATGGCGGAACTGTTTGGCGGGCGCCACGCCGAAGCCGAGGTGCGTTGGCTGGAACACACTCCGACGGCCAACCAGGCGGCCACGCGCTGAGCCAGGCGGCTACATGCGCAGGCGGTAGACGCGGATCGCCGCATCGGTGGCAGCCTGCGCGACGAGCTCGCCGCCAAACTGCGCCACCAGCCGTTCGGCACTGCCAAACGTCGCGGCAAACTCGGCGTCGAGCGGCGTGGTGACCACGAAGATCGTGCGCAGATCGCCGCGCGAACGCAGTCCGGCGAGATCTGCGCGCCGGCGCAGAAACGCTTCAGGCGTCATCGCCGCTGTGCCGAGCACGATGCGGTGCTGGGCCTCACACGACACCCACAACGTGCTGCGCGCGTCGTGCGACACATTGGCCACGGCGGCATCGATCGCTTCGATCGTGCGCGTGCGCGGCAACGGCGGGAACACCGTCGCCCGCTGCAATTGCCAGACTCGCAGCCCCGCAAACACGACGGCAAACAAGAGGATCGCGGCGCCCGCGTAGCGCACAGGCAAGACGCTCTTCGCCGCGATCACCCCGAGGCCAGCGAGCAACGCAATCGGCAAGAACAGCCGCAACGCGGTCGGTTCGCGCACATCGCCGTAGAACCACAGCAGCGAGATCGCGAGCGAAGCGAGCACCGGCAACAGCACGATCAGATCGTCGATCGCCGCCCGTTTGCGCACGATGCGCGCCGCGAACGCCGCCACCGCCAACCACGCCGCAAGGCCAGGAAACACGTGCGCAAGCCCCGGCGCGAAGAACGCGACCAAGAACGGCCACGCGTGATCGGCGCCATGCTGCAGCGCCACGAGCGGCCGCCCCGCGGCTTCGGGATAGAACTCGGGGCGCTGCGCGTTCAAGAACAAGAAGACGAGCGGCGTCAGCAATCCAGGCACCCCACCGAGCAGCCAGCGACACCGCGCATCGAGCGGCAAGGCACCGCGCGTTCGCCACGCGACGAGCGCCAGCAGCGCGGCAAACACGAGCACCGACTCATAACGCGTCTGCGCCATCACGAGGCCACTCGCCAACAACCACGCCGCGCGCGGCGCATCGGGCCCCGCTACGAAATCGAGCGCGGCGAGAAGCACGACGACGAGCAACACCGCGGCCAATAACTCAAATCCCGCACTCATGGCCACGATGCCAAGCAGCGGCACGGCGACGAGCAGCAAGGGCGCGGCAAATCCACACAGCGCCCCGCATCGCCGCCGCACCGCGCCCTGCACGATCGCCAGCAACAACACGAGCAGGGCCGCATTCACGACAAACGCGTTGCTCACGCGATATCCCGCCACATCGTGAACAAGGCTCACGAGAAACGGAAACAGCGGCGGCCGCTTGTCGACCGTGCTCTCGAGCGCCAGCACACCCCCGTCGAACGGAATCGCCGCCGTCGTCATCACCGCCATGCGCGACGTGTGCATGTTCTGCGAGGTGCCGAGCAGACTCGTCTCATCA
Organism: Planctomycetota bacterium; assembly: GCA_020851075.1. Taxonomy (GTDB): domain Bacteria; phylum Planctomycetota; class UBA1135; order UBA1135; family UBA2386; genus JADZDL01. The sequence continues at coordinate 1,157 of JADZDL010000422.1, read as the reverse complement.
AATTGCACCCGCATCGCCGGCGGCGCGACCACGAACACCACGGCCGCGAGCAGGACGGCCATGGTGATCCCCGCCGCATTGGCGCGCCCGAACGCGCGCCACGAGAACCTACCAGCGCGCAATCGCCAGATGCCCACGGCCAGCCACAGCCCCAAGACGACGGGCATCGCCCAGTAGAGCAGTCGCCCCTCGAACGCCTGTCGCCCCGTTCCCATCGCCGCGCGGACCCCAACGAGCACCGTGGGCACCAGCACAGCCAGCACGATCGGCCCCAACCACCGCAACCAGGCGGGGCGTTTGCGAGTCGTATCCGAGATGTCGGCCATGCGGTCGGTAGAAGCTACGTTCACGCAGCGAACGGGGAAACGCCGAAACATGAGCCAACGCGCAGCGTTTGCAGCACGAGAACCCGAGGCGCCGTTCCGCTAGCCTTCTCCCCCCGCTCCCTTCCAGCGCGAATGTTCAAATCGCAGGCCCACTCCTTCACGCAGCAAGCGCGTCTCGCGATCTCACTTTCGTGGGTCGCCGGCTACACGAATGCGCTCACGCTGCTCACGTGTGGACAGGTGACGTCGCACATCTCGGGCACGGTGTCCCAACTGGGCGTCGACGTGGCAGAGATGAGGTGGTCGCAGGCGGGTTATCTGCTCTGCCTCACGCTCATGTTCCTGCTCGGCGCGTTCACCGCCGGCGCGCTCACCGAGTTTGGCCGCATGCGGCGGTTCCAGTCGGTCTACGTGCTGCCGATGGTCGCCGAAGCCGCCCTGCTTGGCCTGTTTGCGCTGCTCGTCGACTGGCAGGCCACCGGCGCGCTCGCCGCCGGCAATGCGCGCGTCTGGCTCACCTTCCTGCCGTCGTTTGCGATGGGTCTGCAGAACGCGACGATCACGCGCATCAGCGGCGGCGTCGTGCGCACCACCCACGTAACCGGCGTCGTCACCGACCTCGGCCTCGAGCTGTCGAAGATCGCATTCCGCCTGGTTGGCTGGAAGCGCAAGCTCGACGAACGCCGCGCGATCCAGGAACGTTGGCGCGCGCTGCTGCTGCTCAGCATCCCTGGCAGCTTCGCACTCGGCGCGGGCCTCGGCACCCTCTGCTTTGACCTCTTCGAGGCCTACTCGATGGTCCCCGCCGTCGTGTTTCTGGCGATGCTCGTG